>CAZACR010000014.1:0-18218 GCA_964483715.1 uncultured Clostridia bacterium
AAGACCCCAATTTAAGCTGGCTCGAACAGTGGGTAATGCACGAATACACCGAATGCTGGCTGTACTACTCAGCTATGCAGGATAACTGCGAAGAATATATTAAAAAGATTTGGACCGAACACTTTAAAATGGAAGTCAGCCATTTAAAGACTGCCGTCAAGCTGCTTAAAAAATACGAAAACAAAACTTTCGAAAGTGTTTGCGGCACTGGCGAATTCCCCAAACTTTTAAAGCTTGGCGAAAACAAAGATTATATAAGGCGCGTACTCGGCAGTACAATTACGCTGACGGGCGATAACCTCGATTATAAAGACGTTAAGCGTTTACCCGACGACCACCAGTATTTCGATTATCAGAAATATATGTCGGGAGACCCCGAGAAAAACCCTTCCCACCTCGTTATTCAAAAGGCTATCGAGAGGCTTGGCAAGGACTACAGATATCAGGACAGCGAGCATCCCGTAAAGGAGCTCAGAAGCCGCACGAAAGACAACGTGCACGTTGCAAGAACGAAATAAAAATAGAATACGGAGGCGCTTTTTCCAGCACCTCCGTTTTACTTATTTTCTTTTACAAATTTTTTAAGTTCCGCGAACATTACCTTTTCGCCCTTTTCGGCAAGAAGCGTTAAAAAGTATTCAAGCCGTTCCGCGGTCTTTTCGTTCATTCGGCAAATGTCTTTTCTGGCGGCAAAGTACTGCAAAGCGCAGGCGTCGTTATAGTCCTTACCCTTATATACCTTGCTTGCGGCAATTCTGTCGCATACCATTTCCGCAAAATATACCGGCGGCATTTCCACGGCTACGATATCGCCGTTCGCGTCGCAATCGGTCCAGTACTCGAAATGGTGTTTGTTCCTACCCTTGTGGTGAAGCCAGGCTTTGGAATAGCCGACAAGCTCCCTCTCTCTTGCCTGCGGACTGCGCGTACCCTGGAAATATTTTGCACCGGGAATAAATTCCGACGGTGAATATTTTGATAAGTCGTGCAATAATCCGCGTTTTATTAGACCAACCTTAAAGCAGTTGCGCCGCACCTCTCTTCTGTGCCGCATTACCGTTTTCAGATGTTTGAAAAAATGCATATATCTACTATATTCAAACAGGGCGATAAACTCGCCCTGTTTGTGTTATTATAATTCCATTATTATCGAAACAGGTCCGTCGTTAAACTGCCTGATTTTCATATCTGCGCCGAACACGCCAAGTTTGACCGTAAGCCCCGTCTCGCGTAATTTTTCCGCACACAGTTCGTACAGTTGTTTTGCACGCACGGGCTCTTCCGCCCCCGAAAAACTGGGACGGTTGCCGTGCGAGCAATCGCCGTAAAGCGTGAACTGCGAAACGAGCAAAACTTCGCCGCCTACGTCGGACACGGAACGGTTCATTTTGCCGTTGTTGTCCTCGAAAATGCGCAGTTTGGAAACTTTAAAGGCAAACTTATCTGCAAGAGCGTCGCTATCGCCGCTCTTTATACCGAGAAAAACGACCAAACCGAAACCTATTGCGGAAACAAGCTTTCCGTCAACGGACAACTCCGCTTCGCGTACGCGCTGGATAACGGCTTTCATTGCAAATTATTATTTGCCTACTCTGGACATATATTCGCCGCTGCGGGTATCGATTCTGATAATTTCACCCTCTTCGACGAACATAGGCACCTGAATATTCGCACCCGTTTCAACTGTAGCGTTCTTCAAAGCGTTGGTCGCGGTGTTGCCCTTAACGCCGGGTTCACACTCGATAACTTTAAGCTCGACAAAGTTTTCGGGTTCAACGGAGAACGCCGTGCCGTGCAGGAACTTAATCGTTACCATATCGTTTTCTTTGATATATTTGAGAGCGTCTTCAACCTGGTCGAAGTTCAACGTCGTCATCTCGAAAGAATCGGGGTCCATGAAATAATAGAACTCGCCGTCGGTATAGGAATAAGACATTTTTCTCGTCTCAACCTGCGCCGTTTCAAGCTTTGCGGTAGGGTTGAAAGTGATGTCCGAAAGTACCTGACCGGTAACTACGTTTTTAAGGGTCGCTCTTACGAACGCCGCACCCTTGCCCGGTTTAACGTGCTGGAATTCGGTTACGGTGTAAACGCCTTTGCCGTTATACTCGAACGTAGAACCTTTCCTGATGTCGCCTGCCAAAATTGATGCCATATTATTACTCTCCTTGATTTATCTTAAAATTTAATTATAAAATTAACAGATTTTTGTCGGAATCGGTAAGGCTTATCACCTTGCCTTCCTTAAGCGTTACGGTATCTTCTATGCGGATACCGAGTTCGCCTGCAATATAAATACCCGGTTCGTCGGAAAAAACCATTCCGTTTTCGAACACGTTTTCGTCGCTGGGTGAAAGATTGGGCGATTCGTGAATGTTGATACCGAGGCTGTGCCCTAACGAATGGGTAAAGAATTTCGCCAAATCGTACATAGCGAGATAATCTCTTGCGATAGCGTCGCCTTCGCTGCCTTTCATACCGCACGTAAAATGCTGTTTTACGAGCATATGCGCATTCAGAACCTTTTGATAAAGCTTTTTAAATTCTTCGTGATTGCCGTCGTCGCCGAAAAGGAACGTTCTCGTACAATCCGAACAATAACCGTTTATCTTGCAACCGAAATCAATTAAAACGGCGTCGCCGAAATTTAATTTCGTATCACCGGTTGCGTGATGGGGAACGCTTCCGTTCGCGCCAAACGCGCAAATCGTATCGAAGCTCGTGCCGCTTGCACCGTGTTTGCGCATAAGGTATTCCAAAAGCGCGGCGACCTCGTTTTCGCTCATTCCCTCTTTAATCTGGGGCAAAAGCTCGTTGAAAGCTAAATCTGTAGCCTTGCACGCAAGCTTGATGTTTTCTATTTCTTCCGCACTCTTTATTGCCATTGCCGCCTTGAATGCGGGAGTGCTGTCGACAATGTTTAATCCGCCGGTCGTTAAAGTAAGATATTCCGAAGCGGAAAGCCTGTCCATAGGCATTCCCACCGTCTGATATTTGTCCAGAAGCTGAACGAGTTTAACTCCGCGGGGATATTCCTTGACGTCGATACCGCTTCCCGCAAGCGCATATTCAGCCGCTTCGAGATAACGTTTATCCGTGTAAAAAACCGTTCCTTCGATATCGGTTATAACCACGCCGAAAGAGCTGGAAAATCCGGTGAGGTAAAACCTGTAATCTTCCTGTGTGGTTACAAGCGCGTCCGCGCCGACCGACGCAAAGACTTTTCCGCAATTATTTACTACCATATTATTTTACCAAAAAAAACATTATATGTCAATACTATTGTATATTTCTTTCATCGCAGCGGCGTCTTCAGCCTGAGTTCCGTCCGACTCGCTGACGATATACGGTTCAAGCGCAAGCTGCTTTAATGCAACCGCCAAAGGTTCGAATTCGGGCCCGTATTTATCGTCCGCAAAAGTGAGGTGCTTTATCTCGCCCTTGCCGCCGTACATTATCTTTGAAAAATGGACGTGGAAATGCTTAACGCGCTCGTATCCGAGTTCCGCAATCATATACTCAAGGCGCGATTTATAGTCCTCGACGGTCTTTAAACTGCCTTGTTCGCGTGCGTTTATATGCCCGAAATCTATTGCAGGCACGTAAATTTTATCTATTTTGCAGAAGTTCACCACTTCTTCAAGCGTACCTATCTGAGCGAGCTTACCCATCGTTTCGGGACAGAAATACAAGTCGTCCAACCCGTTCAGATAAACGTAGTCGCGTAAAACCTTTAATCTGTCATAAGTTTTTGCAACAGCGCTTTCACGCGTGGCTTTTCCCTGTGCCGCAGGATGAAATACCAAACGCTTGCCGCCGAACAGTTTCAAGAATTTCGCACTGTTTAAAACGTAATTGTAGGATTTTTGCGCCGCTTCGTCGTCGGGATTGGCAAAGTTAATAAAATACGGAGCGTGAACGCTTATTTCCTTGTTGTTTAAAGCAAATTCCGCGCCTATTTCCTCCGCCTTGCTTTCCGAAAGCAGGATACCTCTTCCGAACGAATATTCGAAGCAGTCCAAATGGAACTTATCGAGATATTCGGGGGCTTGAACGGTATGCTTATAGCCCATAGAGTAAAAACTTTCGCTGTTTCCGCTTGGTCCGAACTTAATCAACGTTTTCCTCTCCGCCTTCTTCAGCCGCTGCCTCTTCGGATTGCTCTTCTTCTGTTTCTACTTCTTCGGGTTGAGGTTCTACCTCTTCAACCACTTCGGGTTGTGCTTCTTCTAATTCCTGCGTTTCTTCAACGGGTTCTTCAATAGCTTCTTCAACCGTTTCGTCAAAGCCGCCGTCTAAAACCTCGGTTTCCTCGGGAATAATATCTTCTTCCGCTTCTTCGCATGCCGCCGCTTCGCTTTCTTCAGCAGCAACTTCTTCAACCGCAACTACTTCGGTTTCCTCTTCGATTATTTCCGCGTCTGCTTCTTCCGCAAACTCTTCTTCAACAACCTCTTCGGCTACTTCCTCGGCAGCTTCCTCTATAACTTCTTCTGCGGGTTCCGCAACTTCCCCGGTTGCAACTTCTTCGGACTGAGGCTCTTCCGCTTCGTCCATAACTTCGTCCCAACCGCTTTCAAGCTCTTTATATTCGTTAGCCGAAATTTCTATTTCTTCAGCAACCTCTTCGGTTACTTCTTCGGCTTCCGCTACAACTTCTTCCTCAGTTTCCTCCGCAGGAGCTTCCTCAACTACGGTTTCTTCCTGTGCAACGGGCTGAGCAACAGGTTCGGCAACCGCCTCTTCAACAACCTCGGGTTGTTTGTAGTTTTCCAACGCCGCTTTATCCGCATTCAACTGCGCTACAAGTTCCTCGGGAGATGCAAACGCGGTGATATCGCGCATATAGCCCAAGAATTTGATATTTAAAGTTTCGCCGTATAAATCGCCTTCGTAGCCGTCGAAATTCACTTCCAAAGCAACTCTTTCGTCGCCGAACGTGGGGCAAGTTCCGTAATTTGCAATACCGTAATAAACCGTACCGCCTATAACGCTTTTAACCGCGTATACGCCCTGCTTTACGGGATATTTGTTTTCGGGATAAGCTATGTTTACCGTGGGATAGCCGAGCTGCTCCGCACCTCTGCCCGCTCCTTTAACCACTTCACCGCTTACGCAGAATTCACTGCCCAAAAGCTCGTTCGCAGTAGCGATATCTCCGTTTTCGAGATATTGCTTTATAAGCGTTGTGCTGATTTTTTCGTTGCCTGCCATAACGTCCTTGACGGGCATATACCAGACGCCGTTATCCTCGTCCTCGGCGTAGGTTTTCAACGTGCTCGACTTGCCCTTGGCGTTTGCGCCGAAACGGAAGTCCTTACCGCTCATATACGCTTTAACGTTAACTTTTTCTTCTATTGCGTGTAAGAAATCCAAAGGCGCGGTGGCTTTAAACTCTTCGGTGTAATCGATTACAAGCACGAATTTGACGGCGTACTCTTCTAAAATAGCCAGTCTTTCTTCGAATGAATAAACCGTTTTACCGCCTTTACCGTCACGGAAAAGCATTACCCCTAAATCAAGACCATTGATTTTGGCTTGCAGCTTGGCTTTTTTAATCAGGTCTCTGTGTCCGACGTGGATTGCGTCAAAACAACCGAGAACCAAAAGCGCGGGGAAGTCGTATTCGTCTTTGCCGTATTCGATTACATTCAACATAATTTTGTCCTTACCTTTAATATTCCGCCCTCTACCGCCGCTAAGCCGTAAAAGTCGTTTGAGTTAAAAATTTTGTAAATACCGTCGTCAAGTTCACTCTTGACGGATAAGCCGTTAAATAGTTTTTTTGCCGTTACACCGTCCGCATAAATACTTTCGTACGGAAGAAGACTTTCCGTCTGAATTACGTATGCTTTTAAATTTTCAGCAGTCAATTCCTCCGAAGATACTGCGTTTTCTATCGCAAAAGGACCGCTCTTTGTTCTTATAAGCGCACTCATCGCCGCATATGTTCCCAGCTTGTCCGCCATATCGCGCGCTATGGAACGGATATAAGTTCCGCCGCCGCACTCTATTTTAAACGAAAAACTGTCTTCGCTTGATTGTCCGAGCAAATCGATTGAATAAACGTTGACCTTTTTCGGCGGAAGGCTGAACTCCACGCCGCTTCGGGCAAGTTCGTATCCTCGCTTACCGCCTACCGACTTCGCGCTGTACTTTGGCGGAACCTGCATAATTTCGCCGACGAGTCCGCCGATTACGCTTTGAATTTCAGCTTCGGTAGGTATTCTGCCGCCGCTTTTTATAAGTTCGCCCGTAGTGTCGAGAGTATCGTAGTCGCCGCCGAACACAAAAGTCGCAACGTAAGTCTTTCTTTTACTTAAAAAATAGTCGAACAGTCTGCACGCATTGCCGATAGCGATAGGCAGAACTCCGCTTGCCATTGGGTCTAACGTTCCCATATGTCCGCACGGAGTTTTCGTAAGCCGCTTAATTACGCTTACCTCTTTTGCCGAGCTTGCTCCTGCGCATTTATTGAGGTTTATAAAACCGTTCATAGCTGTTGATAAACCGCATATGTAAGCCGTTCGATAATCTCTTCGTACTCTCCGAACAGCATGCAACCGCTTGCCAGCACGTGTCCGCCGCCGCCAAACTTAGAAGCGACTGCGTTGACGTCCGCTCTGCGGCTTCTGAGCGACGCTTTGTACTGATTTTTCTTTACTTCCATAAGCGCTATCGAAACTTCAACGCCGTCTATCGAAAGCGGATAATCGACAAAGCCTTCCGTCTGGCTCTTATCAGTGCCGGTTTCTTCGAAATCTTTTTGCGTTACCGTAAGGAAAACGAGTTTATCGTCAAGCGTAAAGCGCATTTTACTTATCACTCTGCCGTACAGAAGCGCACGCCCCTTTATCTGGCGAGTAAACATCTGATAGCCTATATCGCTTATATCCGCTTTCTTTTCCTTCAGTTTTGCGGCAACGGAGAACGTTTTTGCACTCACGTCGTTATGCGTGAAATTTCCGCTGTCAGTCAATAAACCGAGAGCGAGCAAATCCGCAATATCTTTGGTTATTTCAAAACCTGCCGCTTCTAAAATTTCGGGCATTATCTCGCACGTTGCCGTATTGTCGGGCAAAACGTAGTTGTATTTTGCAAATTTCGGATTGGAAATATGATGGTCGATATTAAGCGTAACGCCCTTGAACGACTCAAAATATGATGCGAAAACACCTATTCTGTTAAGCTCCGCACTGTCAACCGCTACGAACAAGTCGAAAGAAACGTTCTCGGGCAATTGCTGATACGTTTTTTCCATCGCGGGAAAAATGCGCAACCTTTCTGGAGGCGCGTCTTCGCAAAGCATATAAACGGACTTGCCCGCGTTTTCAAGCGCAAGGCAAAGCGCAAGCCCGCTGCCGAGCGCGTCGCCGTCGGGGCGCACGTGGCAGGCTATCGCAACAGTATTCGCATTTTTAAGTACCGAAGCTATTTCCGCTAAGCTCGAATTATTCATCGCTGTCCGTATCCGTATGTTCTATATTTTTGAGCAGTTTATCTATTTTATCGCCGTATTCCATACTGCCGTCGGTATAAAAACGCAATTCGGGCACGGTTCGGAGGTGCAAAACCTGGGAAAGCTCGTGTCTTATAAAGCCCGCATTCTGACTGATTATTTCAAAACTGTTGCGCTTTTTGTCCTCGTTTACGTCGTATATACTGATAAATACTTTTGCGTTTTTTAAATCCGGAGCGACGTCCGCATAAGTAACGCTTATTATAGCGCTCAGTTCCGGATATCTGTTCCGCAGAGATGTGGATATTACCTTGTATATTTCTTCACGGAACTGGCTTGCAAGCCTTTCGCCGCGTAAACCTTTCATTATTACCTCTTATCGGGCGATACTTCCTCTATCATATAGCATTCGATAATATCGCCGACCATTATATCGTTAAACCCTTCGATTGCGCAACCGCATTCGTAATTGTAGTTGACTTCTTTCACGTCGTCCTTAAAGCGCTTAAGCTGCTTTACGTTGCCTTCTACCACGAGAATATTGTCGCGGTAAATTCTCAGCTTGCCGCCGCGGACGATTTTTCCTTCCTGAACGTAGCAGCCTGCAATATTGCCGACACCCGTAATTTTGAACGTCTGACGAACTTCGCACTTGCCGAGGTATACGTCCCTGTATTTGGGCGTAAGCATACCTTTGAGCGCCGCTTCCATATCGTCGAGCAAATCGTAAATTATGCGGTAGCTCCTCACGTCTACCTTGCTTCTCTCCGCCGTAGCGCGCGCTTTTGCGTCGGGACGGACGTTAAAGCCGAGGATAATCGCTTTGGACGATTCCGCGAGCATAACGTCGGATTCGGTTATCGCGCCTGCGCCGCTGTGGATAACTTTAACGTGTACCTCTTCATTGGAAAGCTTGAGTACGGACTGTTTAACCGCCTCAACCGAGCCTTGCACGTCGCCCTTGATGATAAGGTTGAGCGTCTTGATATTGCCCTCGTCCATTTTTCCGAAGATATCGTTGAGGTTTGTTGACGGAGTCGCTTTAAGCAATTCGTCGCTTTCCTTTCTCTTTCTCTCTTCGATAACGGACTTCATCAAGTCCTGCGTAACGGCAAAAATCGCGTCGCCCGCATTGGGAACTTCTTCAAGACCCAGAACGTAAACCGCCATGGACGGAGCGGCTTCTTTTACCGTTCTGCCCTTGTCGTCTATCATAGCTCTTACACGGCCCGTAATCGTACCAGATATAATATAGTCGCCCGTGCGCAACGTGCCGTTCTGCACGAGAACGGTCGCAAGAGGACCTTTGCCCTTATCGAGCTGAGCTTCGATAATAGTACCGCGAGCCTGTCTTTCGGGATTGGCAAGCAGTTCTTTCATTTCCGCTATCAGCAATACGTTTTCCAACAGCTCCTCTATACCCTCGCCCGTTTTGCAGGAGATAGGGCACACGGGCGTGTCGCCGCCCCACTCTTCGGGAACGAGATTCTGCTCGGTGAGCTGTTGCTTTATTCTGTCGGGATTAGCCCCGTCTTTATCCATTTTGTTTATAGCAACGAGGATGGAAACTCCCGCCGCTTTCGCGTGGTTGATTGCCTCTATCGTCTGCGGCATAATGCCGTCGTCCGCTGCCACGACGATAATCGCGATATCCGTAACCTGTGCGCCGCGCGCTCTCATTGCCGTGAACGCTTCGTGACCGGGGGTATCGATAAACGTAATGCTCTTGCCGTTCACATTGACCGAATACGCGCCGATATGCTGGGTTATGCCGCCCGCTTCGCCCGCAGCCGCGTTGCTTCTTCTTATATAGTCTAGAAGCGAAGTCTTACCGTGGTCTACGTGACCCATAACGGTAACGACGGGTGCGCGGGGAACAAGGCTTTCGATTTCTTCAACCGTATCCGCCTGCTTTTCCGTAAGAATTTCTTCAGCCGTCTTTTCGGGCTTGTATTCGAGCTCGATGCCCATACCTGCCGCCAAAAGCGCTGCCGTATCGTAATCTATCGACTCGTTTACGGTCTTCATAATGCCTTCTTTGAAAAGCCATTTAGTAATTTCAACCGCGGTCAAGCCCAACTTTTCCGACAATACCTTCAAAGGAATATCGTTTGTGGTGACAACTGCGTGCTCGATTTTAACCGTTTGCGAACTCTGCTGTTTTTTATCTTTTTTAACTCTGAGTTTTCTGTAACCGCTCTTATCTTCGTCGAAATCGGAAACGCTTACGCCCTGCTGTTTAGCGAGCGCACGTTTGGATATTGCGTGCCTGTCTTTTTCGATATAAGTCTTGTCAAAACCCTTTTTCTTATCCGCGCCGAAGTTCTTGCCGGTCGGTTTGGTGGGCTGAACTGCCGAGGGAGCAACGTATTTTGCACCGCCGCCCTGCGCAGGTTTGTTGCCGCCGAGAGGACGGTTTTGCTGATTGAAGCTCTGACGGGGCGCTCTTTCGCCTCTGCCGTTATCCTTGTTGATAAATGTCTTGGGCTGAGCTGCGGGAGCTTTTGCGACTATAAAGGAAGGTCTTGCGGGCTTTTCAGGCTTGGGTTGAGGTTTTTCTTCCTCTTTTTTCTCCGCTTTTTCCTTTGCGGGAGCTTGAGGTTGTTCCGCTTTTATTTCGTGCTTTTCGCTTTTTTGCTCGCCGGGCTTTTCCGCTTTTATTTCCTGAACGGGAGCTTTTTCTTCCTTAACCGCAGTTTGCGCTTCTTCTTTTACGGGTTCGGACTGTTTTAACTCGGCAATTTCCTTTTCTTCCTGTGCCGCTTTTTCTTCGGCTATTTTCGCAAGTCTGACGTTGTTTAAATCGGTCAGCTTCTTCATTATTTCGTAAGCCGTCTTTTCCACCGCGGACACTTTTTTGGAAAGCTCGCCTATCTTATCGTCGGATAACATTTTAACGATATTTTCTATATTTTCATATTTAGCCATTTTTTATTGCCTCCCGTCGCATAGTTCGTAGTCGTCGTTCAGATTGTCGCAGATTGCGTGTGCCAAATTCGCATCACGCACGGCGGCAATTTTGCAGCCCGATTTATGCACGACGTTTTCCAGCCCGATTTTACATATTATCAAAGGGCACGAAAACCTGTTTTTGAATTTGAAAGCCAGTTTCTTCGTATTTTCGGACGCAGTGGAACAGACTATCAGGAGATATACTCCGTTTTTCAATAGGTCTACCGTGCCTGCGCCCAGTGCTATTTTCCTCGATTTTAAACAAAATCCGAGGTACGTTTCAACTTTTCCTGCCAAAATACTCCTCCTCAATCGAGGTGTAAACCTTGTCGTCTACCTTACAGGAAAACGCTCTGTCAATCATTCTTTTTGCTTTCAGCCTGGTTATGCAGTCGGGCCGGTCGCAAACGTATGCACCGCGCCCCGCCGCTTTACCCGAAAAGTCGAGAAAAATTTCACCTGCGGAGTTTTTCACAACCCGAAGCATTGCTTTCTTTTCTTTCAGCTCACGACACGCGATACACTGTCTGAGCGGAATTTTTCTTTGTTTCTGCATCTGATATTATTCGTTTTCCTCTCCGACTTCGGTTTCTTCAGTGAGATTAAATCCGAGTTTAGCCGCAGCCGATTCGCTCTTGACGTCGATTTTCCAGCCCGTAAGTCTTACCGCAAGGCGAGCGTTCTGTCCGTCCTTGCCTATCGCAAGCGAGAGCTTATCGTCGGGAACGACAGCCATAGCCGTTCTGTCGCCGTCAAGCTGGGTTACCGAAATAACCTTTGCGGGCGAAAGCGCTTTCGCAATGAATTCGAGAGGATTTTCGCTCCAGGGAATTATATCGATTTTCTCGCCGTGCAATTCTTCTACAATCGCGTTTACTCTCGCGCCTTTATTGCCGACGCATGCGCCTATGGCGTCTACTCTCGGGTCTTCGGAATAGATTGCTATTTTCGTTCTCGCGCCTGCTTCGCGGCTGATTTCCTTGATTACGACGGTGCCCTGTTTGATTTCGGGAACTTCGTCCTCGAACAGCTTGCGAACCAAGCCTGCCGCCGAACGGCTTACGAGCACCTGCGCGCCCTTGAAACCGCTCTTAACTCTGCGGACGAAAACTTTGATTTTATCGTTTACGTTATACGTTTCACCGGGTACCTGGTCGGAGGGCAGAAGCAAACCCTCAACCTGACCTTTGCCCAGTTCGATATAGATATTTTTAAGGTCGATTTTTCTTACCGTACCGACTACGAGCTCGCCTTCCTTATCGGAGAATTCGCTCATAGCGGCGTCGCGCTCGGTTTCGTGGAGCTTTTGCAATATAACCTGCTTTGCGGTCTGAGCGGCGATACGCGAAAAATCTTTGGGAGTGAACTTTTCGGTAACCTTATCGCCTACTTTATAGCTCTTTTTGATTGTGCGCGCTTCTTCGAGCGAGATTTCCGAATCTTTGTCCAGAACTTCTTCCACGACGGTTCTGACGGAATAAAAATCGATAGTGCCTCTTTCGGGCACAAGCTTCAATTCGACCGACCCTACGCCGCCCGCTTGCTTTTTAAGCGCGGATACGAGAGCGTTCTGAAGCGCTTCTATAAATACTTCCTGAGGGATTCCCTTTTCCTTTTCGAGATCCGCAAGTGCGGCAAAAAAATCCTTGTTTACCATTTTGATTCTCCTAAAAAATATCTGTGAACGCGCATTAAGCGCTTTTTGTTACATTTTTATAGCTTTGTTTATCTTAGCAATTTTATTGCGGGGTATCTTAACCGTTTCGGTTACCAGCGCTATAGTTACGGTAGTGTCGTCGAACTGTTCGAGCGTGCCCTCTAAAAACTTTTTGCCTTTTAAGGGGGCGTAAAGTTTGACTTCCACTTCCTTGCCTGTATTACGCTCGAAATCCCTTGCGGTTTTGAACGGTCTGTCAAGACCGGGGCTCGAAACGTTGAGCGTATACGGCGCGCCGAAGCTGGGGTCTAACTCGTCGATAGGGTCGAGTATCGCGTTATGGAATTTCTCGCAGGTGTCGAGGTCCACTCCCGTTTCCGTTTCGATGAAAACGGTGAGCGACTGCGTCTTGTTTTCGTACTCCACGGCGACTATTTCTATACCCATCGGCTGCGCTATTTTTTCAAGAAACGCCGATATCTCTTCAACAGGTTTAAAGTTCATTGTACCCCGATATACAAGTATTGAGTGCCTTTTGCAAGGCACTCAATCTTATTACTAAGTATTAAGTCTGTAAACAGTATAACACATAGTTTTTTATTTGGCAAGTTTTAACAGGGATTTGGTAAAACTTTTTTTATTTTTAACAGCTCAATAAAGATTTTTGCGGTTACCAAAGCGTCGTCCGCCGCTCTGTGGTGGTTAAAAACGATACCGAAAT
This sequence comes from uncultured Clostridia bacterium, assembly GCA_964483715.1. Lineage (GTDB taxonomy): Bacteria > Bacillota > Clostridia > Christensenellales > Borkfalkiaceae > Coproplasma. The sequence continues at coordinate 12,790 of CAZACR010000014.1, forward strand.
GGTCCGCAACCGTATTGAGCTTGTAATTAGAGAGTTGCAAAAGCTGTTGCGAAAGCGGCAACGTATCGAAAAGTCTGCGTTCGGGAACGTATCCGCACTTCGAACAATAGTAATCTATGAATTTGAAATCGAAATTTGCGGCGTTGTGTCCCACTAAATACGCTCCGTCGCAGAACTTGAAAAAGTCTGGCATAACCTTTTCGTATACCGGCGCTCCGTCAACCGTCTGCTGGTCTATTCCCGTAAGGTTTATAATTTCCGCAGATAACTTGCGCTGAGGATTTACGAACGTGTTGAAACATTCTTTAATCGCTCCGCCGATAATTTTGTACGCGCCTATTTCGATTATTCTGTCCATATTTCCCGCCGCAGGCGAGCTGTTAAGTCCCGTAGTTTCCAAATCGAACACAACGAACACGTTGTTCTTTAAGCAGTCGGGAAGGGCGTTATCCGCAAAAAAATCGCTTTGAGTATAGTCCACGTAGGGCTCGGGTTTTATCGTTTCGTAGTAGCGCGGAACAGGTTTGGACGGGCGCTTTTCGGGCACGAAATCTGCAGGCGTTTTGCCGTAGTCTATAAAGTTAGCCGTCGTGCGTATTTCGCCGTTGAATGTGTCCGTCTTGCACGTGCAGACGATACTGTCTCCGACCTGTAATTTTTTGATTTTATCTATGCTCTTCTGACGGGCAAAATAGCTTACGCGCAGCGCCGCAGTACCGTCATTTATAACGAAGTTATACATAAGCTTTTCTTTGCCGTTCTGCTTTTGGAAAGTGCGCTCTCTTATATTCTCTATCTTGCCGCACAAGACCACGTTTTCGCTTATAAAATTCACGTCGGAAAGATAAACTGCCGTCTTTTGCGTTTCCGTACCCTCGATAAAAGAAAACTCCTCGATATCAAAAGTCCGCACGGGCAAAACGTATTCGATATTTTCGTGTTCTTCTTCGATTTCTATATCGTCTATTTTGCTCTCCGCAGTCAGGCATTTTCCGCTGAACTTTCCGCAAAAACATTTTTCAAGGGCACTGCTCAACTCCTGAATAAAGTCGCTTGTAAAAACGGAAGCGTGCACTACTTTTACCGTAAAGAAAAAACCGTCTTCGGTGCGTTCGACGACAATATCATCGGGCGTTACGAAAGCCGCGAGCTGCCTGTTTATCTGCGATATAAGCGAGTATATCTTTTTTGCAACCATTTTTTCGTCGGGCGTAAGTTTGCTTATTAAAAGCTTGCACGAAAAAAATTCCGGCACGTACGCACGGGCTATTTTTTTTAGCTCGCTCTCGTTTTCGGCGGTAAATGCCCTGTCGGTTATAACGCTTATTTCAACCGTGTTTTCCGCTTTTTTAAGCGTTACCGAAGGCACGATTGCCCTTTCGAACGACGGCACACATCTTATTTTGTCTATAAATTTCTCAGTCATTGACTATTTTATCTATCTCGGCAAAAAACGCTTGCTCCGCGTTTTCCCGCTCTACCCTTTTGATTATTTCACCGTTTTTGAAAATCACGCAATATTCAGCCGCACCTGCAATTCCGATATCGCAGTCCTTAGCTTCCCCCGGTCCGTTTACAACGCAACCCATAACCGCTATTTTTATAGGCTTTTGCACGTTTTTAACTCGTTCGTTGACCTTTTGGGCAAGCTCCGCCGAATTCCATTCGCACCTGCCGCAAGTCGGGCAGGAAATTACGTCGGCAAAGTTTTTGTCAATTCCAATCGCACGCAAAAGATTTCGGGCGGCAATTACCTCGCGCACGGGGTCGCCCGTTATGGAAATGCGCAGCGTGTCGCCTATTCCGTTAAGAAGAAGCGCCCCGAGCGCCGCACTCGATTTGATTACAGCCATCTCTTCCGTACCAGCTTCGGTTACCCCTATATGCAGCGGATAGTCGCAACTCTTTGATAAAAGAGAATACGCCTGATAGGTAAGCGCCGCATCGGAAGCTTTTACGGAAACGACTATATCGCTTACGCCGAACTTTTCGAAAACGTGAGCGTTATGCAAAGCGCTTTCCACCAGCGCCTGCGCGCTTCTTCCGTACTTTTCAAGGTATTGTTTTTCTATACTGCCCGTGTTCGCACCGACGCGCATAGGTATAGAGTGCGCCTTTATGCAGTCCGCAACAATTTCTATCTCACGCTTGCCGCCGATATTGCCGGGGTTTACGCGCACCTTGTCGCAACCGCTTTCTATAGCTTTTACGGCAAGCTTATGCGAAAAATGTATGTCCGCAACTATGGGTAACGGCGAAAGCTTTTTAAGCTCCTTTATCGCAATCGCGTCAGCCTCGTCGAGCACGGATACCCTTACTATCTCGCACCCCTCGTCGGCAAGGGCGCGTATCTGGCGCGCCGTAGCCTCCGTATCCGAGGTTTTCGTAGTGCACATCGACTGGATTTTAACCCTTTCTCCGCCGCCTACAAGCACTCCGCCTATATTTACACGTTTAGTTTTATTACCGCTCATAAATTCAAAATTAAAGGCAGTGTTTAACTGCCTTTACGCCTTTTTATTTTTTATTTTTGTTTGCAATCATTTTTTGCAGTTCAGCCATAAAGCTGTCTATATCCGTAAACGAACGGTAAACGCTTGCGTACCTCACGTATGCAACTTCGTCTAAAGATTTCAGCTCGTCCATAACCATTTCGCCTATCTGCTTGGAGGATATTTCCTGCTCCATAGAGTTGTAAACTTTCTTGGTTACGGTGTCCACTATCTTATCTATGCTCTCCATGGATACGGGGCGCTTTTCGCACGACTTTATAATGCCGTTCTTTACTTTCTGAGCGTCGTAAGCCTGCCTGTTGCCGCTCGTTTTTACGACAAGCACGGGCGTATCTTCAATCGTTTCGTACGTAGTAAAACGCCTGCCGCACTTGATACATTCCCTGCGCCTTCTTATCGTTCTGCCTTCGTCGGCGGAACGGCTGTCAATAACCTTGCTGTCTTCACAGCCGCAATACATACATTTCATAAATAATCCCCCTCAGGTTGATTTTATGCTTTCTTTATTTTTACTTGAAATATTTAACGCCGCTTTCGAATATCTTCATATCGAAATTGCCGTCAAAGTTTTTATACAGGTTTTCGCCCTTTCTTTCGCTATGTCCCATTTTGCCGAACACTCTGCCGTCGGGAGAGGTTATACCCTCTATCGCCCAGTTACTGCCGTTTGGATTGTACGGGCTCTGCATAGTGGGAACTCCGTTCAAATCCACGTACTGAGTTGCAATCTGACCGCCTGCAAGCATTTTTTGAAGCTCTTCTTCGGGCGCTACTATTTTGCCCTCGCCGTGGGATACGGGAACGGAATAAACATCACCCACCTTGCAACCCGAAAGCCAGGGACTGAGGTTGGAAGCTACCCTTATATTCGCCATAGTCGATACGTGGCGCGATATATTGTTGTACGTGAGCGTAGGCGAGCTTGCCGTAAGAGAACGGACTTTGCCGTAGGGCACTAAACCGAGCTTGATAAGAGCCTGGAAGCCGTTACAGATACCGAGAGCCAGACCGTCGCGGTTGTTTAAAAGCTCCATAACCCTCTCCGCAATTGCGGGGTTAGAGAACGTTGTCGCGATAAATTTGCCAGAGCCGTCAGGTTCGTCGCCGCCCGAGAAACCGCCGGGGAACGCTATAATATTAGCTTTGTTTACAGCTTTTATAATAGCTTCCACGCTTTCTTCTATATCCGCCGCCGAACGGTTTTTGATGACGAGTATATCCGTTTCCGCTCCTGCCGCTTTGAACGCGCGCGCAGTGTCGAGCTCGCAGTTCGTTCCGGGGAATGCGGGTATAAATACTCTGGGCTTAGCAATTTTTGTGGATATGTTGGTATATTTAGCTCCGGCTGTATAATCGCAGTCGGGAACTTTTCCTTCCGCTTTTGCCGTTGCGGGGAATACTCCGTCCAGCTTTTCGGTGAAAGATTTAACCGCATTTTCGACTGAAAGCTTTTCGCCGCCGAGAGAGAACGCCCCCTCCGCCGTTTCGCCTATGTAAACGCTGTCAACGCCGAGCGCGGAAATATCTTTTGCACAAACGATTATATCGCCGTAACATTCTGCAAAAAGGCTCGCTTTGTCGCCCTCGAATGCAAAACCCAAGCCGTTGCCTAAGCAGGATTTTACTACCGCGGAAGCCACGCCGCCTTTTTCAGCGACGGTTGCAAACGAAATATTGCCGTTTTTTATGCCGCCGTTTACAGCCGTATACAGCTTTTTAAGATAGTCAAAATCGGGTATGCGGTTGCCGTCCTTTTTCATAGGAAGCAAGTACAGCTTCTGACCATTTGCTTTTAACACATTGGTTATAAGTGCGGAAGCCTTAGCGGGTGCAAGCGCAAACGAAATCAAGGTAGGCGGAACGTCGATATCCTCGAAAGTACCGCTCATAGAGTCCTTGCCGCCGATAGCGCCCAGACCTAAACCGAGCTGTGCGTGAAGTGCGCCCAGCAGCGCCGCAAGAGGAACGCCCCAGCGCTTGGGGTCTTCCCTCAATCTCATAAAGAATTCCTGTAAGGTAAGGCGCGCGTCATGATAGTCCGCGCCTGCCGCTACAAGCTTGGCAACCGAAGTTACGATTGCATAGATAGCACCGGTGAAAGGTGACGACGAAGAGAGTTCGGGACTGTAGCCGTACGCCGATACGGTGCAGTCGTCCGTTTCTCCGCCCATAAGTTTTGCCGCCATTGCTATGACGGGAGTAAGCTGATATTTACCGCCGAAAGGCATATAAATGGATTTTGCGCCTATCGTAGAGTCGAAATTTTCCGCAAGTCCTTTCTTCGAGCATACGTTGAGCTGTGACATAACTCCGCTAAGCGCAGTTGCAAAATCGGGCAGCTGAGCGGGCTTATCGAAGAATGCGGTAACGTCTTCGTTAATTTCCGCTTTCGTTTCCTGCTTGACGCCGTTCGTATCGAGGAAATCGCGGGATATATCCACAATTGCCTTTCCGCGGTGATACATTTTCATTCTTCTGTCGTCGGTAACAACCGCAACGGGCGTTGCTGTAAGGTTTTCTTCCGCGGCAAGCGCGATAAAGCTTTCAACGTCTTTTTCCGCAACGACCACCGCCATTCTTTCCTGAGATTCGGAAATAGCAAGTTCCGTACCGGAAAGCCCTTCGTACTTCTTGGGAACTTTATCGAGTTCTATTATAAGTCCGTCCGCAAGTTCGCCGATAGCGACGGAAACGCCGCCTGCGCCGAAGTCGTTACATTTCTTAATCTTGCGCGTAGCTTCTCCGTTCAGGAACAGTCTCTGAAGCTTTCTTTCGGTAAGTGCGTTGCCCTTCTGCACTTCCGCGCCGCAGGTCTGAACGGATTTTTTATCGTGAGCCTTGGAAGAGCCCGTAGCGCCGCCGCAGCCGTCGCGGCCGGTCTCTCCGCCGAGAAGTATTATAACGTCTCCCTTTGCA
>CAZACR010000015.1:0-17506 GCA_964483715.1 uncultured Clostridia bacterium
ATGTAGCAAGCAAAACCGCGTTTTTGCGCAGCGCGCCCCAATTTGCGCATACCTGCGGCTCACTGGGTGAATTTTTGCGATTTCTAATAATTGAGGGCAACATCAATTGCAAAAAGAGGGCAACGCCCTGAAAATCGTAAAAAGATTTTTATCGTCTAAAAAGATTTTTACGAAAAGAATAACAGAAAGTGCCGAAGGCTTTAAAGCCTTCGGCACTTCCAATATAGTGAAAAATATAAGGTGTGTGAGTAAAGTTATTAACCTTTTACGCGGCGGCGCGCCGTAACACTGCCTTTTTCGGCAGCGGTGGAAGCTTCTTCCGAGCTCTTGCCGCGGTCCTTGCCCATAAAGAATAGTGCGACCGTGCCCGGTCCTACGTGCGAGCCCGTGCAGATATCGTACATATTTATAACCACGTCGGTAGCGCCTCTGGCGATAAGCATATCCCTGAGCGCTTCCGCGTCTTCCAGACAGTCCGCGTGCGCAATGCAAACCGTCTGGCTTTCGGGTCCGATTACGTTCTTTTCAAACATTTCCGCAAGGCGGGAAAGAGCTTTTCTTCTGCCGCGCTCCGTGCCTGCAAACGAAATTTTGCCGTTTGCGTCACCTTTGAGCACCGGCTTTATATTAAGCAGAGTGCCCGCAATTGCCAAGGTAGCGGAAATTCTGCCGCCCCGTTTCAGATATTTCAACTGCGAAACGGTGAATACGGAATTCATATTCAGCTTGTGTTTTTCTATCCATTCCGCGCAGGTTTCTATGCTTTCGCCCAGTTCCCCGAGCCTTGCCGCCTGCACCGCGAACATACCCTCGCCGAGCGACGCGTTGAAGCTGTCCGCAACGAGCATCTTGCGTTCGGGGTACAGCTTTTTCATCTCCTCGGCAACCGTTTTTGCCTGATTGTACGTGCCGCTTATCTGTGAAGATATGGTAACGAACAGCACGTCTTTGCCCGCTTCGAGGGAGGGGATAACCGCATTTTTAATCTTTTCCGCATTTACAAGCGTGGTTTTTGTGTCGCTGCCGTTACGCATAGCGTCGTAGAATTTCTTGGCGATTTGCTCGTAGGGCACGCCTTCTTCATAGCATTCCATATCCTGTCCGTCGATGGAGCAGGTATATGATACGACTTTAATATCAAAATTTTTTATCATTTCGTCGGTCAGATTTGCCGCCGAATCGACAAATATATCGAAATTTCTCACTTTCATGTAACCTCCTGAATGTTTCTCTGCTTATAAACTTCGTTATACTGTGTCAGCCTTGCGTTTTTACTCAGTCATTTACTATTTGTAAACTCCTGTCGTAAAAGCCGCGGCTTCCTTGTCTAACTCGTTTCTAAACAGAGGTATGAACCTATCAGCAAATGCTTTTGTTCTTACGATTTTAGTATATCCGTTTGATAAAATTTTTACAACCTACTCGTACGCGCACGCGCTCTCCGATTTTTGCAGCCTACTAAACTGTCTGTTTTTACAACTCTACCGCTCAAAAATGCAACTCTACTGCCAGTAGAGTTGCTTAAAAGGCTTGCATTTTGCATATAGTTATGGTATGCTTTTATTATGAGCGAGTTAAAGACAACCAGTACGGAAGATTTAAAGGATATAATTGCCGCAAATTTAATAAGGTTAAGGCAGTCCGCAGGGTTGACCCAGCTTCAACTGGCGGAAATGCTCAACTATTCCGATAAGGCGGTTTCCAAGTGGGAGCGCGGTGAATCGATTCCCGATTTGCGCGTACTCATTCAGCTTGCGCAGCTTTACCATATCACCGTGGACGATATCGTAAGCGTTCAGCCCGAAAAGGTGGTAAAACCCAAACTCAATTTAAAGAAGAAACACCTTTTGGTAACGCTTCTTTCGGTGGGTCTGGTGTGGGTAATCGCTACGGGCGTGTTTATGATTTTGTTCTATACGCCCGTTTCAGAGTACGCGTTTTTAACCTACGTTGTTGCGCCGCTTGTATCGTTTATAGTGTTTACCGTGTTCTCTTCTATATGGGGAACTAAATTTACCACGCTGTTGTCCTGTTCGGGAATAGTCTGGTCGGTTGCGGCGATAGTCCACGTCAATATTTATCTGTTCGCTCCCGAGGTCGTTATATGGCCTTTCTACGTAGTAGCAGGCGCGTGCCAGGTGCTGTTGGTGCTGTGGTTTTATTTCAGAAAAGTTAAATAAGAGAGAGTTGACCGAATTTACGGTCATAAATATGAAAAAATTCAAAGAGGTGTAGATATGTACAGGTTATTCTGTGATTCCAACTGCGAATTGTGGCACACTACCGTAAAGGAGCTGGGGCTGAACGTCATTCGTATGCCTTATACCGTAGGGGGAGAGGAATTCTTCTACGATATGGGCGAGAATACCGATTTCAAAGCGTTCTTCAAGCAAATGCGTGGCGGCGAAGTGCCCAAGACGAGCGCGCTTAACTCCACAATGTATACGGAATATTTCGAGCCCGTTTTGCAGGCGGGAGAGGATATATATTACATAACTTTCTCCCACGCGATGAGCAAGACTTTCGACGCGATGGACGCGGCGATTGCGGAATTGAAGAAAAAATATCCCGAACGCGAGATACGCACGATAGACACTAAAACCATATCGCTGGGCAGCGGATTTATTACTTACTATGCAGCGCTCAAATACCGCGGCGGTGCGACTATGGACGAGCTGGACGAGTACATAAAAGAACTTATTCCCCGTACGACAACCTATTTCGCGGTGGAAGACCTTACATATCTTTACAGGGGCGGAAGAGTTTCGGGCGTATCCAAAGTGTTCGGCAATATGCTTGGTATAAAGCCCGTGCTGTACTTCAACGACGAGGGCTTAATCGTAAATATAGCCAAGGCGAAAGGCTTTAAAAAGGCGCTTTCCACAATGCTGGGCTTCCTTAAAGAAAAGGGTGACGAGGTGGAAAAATACAAGATTTTCGTTCTTCAGGCGGACTGCGAGGATATTGCGGCGGGGTTTGTTAAGGATATTAAAGAGCTTTACCCCGACGCCGACGTGGAGGTTCAGCCCGTAGGACCCGTAATAGGTTCGCACTGCGGACCGGGCACGGTCGGATTGATATTCCATTGTAAACAAAGATAACAAAAACTGCGCGTTTGCGCCCCGAATGCTTTCGGGGCGCTTTATTATGCGGAAAATTATTTTTCTTCGCGCTATTTACGCGGTTGACATAACAAAAAATAATTGTATAATTAGAGGGGTATGGAAAATATTATCTTAGATAATATTCCGACGGCAGAAAACGTCACGGAAGAAAAAATAAATAGCATCGATTACGAAAAGGTGCTCGATCTGGCGATGAAAGTGGGTATAGGTCTGCTTTCTTCGGGCGGCTCTGTTTCCCGTACGGAAACGGCGGTGGACAGAATATGCTCCGCCTACGGCGTGGAAGAAGTGAGCTGCGCCGCATTCCCCTCTATGGTAATCGGCAGTATAAAGCTTGAAAACGGACACGAATACAGCCTTTTGAAGAGGGTGCAGTCCAGCTCGAACAACCTTGCGCTTCTGGAAAAGTACAATCAGCTTTCGCGCGATATCTGCAAAGAAAAATATCCCCCCGACGAAGCGCTAAAAAAAATATCCGATCTGGTTAATTCCAAAACTCGCAACAAATGGGTAACAATAGTCGGCGCGGGATTGGTCGGCGGCTTCTATTCAATGTTTTTCGGCGGCAACCTCGCCGACGTTATTCCCGCTTTCATAGTTGCGTTTTTAATGGCGGGGTTTAACGAATTGCTTTCCACGCGTTCGCTCAACGCGTACGCAACTATCTTCATAATGTCGCTGTCAGGCGGTTTGCTCAGCATTTCCGTATGCAAGCTGTTCGTGCTGTGCGGTCTGCAATGCCACGGCTCTATGGTTATGATAGGCACGATAATGATATTGATACCTGGGCTGATGCTCACCAACGCCGTGCGCGATTTGTTTACGGGCGACATTATGAGCGGTACTTTCCAGATAACAAACGCACTTCTTTTAACCGCGGTCATTGCCGCGGGCTACGCGGTTGCGATGCTTGCGTTACGCCCCATAACCGATTTTGTTCCCGCGCCCGGTTACACGGACTGGCGTCACTACGTTTATTTACTCGGTTCGGGTATTGCGGGAACGTTCGGCATAAGCGCGTTTTTCAACCTTAACTTCAAAAGAATAGGGTGGGCGCTACTCGCGACGGTTCCTACGCTCGGCGTATATCTTCTGCTGGAATTCCTTATGCCCGAGCAGACGTTCGTCGTGGTTTTGCTTACGGCGCTGTTTGCCGCAATTCTTTCGGAAATTCTCGCAAGAGTTATAAAAACTCCGGCAACCGTTATGATAATACCCGCAATAATAGCGCTCGTCCCCGGCGGTGCGCTGTACTACACGATGGAAGCGCTGGTGCGCGGAAATCTTGCAAATGCAGGCGCATACGGATTGACTTGCGTGCTTACGCTCCTCGGTTTGGCGGTCGGTATTTGCGCCGGCGCTATACTGTTCCAGTTGTTTAATCCGGTAAAATTCGTTCGGAACATAAAGAAAAAACTGAGCATAAAGAAAAAAAATAAGGAAAAATGATTATGGATTTGAAAAAACTTGCCGCAACTTTAATACCAGACAACGACTTGCTTCCCCTTGAAGAGTACGAAAAAATGTACCCCGAAAGACAGCTTGAAAAAGGTGCGGAAGTAACCCGTCTTGCGCCGTCGCCCACGGGCTTTATACACCTCGGCAACCTCTACAGCGCGCTTGCCGACGAAAGAATTGCGCATACTACGGGCGGTATTTTTTACCTCAGAATTGAGGACACCGATTTGAAGAGAAAGGTGGACGGAGCGGTTGAATCGGTTATCCGTTCGCTTAAATATTTCGGAGTGAATTTCGACGAGGGCGCGGAAATAAATTCGCCGCTCAATAAATACGGTCCTTACTATCAGCGGCAGAGGGCTTCGATTTACCGCGCGTATGCGAAAGATTTGATAGAACGCGGTCTGGCGTATCCGTGCTTTTGCACCGAGGACGAGCTCAACGCAGTCCGCGCCGTACAAACGGAGAACAAGCAGATAACGGGCTACTACGGTGAATACGCAAAGTGCCGCAATCTTTCCGAAGAAGAGATTTACAGCAATATTGCGGAGGGTAAACCTTTCGTTATAAGGCTTAAATCGCAGGGAAGCACAAGCAATAAAATAACCTTTAAGGACAGAATAAAGGGCGAAATAACCGTAACCGAAAACGACCAGGACGTCGTAATTTTAAAGTCGGACGGCATACCCACTTATCACTTTGCACACGCGATAGACGACCACTTTATGCACACCACGCTGGTTATCCGCGGCGAGGAGTGGCTTTCCAGCCTGCCCATTCACATAGAGCTTTTCTCGCTGTTGGGCTTTAAGCGCCCTGCGTACGGACATACCTGTTCGCTTATGAAGATGGACGGGGAAATAAAGCGCAAGCTTTCCAAGCGCAAAGACCCCGAACTATCCCTCGACTTTTACAGACAGGCGGGCTATTATCCCGTAGCCGTAGTCAAGTATTTAATGACCATATTAAATTCCAATTTCGAGGAATGGGAGAGGAAAAATCCCCAGTCGGACTACCGCGATTTCAAGTTTTCGATAGAGAAAATGGGCAAGAGCGGAGCACTGTTCGATATCGACAAGCTTAACGACGTATCAAAGGCGGAGCTTGCCCTTCTTTCCGCGGAACAGACCTACGACTTTTTAAACGGCTGGGTGCAGGAATTCGGCACGGAGGCGGATAAGGCGCATTTTGAGGATAAAGAGTATATAATACAAATATTGAATTTAATTTGCGGTATAGGCGGAAAGAAGCGCAGAAAGGACATAGTACGCGCCGAAACGGGCGTGAGAATGATAGATTATTTCTTCGACGATACTTTCGCTCCTGATTATTGCTACCGCTTCGATAAAGCAACGGTAAACGGCGTTTTGGAGCAGTTCGCCGCAATATATGACGAGGCGGACGACAATTCTGCCTGGTTTGCAAAGGTCAAGCAGGTTGCGGGACAGTTCGGTTTTGCTACCGAAATGAGCGATTATAAAGCTAATCCTCAAAATTACAAAGGCAGCGTTGCGGACGTTGCGGAAATACTGCGTATAGCCGTTTGCGGTATGCCCAACTCGCCCGATTTATGCACGGTTATGGGAATACTCGGCAAGCAGCGTTCGCTTGCAAGATTGCTTGCCGGTAAAGTATTGTGAAACGCATGTGAACAAGGCTTAAAGTTTTGTGAATTTAACGCTCAGCCAGCCCGACCGCATTGACAATTTTAACGGTCGGGTGATATTATTTATTCAAAGAGGACTATAACGTATGTTGGAACTTATAGATATTAAAAAGGATTACGCCGTTGCGGGCGAAGCGGTTCACGCGCTTAAAGGCGTTTCCGTAAAATTCAGGAACAGTGAATTCGTGTCCATACTCGGCGCTTCGGGTTGCGGCAAGACGACGCTTTTAAATATTATAGGCGGTCTCGACCAATACACTTCGGGCGATTTGATCATAGAGGGAAGAAGTACCAAGCAGTACAAGGACGGCGACTGGGATACGTACAGAAACCATTCCATAGGTTTCATTTTCCAAAGCTATCATTTAATACCCCACCAGACGATATTACAGAACGTAGAGCTCGCTCTTATGATTTCGGGCGTTTCCAAAAAGGAAAGACGTCAGCGCGCTATAGACGCGTTGGAAAAGGTAGGGCTTGCCGACAAAATACATAACCGCCCCAACCAACTTTCGGGCGGTCAGGCGCAGAGGGTTGCGATTGCCCGCGCGCTCATAAACGACCCCGAAATAGTGCTTGCGGACGAACCTACGGGTGCGCTCGATTCCGTTACCAGCGTGCAGATTATGGAGCTTTTGAAAGAGATTTCAAAAGACCGTTTAGTCATAATGGTAACGCACAATCCCGAGCTTGCTGAAAAATATTCGACGCGTATTATCCGCTTGCTTGACGGTTTGGTTATAGACGACTCTATGCCGTACAACGGCGAAAGCCAGCCTGTAAAAGAGCAAGCTGCGCAGGAGGAAAAGGCGCGTGAAAGCGCCGCGGCGGAAAGCGGAGATAAAAAGAGCGGCAAGGGCAAAAAGGCTTCTATGTCCGTGGGTATGGCTATGGGCTTAAGCCTTAAAAACCTGCTTTCCAAGCGCAAGCGTACCGCAATGGTTTCCGTCGCGGGCTCGATAGGCATTATAGGCGTTTCGATGGTGCTTGCGATATCCGCGGGCGTTCAGAGTTACATACAAAGTATGGAAAACGATATGCTGTCGGGTTATCCCGTTTCCGTAACGCAGGAGTATTTCGACTTCACCTCGCTTATGTCCCTCTCTAACGTCAACGTTACCGACTATATAGAGGACGGTAAGGTACACGTAAATTCGCTTTTGGATACTTTGGGAACGTTCTCCACGGGTTTCGAAAAAACCAACCGCATAGACGACCATTACTTGAATTACATCTCTAAAATTTCCAAAGAGGACGTAAATTTAATTCAGTTCGGCTACGCGTTCAACATAACCAACAACCTATACACCGACTTTAAGATAAGCGCAAACGACGAGGAGTTTAAGGCGCACTTTAAAGAGGGCAGTTTCAGGGAAGAATACGAAAACGAGGCGACTTTGTCTGTGACGGCTATACGCAGAATGTATCAGTCCGTACTTTCCAAAGTTCCGGAATATTCGCAGTTCGGCAGTATGATTTCTTCGGTCGAAACATTTAGCGAAATACCCAACAACTTCGATTATATAATGTCGCAGTACGACGTGATTGCGGTAGATAAGGACGGTATTCCCGTAACTTCCGGCTATACGCAGGACGAGGTTGAGGAGCTCTTCAACGATAAGGCAACCATGGTTATGGTGCTGAATAACGGCAGGATAGACGATCTTACACTTGCTCAATACGGCTTCTTTACGCAGGACGAGTTTTTGGAGTACGCCTACCACGGTATTCAGGACACGGAAAAGCAATCGGACAGGAACGAGGAATCGGCTGAACTCGTCGGCGCGGAGGGATTGCCTTATTCGGACTTTGTGGGCAATTCCGCCAAGATGAAATTTACATACTACCCCAACGATTGTGTATATACGCTTGTGGAAGTGCACACGATGACGGAAGACGAAATAGTGACCGATTTGCAAAAGTCTCTGTCTTCCGAAAGTAATGCTTTTCCCGAAGTTATGGCAAGGCAAATCGCAAAGCAGATAGTAACCAAGCGCGAAATCGGCAACGACGAGTTGAAGGCATATATGGAGGGCGACTTTAAAAATATGCTTCTCGGCTTACTTTCGGGAATGACCCTGCCCATGGATCCGGACCAGCTTGCGGCAATGATGGTCAGCAGCTTTTACGAGAACTACCGCGTGCATACCGCCGAAGAACAGAGCTTTGTGGCGAACGCATACACTACCGAATATAACAAAGGAGGCACCGTTTTGCCTGCCTTTACCGAAAGGCAGAACGCCTATAACAAAAGAGTGGAACTCGGAGTAAAACTCATTTTACAGAAGAAGAGCGGTGTGTCTTACGGTTGTCTGGATTCGGGTTTTTACTACACGAACGCGCTTACCGAGTACATTCTCGGTTTAGAGTCCGACAGTACTATCGTAAATTATATTAAGGAGTACGGCGAGCTGAAGGACGTCGCTTTAAACCAAAATTATTATTATGTTGAAACCGAAGCGAACGGCAAGCGCCATTACGTTTGCGATTCCGTGCCGGCAAGCTTTGCAAAAATCGAAACGGGCGCGACCTCTATGAGCGATATAATAAATTCCGTAACCGGTTCAGCGGGGAGCGGTCTGAGCGCGGGCGTGTTCGGCGGTGACAAAACTCCTACGGCAATTTATATCTATCCCGTAAATTTCGAAATTAAAAAGACAATTTGCGGCTACCTTGACAAGTGGAACAATATGTGTACGAACGGCACTGTCGTGCAGCTTAAAGACAACGAATACACTTATTCAGACACGTTTGACGCCGAAGAGAATATTACTTCGTACGAGACCGTGAAGGAAAAATTCGAGGCGGGCGAATGGATAACGCTTGAAGACGGCTCGCAAATTAAACTTATGGTGGAAGGGGATAAAATTACTTATACCGACACCGTGGGTATGATAATCAGCATGGTAAACACGATGATAGAAATGATAACGATTGCACTCGTCGCGTTCACGGCGCTCTCGCTGGTCGTTTCAACGGTTATGATAGGCATAATTACGTACGTATCCGTAGTCGAGCGCGTGAAAGAAATAGGTATACTGCGTGCGGTAGGCGCAAGGAAAAAGGATATCAAGCGCCTGTTCAATGCGGAGACGTTTATAATAGGTCTTGCGGCAGGCTTATTCGGCATTATCGTAACGTATCTGTTGTCGTTGATAATAAACGTAATTGTCCTGAGTCTGGCAGGTATCTGGGGAATTGCGGCTCTGCCTTGGTGGCAGGCGTTGATTATGATAATTCTCAGCGTATTGCTCACACTTATATCGGGACTTATTCCCGCGTCGGCGGCGGCAAAGAAAGACCCCGTAGTAGCTTTAAGAACGGAGTAAAACAACGATATAAAAAAGTTATTTCAAACTATTGACAGTTTTTACATAATATGCTAAGATTTCCATAATCTATATAAAAGGAGTTTTTTATGAAAAAAATTGCTAAAATAGCAGCTGGTATCACTCTTGCCGCGTCTCTTGCCGCAACGGCAGGCGCACTTGCAGGTTGCTCGAACGATACCGCAAAGACGGGTGTAGCGTACGGCTTGGTTCACGGCGGAAGCTATGTAGCATGCGCGACCATCAAGGTGGACGGCGACACAGTTAAGGATCTGACTTTGGTAGAGTTGGAATTACCCACTAAAGTAAAGGACGATAACGGCGACCCCTATGCAACCGTAACTTACGGAAACGTTACTCTTACCTATGACGAAACTTCTAAAGGTTACAATGTCGGCGAGCAGGCTTTCCTTGATTACCTTAAAGTCGACGCAAATGCGGAAGCATATTACAAAGCCGTAATGAACGGTGAAGTTAAAGTCAAGGTTAACGGACAGGACCAGTCGGGCATTATGACCGAAAATAAGCTTTCCAAGGAAAAGAACGGTTATTGGTCTACTTCGACAAGCGTAGGATCTTCTAAGGTAGAAGGAGATTCGAAATGGATAGCCAACCGCGATTTAACAGTTGCTTACGTTAAGGCTAACGGCGTGGCTGCGCTCAGCGGTTTAACTAAGAACGACGACGGTTATTGGGTGAACGGTACGATTTCCACGGGTGCAACCTGGAACGATTTAAATCCTACCGATAAAAAGGGTAAGACTTATTATACCTATGCCGAATTGATTACTCTTGCTAATACCAACGCTAACAAGTAATTAACTAAAATTATATACAACCGTCCCGTTGCTTGCAACGGGGCGGTTTATTACTTGCAATTGTCTTTGAAATGAATTATAATAGCGCTATGAAAAAGTTTTTCCGTGCCGCGGCTTGCGTTGCCGCGCTTGTCTCGCTTGCGTTTGCCTGTTCATGCGCGGGCGGAGAGCAAAAAAATTATTTTAAAAATATTTATTCAATGGGCACTTGGGGTACTTTGATAGTTCCTCAGACGGAAAGCGCTTTTTCATCATGTTCGGGCGGCGATGAGGAAAAATTCAATTCCTTTGCGGAAGAGGTTTCTTCTATATTAACTTCCGCCGACAACAGTTTGAGTGCAACATATTCTTTTTCCTGTATCTACAAGTTCAACCAAGCCGAGGCAGGTTCGGAAACGGAAATAGACAAAACCGCATACGACGTGCTTACGAAAGCTAAGGAAATGTACAAAGATACGGAATACTACTATAATCCTGCGGTTTATTATTGTGTAAAGGAATACGGGTTTCCTCGTAATGGAGATACTAAGCCTGAAACTTTACCAGATGAATACAGGGTACAGGCGTTTTGCAATCTTGCTTCCCATTTCGGAGAGTTGGGGCTTATAGAAAGGGACGGCAAGTACTACGCGATAAAACCCAAGTATACCGTGTCGGTGGACGACGAGGAGTATTCGCTTGCAATCGACCTCGGCGGTATAGGTAAGGGCTGGTGCGCCGACAAAGTTTATTCTTTAATGACGGAACGCGGGTACGAATACGGAATGTTCAATTTCGGCTCTTCGAGTATGGCGGTTAAACGCTATGCGTTCAATGAGGCTAAAAACTATTCCCTCGAACCGCGCGACCCCCGCGGCATCGGCAGTTTTTGTGCAATAAATATAATGGACTGCAACCTTTCCACAAGCGGCGATTATATGCAGTATTACGAATTAGGTGGTATGCGTTATTGCCATATTATAGACCCGTTTACGGGCAGCCCGATACAGACGGGAGTTGCTTCGGTGACGGTTATCGGCGGCAGTGCAATGGAGGACGACGCACTCACTACCGCGCTCTCTTGTATGGGCAAGAGCAAGGCGGTGGAGTTTATCAACGAAAACAACGAAAAATTTTCCGACAGGACGGTAATTATGCTCGTTTTCGAGGACGGAGAGGGCAAAATCATTACCAACCGTCCGCAGGATATAACTGTATTAAATACGCAGTATGCTTTGGCTAACAGCGTGGAAAACGGCAGGATAGTGCTTAACGATGTCGCTTAAAAAGATAGAACAGGTAAAAGCCGGTAAGTGGTTTAAAATATGGGACTTGCTCGTTTACGGCTTGCTCGTCGGCGTTATAGTGGCGCTCATTCTCGTGTTTGCGTTTGTCGGCAAGGGCGGTAAACTCGAAGGCGTAATTATAAGCTATAAGGGCGAACAGGTCTTTACCTACAATTTTACCGAAAGTAAATACGAAATTAAAAAATCCGATTATATAGAGGTAAAAGAAGACGGCGACGATTTACTTTTACTCACGTTCTATACCAGGGGTAAGTCAGGCTATAACGACATAGAAATAAACAAAAAGGATAAAAGCGTTAAGGTTACCGCAAGCAACTGCTCCACGCATAAGGACTGCGTTTACACGCCGGCACTCAGCGGCAGCCGCTCCGTACCGATTTTGTGTACGCCTCACGCATTATCTATCGCACCGCTCACAATCTACGACGACGGAACAATTAAAACTTGATAAAAATGGGAGAGCCGAAAGGCTCTCCCTTAAATTTTACCTTATCAAAATGAGTTTTTCTTTGGCGCGGGTGATTGCCGTGTAGAGCCAGCGCGAAGCGTCCTCGCGAAAAGCAAAACTCTCGTCGAAAACTATCGCGGAATTAAATTCCGAGCCCTGCGATTTGTGGCAGGATATGCAGTAACCGTATTCGAAGCGGTTTAATGTGAACGCGCCGACAGCCTCGCCGTCCTCATTGAATTTCGCAAAGTAATCGCCGTGTTTATAGCGGAAATGCCCGTTTTCGAAAATGCCCGTATCGAAAGGCAGTGCTTCGGGGCAGTTTTCATCCAGAAAGTCGGGTCTGAACTGCGTAAAGCCCATGCTTTGCTCTATATCGTAAAAGGGTTCGATTGCCGTGCCGATTATGCCGTTGACAAGGTTGAACCGCATTTCCCCGTCGATAAACTGTTCCCAGTTGTTATAAGTGCATATAAGCTTTTCGCCGTTTTGCGGTAGTACGCCGTTATAGCCGCGTATTGCGCGAACCTCGTCGTTGATTTTAGCGCGGGTGGAGTTAAGTCCGCAGATAATCTGTTCCGCTTTGTTTAAAAGCCGCGCCCTTTGCGCTCCCGTAAATCTGCGCCCGTTTATAACGAACGCCTTGTCGCCGAAATTGCCGTACGGCACGAATTTGCCCTCGCGCGCAAGCTGTGAAAGGTGGATAATGGGGTTGTCTTCCTGTTGCCGAACAATCTGTGTAAGCGTGTGGTCGGGTTCTTTAAGGTAGGTGTTAAAGCCTTCGACGGGCGGAAGCTGAGCGTTGTCGCCGCAGAGAAGCACTTTCACGCCGAAGTTCAGAATATCGAACAGCATATCGTCGGAAACCATAGAAGCCTCGTCCAAAACGATAAGCTTAATCGCCTTGTCTATGCTGTCCCGTCTTTTAAATATCAGCCGTTCGACTTTGACTTTCTTGCCGTTCACCTCGATTTCCTGCTCGACGGTCTGGGACTGGTAAATCAGCCTGTGAACGGTGCAGGCGGAAACGCCTTTTTTAATGAGCACCGTAGCCGCCTTGCCGGTAGGGGTAACGAACGCCGCGCTTTCTCCGTCGACAAGGTTAAGGCTTTCTAAAACGGTATGCTTCAAAAGCGAGGTTTTGCCCGTGCCGGCATAGCCCGTGAGCACGAAAACCTGCCTCGTTCCGTTGAAAAACCAATCTTTAATTTTCTTGTCGGCTGCCTGCTGGTCGGCGTTGAGAATAATCATAAATCAATTATAGTACAAAAACGATTGTTTAAGCAAGTGTTTTATGCTAATATAGGTAATATTTGGGTTAATTTTGCATTTGCATATTGACTAAACCGCCCGTTTGTTATATAATTTCTGTGTATGGTGGGCGTATGCGTTTTAGCCCGTCGTAATTTAAAAAATAAAATTGTCGGAGGGAAAATGACAATGGCTTATAAGACCAAAGAATGGCGCAACGCTATGAGGGTTACGGTAGACTACAACTATATGATGTCCAAGTCGCTCGGCGATAAGGGCGTTAAGGATAGCGAGCTCCGCGCTTTGAAGGACAAGGCGGAGGAAGCGTTCAACTACGTTGCGGCTAACCGCGGCAGGGACGATTTGTTTATGGGTTGGACGGAGCTTCCCTACAATCAGGACGCAATCGTTGCGGACATACTTGCAACCGCAAAGGAAGTAAGGAAAAAGTTCAAGTACTTCGTAGTGCTCGGCATCGGCGGCAGCGCACTCGGCCCTATAATGGCTTTCAACGCGCTTTGCCATCTTCATTATAACGAATTGCCTCCTTCGAAGAGGAAAGGTCCTAAATTCTACGTAGAAGACAACGTAGACCCCGTAAGAATGGCGGCTTTGCTGGACGTTATCGAACCCGAAAAGACTTGCTTTAACGTAATTTCCAAGTCGGGCGCGACCAGCGAAACGATGACGCAGTACCTCATTATTTCCGATATTTTACAAAAAGCCGGCGTTAATATCGCCGAAAATATGATTTTCACGACGGACGCGGCAAAGGGTAACCTCAATAAAATTGACGCAAGCCTGGGCGGCAACGTTAAAAAGTACGTTCTTCCCGACGGCGTAGGCGGAAGATTTTCCGAACTCTGCCCCGTAGGTCTTCTTCCTGCGGCGGTGCTGGGTATCGACATTAAGGGTATGCTTGCAGGCGCTGCGTATATGGACAGCCTCTGCTCCAAACCCAACATCAACAAAAACCCCGCTCTTGCGTGCGCGGCTTTGCAGTATATCACTATGAAACAGGGCAAAAACATCAACGTTTTAATGCCTTATTCGGACAATTTAAAGCTTATGGCGGACTGGTATTGCCAGCTCTGGGCGGAAAGCCTCGGCAAAGCGGTAGACTACAACGGCAAAGTTGTAAACGCAGGCACGACCCCCGTGAAGAGTTTGGGCGTAACCGACCAGCACTCGCAGGTTCAGCTTTACATAGAAGGACCTTTCGACAAGGTTATCACCTTTATATCGGTTGAAAAGTACGCACAAACAATGCCCATTCCTCACGGCTGCGAGGACATTCCCGACGTAGGCTTCCTCGGCGGACACTCGATGCAGGAGCTTATTCAGGCGGAAAACAAGGCTACGGCTTACGCACTTATGATGGCAGGCAGAATGAACTACACGATAAATATGCCCGAAGTAAACGCGTTCACGCTCGGTCAGCTTATGTTCCTTCTGGAAATGCAGACGGCTTACACTGGCGCACTTTTGAATATCAATACGTTCAATCAGCCCGGCGTTGAAAACGGCAAAAAGGCAACGTTTGCGCTTCTCGGCAAAAAGGGTTACGAAGGACAGAAGAAGGAAATGGATTCCGCTCCTCCGATTGACGATAAATATATAGTTTAAAACTAGAAAAGGATAAGGGCGGCGAAATTCGCCGCCCGAATTTTATTATTATGGAATGGTATTACATTGTTATAATTTGCGTTGGTGCGCTTGCGTTGCTTTTGTTCGCGTTTGCGCTTATCGCTTACCGCTTTGCGTTCGGCGCTCGGTGCGATAAAAATCCGCTTTTAAAATATTTTACCGCGGAAGATTTTGGGCTTACGGCAACGCCCGTGCAGGTGAACAAGGGCAGATATAATTTGCGTGGCTTTGTCTACACAAAGCAGGGTGCGCCCGAAAAAAAGGTGCTCGCCGTGTTCTGTCACGGACTCGGTTCGGGGCACGACGCTTATATGACGGAGATTAACTGCCTGTGCGAAAACGGCTTTACCGTGCTTGCGCTCGACAACCGCGGCTGCTCACTGTCGGACGGCAAGAGCATAAAGGGAATGTATACGGGCGTCGTAACTGCTAAAGCGGCGTTAGATTACGCACGTGCGCAGGAAAAGTTTAAAGATTATAAGTTTTGCCTTATAGGGCACAGCTGGGGCGGATATTCCGCGCTTTGCGCAAGTTCTGAGCGCAAGGTGGACGCGGTAGTCGCAATCAGTGCGCCCGTATCGCCTGTGAAAACCATATATTACGGCGCCTCTCAGATGATGCCCAAATTTATTGCCGCAATGCTCTGCCCGTTTATCGCGGTTGTGGATTTTCTGCATTTCGGTGCAAAAAGCAATAAAAATGCGGCAAAATGTGCAAGCAAAAACGGAATTCCGACGTTGTTGGTGCAAGGCGACAAGGACAGCGTAGTGCCTTTGAAAAAGTCTGCATATGCCTATGCGCACGGTAAAAACGTGCAAAAATATCTGGCGCAAGGCAAGTCGCACAACCCTTATAACACCCCCGAAGCGCAAGCTATGATGATAGAGCTTTCCGCAAATCTTTCCAAAGCGCGCAAAATGAGCGAGGAAGAGAAGAAGTATTTCTCGTCTTTCGACTTCGTTGCCGCAACGGAAGAGGATAAGGAAGTTATGGGCGCGATAGTTGATTTTTTAATTGATGCTTGACATTTTATTGAATAATGCCGTACAATAATGGCAATAAAGCAAATACGGGAGAGCGAGATATGTATTGCACGAAGTGCGGAAAGGAATTAAACGACAACGCGGTAATATGCGTTAATTGCGGCGTGCCGACAAGGAATATGGCAATTCAAACGGGTATTCAGCCGCAGTTGGGTCAGGAAAAGAAATTAAACGCCTTGGGATTAGCAGGGTTTATCGTAGGCCTTTTGTCGCTTTGGTTAGGCGCTTACTTTTTAATAGCTTCGATAGTGGGGCTTACTTTAAGTATCGTAGGTATGACAAAGATGAAGAATTGTAAATCTAACGGATTTGCAATAGCCGGTCTTATCATAAGCATTTGTTCGCTGTTATTCTGGACCTTTATGTGGTTATGTATTTTATTGATAATTATATTAGGAGTTTAAAATAATTAAATAATTAAGCCCCGCGGTAATCGCCGCGGGGCTTTTAACTTTAATATTGACTTATACCCAAAATGTAATCCGATTTTACGTCGAGAAATTTACATAACTTAGCCAAAGTATCTAAAGCGGGAAAGACGTTTTTACACATATATTTAGATACCGTTTGTTCTGAAACGCCTATCGCCTTAGCAATTTCCTTTTGTGAAATTCCGCTGTTTCTTATAGCTTCTCTTAACCTTTTTTGAATTGCTTTTAATTCCATATATTATCACCAAAATAATAATCGCATATTATACGATAATTTTCTTGACAATCGTACATTGTGCGATTAGAATTTAATTATATATTAAATTAAGGTGGTAATATTATGGAGGAAAAGCCAATAAACAATACGGATAAGGTGGAGGAGAATATTTCACCGAGATTTATACTTGAAACTATTTATCCGATAGTAAAAGATGAGTTTATCGCAAAATGCAGGGTGGATAGGAAGGGTATATGCCTGACATTTTGTAACGGTCAGAAATTTCAAATATTTGTCAATGAAATATAAAGCCCCGCGGCTTTCGCCGCGGGGCTTATTATTTTTAAGCGGAACGCTTATTATTCTTTGCCTGCAAGCTTTTTGTAACCTGCGAGTCTTGCTTTTGCGGACTCTTCGGTCTGCTTGAACAATTCGTTAGCAACCTCTGCGCCCTGCGTCTTAACGAGGGAAGCGTAGCGGGTTTCACCTGCAAGGAATTCCTGATAGTTGCCCGTCGGGTCTTTGCTATCGAGCGTGAATACTTCGCCTTCGGGGTTGTATCTGTAAAGCTGCCAGTAACCGCAGTCAACAGCCGCCTTTTCTTCGAGCTGGCTCTTGGTCATGTTGATGCCGTGGTTGATGCAAGGAGCGTAGCAGATAATAAGCGAAGGTCCGTGGTAAGCCTCAGCCTCGGTAAGAGCTTTAAGGAGCTGTGCGGGGTTGCTGCCCATAGCGCACTGTGCAACGTATACGTAGCCGTACGACTTGGCAATCATACCCAAATCCT
>CAZACR010000016.1:0-16704 GCA_964483715.1 uncultured Clostridia bacterium
ACACGATAGCGTGCAGGGGCGGATTTAAAAACAAGTGGATGGCGTTCGTGCCTTTTCTCAACACGTACTATATAGGCGTGCTTGCGGAAAAGAACAAAATATTCAATTTCAAGGCTAAGTACGTGGCAATCGTTGCGGCGGTTTTAGAGTTTGTTTACGTCTGTTTATCTGCCTTGTACATCGTTGCCAAGTTCCTCATTTTCGACGGCGGTTACGCAGTTCCCGAATACGAGATATACACATATCTCGGAGCGGAATATACAATCCTTTCGTACAATCTTTCATCGCTTCCCCACGGGCTTGCCTGGGCGGGTACGGTATATAATTATTTCCCGAACGCGGTGCTTTCTTGGATAAGTATGCTTAACCTGGTTGTAACCATTTTCCTGCTGATTGCGTTTTTCCAGACGTATTCCTGCAGACATTACGTACTGTTTGCTCTGCTTTCCGTTTTCTTCCCCATAAAGGGTATTTTCATTTTCGCGGTAAGGAACAACGCAGGTAAGAACTACGGGCAGTATTTAAGGGAAAAACAGCAACGGCAGTATCAGGCGTATCAGGAATATATGCGCAGAAACGGCGGTTTCAACAACGGCGGTTATAACAATTACAACAATCAGAACCCTTACAACGGCGGCAGTTACTTCGGCGGCAATTCAACCCCCAGGGACCCGTTCGACGGAATGGGAGAAAGCAATAACGGCAATCAAAACGGAGGCAATCAGGGTTCGTCGTCGGGCGGTTCAGGCGGTGACCCGTTCGAAGATTTTTAAATTTACGATAAAAGCGGAGAAAGTATCTCCGCTTTTATTATTGCCTAATTAAAAACAGTGTGTTATAATTGCAAAAAAGGTATAAGTAAAAGTTATAGGAATTATTTATGGAAGATATCATATCGGCAATATCCACGCCGTACGGCACTGGCGGCGTTGCCGTAATCAGGCTGAGCGGAGACGGAGCGCTTGCCCTTGCTGCCAAAATGTTTTCGCCGAGCGGCAGCGTTAAGGTCGAAGATTTTAAACCCAACGTTATGTATACGGGCAGAATAATCTGCGACGGGTTTTCGGACTTCGGAATGTGCGTGTACTTTGCCGCGCCGAAGTCGTTTACGGGCGGCGAAGTGGTTGAATTTCACTGTCACGGCGGCGCGCAGATAGCGCGCGGAGTACTTGCAAAAACGCTCGCTCTCGGCGCGAGAAGCGCAGAGCGCGGTGAGTTCACAAAGCGCGCGTTTATAGCGGGTAAGCTTTCGCTTTCGTCGGCGGAAGGTATGATTGATATGATAAACGCAGACAGCCTTGCCGAGGTGCGCGCAGGCAGTATGCTTTACGGCGAAAAGCTGAATAAAGACGTGAATGAATTACGCGGAAAGCTCACCGATTTGCTGGCATCTATCGCCGCGGATACGGACTATCCCGAAGAAGGGATAGAAGAGGACGAGCTTAGCGATATAAAAGAAGTTTTAAGCGGCGTAAACGAACAGCTTAAAGCGCTCGTTTCGGCATATTCGGTGGGTAAACTGATAAAAAGCGGCGTTTCGGTGGCAATTTGCGGAAAACCTAACGCAGGCAAGTCCAGTCTGTTAAACGCGCTGTTAGGCTACGACAAGGCGATTGTTTCTTCTGTTGAAGGCACGACCAGGGACGCCGTGGAAGGCGCTATCACAATCGACGGAGTAAAGTACAATCTTACGGATACGGCAGGCATAAGGCAGACGGACGGCGAGATTGAAATCATTGGCATTGAGATGGCAAAGCGCATTTTAAAGAGTGCGGATATAGTTCTCTGCCTTTCGGATAAGGACGACTATTCCGCGGCGGACGGAGTGGAAGCTGACAGGCTTATAAAGGTGTTTGCCAAGAGCGATACCTGCAAGCCGTACGGAAAGTATGATATAGCACTTTCTTCAAAGACGGGCGAGGGACTGGAAGAACTTAAAAAACTGATAGCTGAAAAATCTTTCGGCGGCAAGTCGCTCGACAGCGCTTACGTTATAGAAGAACGGCATTACGCTTGCCTTAACCGTGCATACGAAAAGCTGAAAGAAGCTCAGTCAAACGCGGGGGAATATCCGCTCGATATGATTTCTTTGGACATTAAAGAGGGTTGGCTCGCTCTCGGCGAGATTACCGGCGACACTGCTAACGAGGAAATTATAAACACAGTTTTCGCAAAATTCTGCGTGGGTAAATAAGGAAAAGATTATGGTCAATTTAGAACTTTACAGGGTGTTCTACACCGTGGCAAAATGCGGCAGTCTGACAAAGGCGGCGGAAGAATTATTCATTTCCCAGCCTGCGGTTTCCCAGTCCATAAAGCAGCTCGAAAACCAGCTCGGCATACCGCTTTTCAACCGCACGCACAGAGGAATGGAGCTTTCCCAGCAGGGCGGCAAACTGATATTCAAACAGGTGGAAGAAGCGCTCGCAATTTTAGAAAATGCGGAAAGCAAGCTCACGGAAATAAATTCGGCTGCTGTCGGTACTTTGAGGATAGGCGCAACGGACGGAATATTTTCCAACATTCTTGCGGATAAAATAGTGCAGTTCAACGCAATATATCCCGCGGTTAAGATAGAACTTATCACGGGAACGTCACCCGAAACGCTTACCCAGCTTAAAGAAAACAAGTGCGACATAGGCTTTATCAACCTGCCTATACAAGATAAGGACGTCAACTTTACGGGCACGGTCGCGCACCTTTCGGACGTGTTCGTCGCAGGCGAAAAATTCGCGCATCTGAAAGGACAACAAGTTGAGTTATCCGCTTTGCAGGAATATCCCTTGCTTATGATAGAGGAAAATACCGTCGCGCGCCGTGCGCTCACTTCCTTTTTAGGTACGCTCGGCGTAAAGCTGAATGCGGATATAGAAGTTGAGAACTGGGATTTGATGATTAAGTTTGCGCGCAAAGGTATGGGGATAGGGTGCGTTCCGCGCGAATACGCGCAAAGGTATCTGGATAGCGGAGAACTGTTCGAACTTAGCGTGCGTCCCGCTCTGCCCGTGCGAGGAGTGGGCATAGCTTTGCCCAAGTTTGCACCTGTATCATTTATCGTAAAACAGTTTATGAATATGTTTTAAATTCACACAAATTAAAACGGCGGACTGCTTTTGGCAGTCCGCCGTTTTTGTTATTTAAGTTTAAGCGGTTTTTTCGCCTTCGTTAGTGTTTTCGTCAGCCTTGACTTCTCTGTCCATAATTATATGGCGGGGGCAAACGGCAACGCAGGTTTTACAGCCCGTGCACTTTTCGTAATCGAATACGGGCAGGTTGTCAACCATAGTAATCGCACCGTGGGGGCACTTCTTGGCGCACAGTCCGCACGCGATACAGCCTACCTTACATGAATTCATTACGTCCTTGCCCTTGCATTTGGAGGAGCAGGCAACGTAAACGGGTGCGTCTGCGGGGATTCGTTCGATAATATGCTTGGGACAAGCGTTAATGCACGCGCCGCAGCTTATACATCTGTCGGGGTCTACTTCGGAAAGCTTATCCGTAATTTTAATAGCGCTTTCGGGGCAAACGTTTTTGCAGTCGCCACAGCCTAAGCAGCCGTATTTGCACACAAGGTTGCCGCCGAGGAGGGAGGCGTTCGCCGCACAGGTGGGGTTACCAACGTAGGTGAAAGCTTCGGGTGCGTTTGCAAGTCCGCCGTTGCATTTAACCACCGCGACGGTGCGCGCTTCTTCTTTTAATTCAATGCCTAAAATTGCGGCAATTTCCGCTTTCTTTTCGGGTGAGGTTACGTGGCAGGCGGAAAGTTCGCCTTCGCCTCTTGCAAGCTTATCCGCAAAGCCCGCGCAGCCGCTGCAGCCGCAGCCGCCGCAGTTTGCACCCGCAAGGTTTTCCATAATCTGCGTGACTTTCGCGTCCATATCTACTTTAAATACTTTGCCGACGAAGAGTATCAGCGCGCCGATTAAAATAGCCGAGCCCGCGAATATTCCCGCGACAATTCCGACGGTTACCCACGTTTGGGAAGTAAAAGCAAGTAAGTTCATATCTTTTTCCTCCTTAAACCTTTATCTGGGCGAAAATCATAAACGCCATACAGATGAACGCCGCCGCAATCATGGAAATAGGGAACCCGGAAAGCGACTTATTTACTTTACAGCAGTTGAGCTTTTCGCGCAGACCGCTCATAATAATCATAACCAGCGTAAATCCGAGACCTGCGAAGAATGCGTACAGCACCGCCCAGCCGAAGTTAAGTGATACGCCCGCAACGCCTTTGACTATGTCGCCGAGCTCGGTTACGCCGTTGAAAAGCTGGGTTACGCCGAGCACCGCGCAGTTAGTTGTGATAAGGGGGAGGTAAACGCCCATCGTGTTGTAAAGGGAGGGGGATACCTTGCGGATAATCGCTTCAAGCATCTGCACGAGCGCCGCTATTATGAAGATAAAGAAGATTATCCACAAGAACGTTATGTGCAGAGGGGTCATTATATATTTGTAGATAGGATAGGTAACCATTGTCGCCAAAGCCATAACTATGGTTACGGCGACGCCCATGCCGATTGCCGACTTAGTGTTTTTGGAAACGCCGAGGAAGGGGCATATACCGTAGGTTTTAACCGTTATAAAGTTGCTTGTCAGCACTGCCGATAAAACTAATAATACAAAAGTCATGCCTGCACCTCCGCGCCCTCAGCCGCATTTTCTTCGGGCTTTTTATCCAGTAAGTTTTCTCTCGCGATAACGTTCGCCTTAACGCGCCTCGAACGCTGGAACGTATCGATTATATAAGTGAACACCGCTATCGAAAGTCCGTATACTATGAACGCGCCGGCAGGGCTTGCAAACATTTTAATTTTGAAAGTCATAATCTGCAATCCGAAGAGCGAGCCGCTTCCGAGGAATTCGCAAATAATACCCATAATGGTAAGAGCGAGGGTGAAGCCTACGCCGTTAGCCAGTCCGTCCACGGCGCTTTCTAAAACCGTGTGCTTGTTTGCGAACGCTTCCGCTCTGCCGAGAACTATACAGTTAACGACTATGAGTGCAAGGAACGTTCCCAGACTGTCATACAAATCGGGCACGAATTTTTCAAGCACCATTTGCACCAGGGTAACGAGGGTTGCAATTACGACGATATAGCACGGTATTCTTACCTCGTTGGGTATTATCTTTCTGAGCGCCGATATTATCATATTGCTCAGCGTTAATACCACGAGAACGCATAAGCCCATACCTGCCGCATTTGTTGCCGAGCTTTTAATCATACCGAGGGTAGGGCAGGTGCCGAGTACCAGCATAAACGTCGGGTTTGAGAAGATTATGCCGTCTAAAGTAATCTTTTTATACTTATTCATCAGTCGTTACCCCCTTGTTCTTGTTGTAAAACACGGTCGTAGTTAGCAAGCGCGAAAGCCGCCGCGTGGTAGCAAAGTTCGTTGGACTTTGTCGCGCCCGTGTGAAGCACGCCGTCTTTCGAAGTGTCCGCAAGATATCCTTCAATGTCGGTAAGCGTTTTACCGGTAAGGTTCTTTACCGTATCCGACATCATATTCTGATAGTCTTCCGCTTCGTATTCTTCGTGGTCGCCTTCGCAACCGTTTTTGGTTATCGTGTACTCTGTTATGGTTTTGCTTGCGTCAACTTTAACCGTAATCTTAAAGGAGGAAGGACCTTGGTTGGCGTTGGTAACTATGTTGTAAGTTATCTCTCCGCCGTTAACCGTCCAAGCGGTGGAATTCATTTTTATAAGGTTCTTATACTCGAATTCCGCGAACGGGTCTACTATTTCTCCGCCCGAAGCGTAGGCTTTAACGAATTCCACAGCGCCGTTAACGTCGTTGCATATTGCCGTAAGGGTATACGATGCGCCCGTGCCTATAAATTCAGGATTTTTGCCGCTATCAAGATACTCGGTGCCATAAGTGAAATTTTTGCCGTCCGTGTAATCGGTAGGAAACTTTTCATATATGCTGTTTGGTATATTTCCTACATATTCAGCCGCATCGTCGGTGGAGTAGAACAGCACTTTGCCTATTCCTTTGACCGAGGTCTTATCGGCTTGCATATTAACCGTAATCCAGCAAGTTATGTTACCGCCGTTACCTCTCGAATATGCCTGAACAAGGTAGTCGTTCTTTTCGTTTATATACCAGAGCTTATCAATCGTTGCGTCGCCGACTTTGGTATTCTTTCCGCTTAAGTCCTGTTCGACTGCGGTAACCGTTTCACCGCCGTAAACTGCGCCTATCTTGCGGTTAAAGCGCTCTTCGTCGGTAACTTCCAGAAAGCCCCAGCAGATTGCGAGCAGTACGCCGCTTATAAGCAGTACGCTCAGCAGCACAACTATGCACTTGAACGCAGTGCCTTTAAAGAACTGTTTGACCGTCATATCATTTGCCCTCCTTTTGCTTTTTAACTTTCTTGTAGCCGAAAGGTTTGCGCACGATATACGTGTCGATGAGGGGAACAATGAGGTTCATAAGCATAATCGCGAAGGATACGACTTCTATCTTCGTGAAGTATCTCAGAACCGCCGTAAGAACGCCGAGCGCTGCGTAGTAAACGATTTGTCCGTAAACGCCCTTGGGGGAGGTTACGTAGTCGGTCGCCATAAATATCGCGGCAAACATAAGTCCGCCCGAAAGCATATAGTCGAGGAAGAGCGCGATATCAAACGATTTCGAGCCAATCGCCGCAAGGCATACGGAGAGGAAGCACGCAACAACTATAAACAGAAGAGGCTGCCACCATTTGATAACCTTGCGCACAACCAGATAGATATATCCGACTACGAGCGCAAGCTTGCACGTTTCGCCTATGCAGCCTGCAACGCCCGTGCCGAGGAATAAATCGAGGAGCGCCATTTTGCCTGCGCCTTTGCCGGGTTCTGCGAGCAGATAGCCCGAAAGGTGGGTTGCACCCGTGAATATCTGGCTTCCGGCGTCGACCGCCGCAATGTTGCACGCGGTGTACATAGTGATAGAGAAGCTTATGAACATAAATATTCTTCCCGTAGCGGCGGGGTTGACGAGGTTTTTACCCGTTCCGCCAAACACCATTTTTACAATGGATATAGAGAAGATAGAACCGATAAGTACTTCGTACCATTTGGTTGCAGGGGGGAGTATGAGGGCGAGAATAAGTCCCGTTACGATAGAAGTGTAATCGAACTGCCGCCACCATTTTTTACAAACCTCGCCCGCGTGCTTGCACTTGTCGGAAAAGCCCTTGTTCGCGATAAAGAAATATACGAACTCGGTTGCAACCGCCGCAAGCACAGCCGTCAGTTCCAGAACGAACGCGTTGACGCCGAAATATACGATGCCCATAACCGCCGCAGGAATAAGCGCGATTATTACGTCGAGCATTATGCCCTTGGTCGTCCGTTTGGATTTGACGTGGGGAGGAGTGGATATTACTACGCTGTTATCCATTGTTTTTCTCCTTTTCGTCAGTTTTCTTTTCGTCCGCGGCTACAAGCGGAACGGTAGGCGCGCTGTTGCCCTTCTGGTCTACGGGTTTAACCGCAGGCGCGGGCATACCCTTGCTGCGCATATACGCCTTGGTCTTTCTTATAGCCTGAATTAAAGGACGCTTTGCAGGGCAGGTGTATTCACACGCGCCGCATTCTATGCAGGCTGCGGTGTTGCCGAGCTTAGCCGCTGCCTCGAAGTCGCCTGCAGAGGAGTAGAACGCCGTCTGCATAGGCATTAAATGCATAGGGCAGACGTCCGCGCACATACCGCAGTTAAGGCAGGGAGTAGGCTCTTCCGCCGCAGCTTCCTTTTCGGTCATAAGCAGTATGCCCGAAGTGGTCTTATGCGTGTATACGTCGTAGGTTGCAAGAGCAAGACCTGTCATAGGTCCGCCCTGAATGACTTTCTTGGGAGGCTGGATTTCGCCGCCGCAGAACTCTACGATATCCTTAACGGGAGTGCCGACCTTGACCCAAAGGTTTTTGGGCTGTTTTACTGCTCCGCCCGAAACTGTGAGTATTCTTTCGTATAAGGGCTTGCCCTTTTCTACGGCTTCCCATACGGCGAAAGCGGTAGCCACGTTCTGAACGACAACGCCGCTGTCCGCAGGCAGTTTGCCGATACCGACTTTTCTGCCAGTCGTAACGTAGATTAGATGTTTCTCGCTACCCATAGGGTATTGCTTTTTAAGTATTACGGGCTGGATATCGTCGTATTTTTCGAACGCCGCTATGCAGTCGGGCTTGTTCGCTTCTATGCCGATAATAATTTTGTCAACGCCCAAAGCCTTGGCGATGTAACGCGCACCGCGCGCAATCTCGTCCGTGTTTTCGAGCATAAGCCTGTGGTCGCAGGTGAGGTAGGGCTCGCATTCCGCGCCGTTTAAAATCAGCGTGTCTACGGGCGTACGGGGTGCAACCTTTACCGCCGCGGGGAAGCCCGCACCGCCCAGACCTACTATGCCGCAGTCCTTAATGCGCTGCTTGATAGCCGCGCCGTCGGGCTCGGTCAAGGGGGGAAGATAGGCTTTTTCGCCGCTGCCGTCGGCTTTTATAACGACGTAGGTTTCCGTGCCGCCGTTCGCGCTTATCATAGGCGTGATATCGGTTACTTCGCCGGCTATGCCCGAAAATACGTCGGACGATATAGCTCCGTCGGCACGGGCGATAATTTCGCCCTCTTTAACTTTCTGACCTTTTTCCACACAGCAGACCGCGGGCTTGCCGAGAGACTGCGACAGCGAAATATACGCTATTTCGGGGTCGGGCATAATCTCTGCGGCGCACCCTTCGGAAAGGCTTTTCATACCTTTCGGGTGTATGCCTGCAAAAAAAGGTTTTGCTTTGATTGCTTTCATCTGGTTTATTTATTTTCCTCCTATCGTTTTTAAAATTAAGTCAGCCGTATGTACGGCAATTTTAAACGTTTTGTTTTTCGCGTTTGACGCTTTGCACAAATCTTTCGAATTCGCTTTGCGGTACGCGCTTAAAAAGCAGCGTTATCACCGCGCCTATGAGTGCGCCCGAAATTGCACCGATAAGCAGAAGATAGGGCGCGTAGGAAAAGGCGAGAGAGGTATCCGAAACGAGTACGAACACCGCGTTCTGCGTTAGGTTGTGCACCGCCGCGGAAATTACTGATACGGCGATAAGGCTTATCCTGGGGTAAACGACGTACATCAGTACGGAAGAAACCGCCATCGAGATAATACCGCCCGTGAACGAGTACATCACAGCCGAGACGTTTCCCGCAAAGACAGCGCCGAGCAGCGTCCTAACAATAACGACGATAAACGCGTCCAGAGGACTGAACATAATCAGCGCCGCGAAAGAGAAGGCGTTCGCAAGACCGAGCTTCGCCCCGGGGATAATCAGCGGAGGGAAGAGGTTTTCGATTAAAAACGTTATTAAACTGAGCGCCGTAAGCATTGCAATCACTGCAATTCTGCGCGAAAGATTGCTTTTCGCCTTCATAACTAATATTATATACCATTTATTAGAAATAGTAAATATCAAAAAGTAAATTTTATCCAAAAATTTTTGCCTGCCCGAGCGGTCCGAATATTGACAAAATACGTGCAAAAGGCTATAATGTAAGGCTGAAAGGAGATTTTTATTTATGGAATACGAATATAAAAGAAAAAACGCTTTTAAAGAAGCGGACGACAAAGAGCTAAAGGCTATTTTCGACTATGCGGAAGGCTATAAGCAGTTCCTCTTCACTTCGAAGACCGAACGCGGCGCAACGGCTACGGCTAAAAAGCTTGCGGAAGCAAAGGGTTATAAGCCCTATATGTTCGGCGATAAGGTGAAGGCAGGCGACAAGCTTTATTTCATCAACCGCGAAAAGAATATCTTTTTAATCAAAGTCGGCACTAACGATATAGCAAAGCACGGCATAAAGATTATGGCGGCTCACGTTGACAGCCCCCGTCTCGATTTAAAACCCAATCCCTTGTTCGAAGAGAGCGGCGTGGCTTACCTTAAAACGCACTACTACGGTGGCATAAAGAAGTACCAGTGGACGACAATTCCCCTTGCGCTTCACGGCGTGGTTATGCTCCCGGGCGGAGTTAAGAAAACCGTTTGCGTAGGCGAGGACGAAAACGACCCTATTTTCTACATATCCGACCTGTTGCCCCATCTCGCGCAGGAGCAGAGCACAAAGCCTCTCGGCAGTGCGATTTCGGGCGAAAACCTTAACGCTATTATCGCAAGCGTTCCCGAAAAGGGCGACGAGGAAAAGGCGGTTAAGGCGGCTATATTAAAGCTTTTACACGACAAGTACGGCATTACCGAAATAGATTTCCAGACGAGCGAGCTGTGCTTCCTGCCTGCGGGCAAACCCAAGGACGTAGGCTTCGACCGCGCTTTAATCTCGGCTTACGGACACGACGACAAGGTGTGCGCATATCCCGAAATGACGGCAGTGTTCGAAAGCAACTCCAAGGATACTCTGGTTGCGGTTTTCGCGGATAAGGAAGAAACGGGCAGCGACGGCGTAACGGGTATGCAGTCTCGCGTAATTCTTGATTTAATTGACAGCCTTTCGCGCGCTCTCGGTGCGGATTCCATTCTCGTAAGATACAATTCCAAGTGCGTTTCCGCGGACGTTACGGCGGCGTTCGACCCCGCATATGCTGACGTTTACGAAAAGAGAAACGCTTCTTTCATTAACTGCGGCGCGTCTTTGACGAAGTATCACGGCGCCCGCGGCAAATCTTCAACCAACGACGCTTCGGCGGAAATGGTGGGATATCTGCGCGACGCGTTCGACAAGGCGGGCGTTATCTGGCAGACGGGCGAGCTCGGCAAAATCGATATCGGCGGAGGCGGCACGGTTGCCAAGTTTATCGCAAACCTCGGCATAGACACCTGCGATATGGGCGTTCCCGTGCTTTCCATGCACGCGCCTTACGAAGTTATTTCCAAGGCGGATTTGTACAGTATGCACAAGGCTATGGTAGCTTTCTGCGAAGCGGAATAATTTAAGAAATAAGAAAAAAATAAGGCGGCACGCTGAAAAAGCGTGCCGCCTTTTATATTTGATTTTTAACCGCCGAATATGGCTTTGATAATCAAGCCGAACACAAAGGTTGCAACCGCGCCGACGAACGCGAGAAATATTTTAAAGAGTACGTCTTTTTGTTTCTGTCTGGCGCTCCGTTTATAAGCCATACCGTTTTCCTTGAGCGATATAACGTACATCTTTTCGCCCTTTCTTACGGAAGTGATAACGTCAAGATATCCGTCCAGTTTAAGCGCGTTCAAAGCGTCGTCTATGCGCTCCGCGTTGTGCTTTCTTCCCACGGGCAGTATGCTCATAATATCAATGGGGGAAACAAGGCAGCCGTCCGTGCCGTCGCAAAGACTGTATACTGCGCTCATAACGTCGTTTTCGTAGCGGTTCATAACATCACCGCCCCCAGCAACACGCAAAGTCCGCCGGCGAGTCCGCCGAAAAACGAGAACAAAGCAAGCAATAAGTACGCTTTTTTCGGAACGGAGGGAAGGGATTGCTCCATTTGTTCGGATTGCACTGCTTCAACATTTTCTTCAGGCTTTTCCCAAACGTACGGGCGTACGAAGGAGAGGCAGAACGCCGAACCGCGGGCATAGCGCACGTCTATATAACCGCCGTTATTAAGTTTTTTCAAAGCGGCTTCCAATGTGTCGCGGTTGCGTGACGTTTCGGGCAGAGCGTCAAGCAGTTCGTCTTCGTAAAAAACCGTGTAAACGCCCGTGCCGATTTCGCCCAGCTTAGCCGAAAGCGCGCTGCATATTTCTTCCATTCATAATAATAATGGAACAAAATTCTTTCAAATATACGCTTAAAGCCTATTTTGCCGCTACGGAAATGCCTAATATCACGATAGCAAGCGCCGCACCCATAACAACGTAGCTGGCAACGCGCAGCACCATTATCCATTTAAAGTCGTATTTCTTTTTCTGAGCGTTTAAAAACGTAACGCTTGCAAGCTGCGAAATCATGCTTGCAAACAGCATATAAGTGCCTGCGTTTTTAATTGCGAACGCCAGGCCGAAGAGCAGTGCGCCGACGGCAAAACAGCCTATCGAAATATAGAAAAACAGGTAATTTTTTTCCTGCGGAGTTTGCTCTTCCCGAGGTTTGTTATCCGTATTTTTGTTCTTGTTTCCGTTGTTTAAATAATCGCCGTTACTCATCTTCTTTTCGTGCCTCCGTATGCGCGTTCGGCGCAACTATAATCGTTTTGAAATCGGTATAAACGGCAAATCCCAAAGGAGAACCGTTCGGTCTTTTTACGTATTTTTTAGCCGTGAAGTCCACGGGTATTTTGTCCTTTCCGCGCGCGGCGGAATAGTACGCGCACACCTCAGCGGCGAATTTTATAACCTCGTCAGTTGCCTTTTTCCCTTCGGTTAAAATTCCGACGTGGGAGGAGTGGAAGGTCTTGGTATGCAGCCAGATATCGCTTTCCGTCAAGCTCTTCGTAAGCCGTTCGTTCTGCATATTATTGCGTCCGCAAATTATCGTAAATCCGTCGTAAATGAACGTTCTGTACGGCTTTTCGGGGGACTTGTTTTTCTTTCCCTTTTGCGGCGCGGTATCGTCTTTTAAAAGCGATAAGGAGATAAGTTCTTCTCTTATTCCGTGCAAATCGGTTTCGCTTTCCGCGGAATTAAGGCTCTCTCCGATTGACTGTAAATAGAACAGTTTATCTTCCGTTTCTTTTTTCTGCGCGGTCAGATTTTCCAGCGTGCGTTTCAATTTTGCGTACCGTTTAAAGTATCTTTGAGCGTTCTGGGAAGGGGTGAGCCTCGCGTCTAATTTTATAGTTATTTCGGCGCAGTTCTCGTCGTAATAATTTACCGCTTTCAGCTCCTCATCGCCCCGTTGAACGGCATATATATTGGCGGTAATCAGTTCTCCGGCAAGCTTTACCTCGTCGATTTTGTCGCATTCGGTCAGCTTGTCGCAAATCTGTCCCAAACGCTTTTCGCACTTTTTTACAGCGCTTTCCAAAGCGCTTAAAAGCTTTCTCCGTCCGTCCGTAAACTTCTTCAACCCGACGGCGTAATCGTAATAAGCCGCCTGAGCTTCGAGTAGTGTGGGATAGCCTTTTTGTTCGGACATAATGCTGCGCACTTTAAAATCCGTGGGCGCGCCGTTTACGTAAGTTATGCACGGTTGCATACCTGTACAGTTGACGTAGTCGTATACGTTTTTAGCAGTAATGTTTTCGCCGAAAGAGCTGACCATTTCTTCGGCGGTCACGTAGGCGATACCCGTTATTCTTTCGCTTATATATTTAGCCGCGTCACCCGTGCCGAGCCTTTCCTCAAAAGCTCTTTCGAGCTGCTTCAAATCGGTGGGGTCGGCTTTGTCCTGTTTTTCGGGCAGCGCGTATTTCGCGCCCGTCAGAGTAACCCTTTTCGCGCTCTCCAAAGAAGTCGTTTTCAGCGCTCCCACGATTATTCCGTCTTTGGTTAAAACCGCGTTGGAGTACTTGCCCATAATTTCCAGATACAACCGCATTTCGCAGCTTGAAAATTCCGAAAAACAGGTAAGGTCAAAATAAATAACCCTTTCGAAATCCACCTGTTTTACTGCCGTAATTTCGGCGTTCTGCAAGTGCTTTCTGAGAAGCATACAGAAGTTGGGGGCGTTTTTCGGGTTCTCTTCCGTGCGCTTTTCGTTCACGCTTATTCTGCAAAACTTCGCCGAAAGGTCGATATCGAGTTTAACCGTGCCTGTATGCGTGTATATTAAAAGGGAGAGCCTGTCTTTTTCGGGCTGGTTGATGCGGGAAATTTTGCCGCCGACGAACAGAGCGGAAAGCTCGTTATTGAGTTGTCGTAAAGTGAATGCGTCCTGCGGCATAAAATCCACCCGAAATACAGATTAGTTTGCTTGTAAATATATTGTACAGCAAAAAAAATAAAAAGTAAATTGATAACGGTTGCAAAAAACGCTTTTCAAAATTAAAGTATTGTGTTAAAATATTTAGCGTATCTAAATAACTGTTAAATTTTTCAGGAGAAATAAGAATGAATTACACTCAGGCAGCAGCAGAAAAAAGCACTGTAAAGCTCACAATCACTTTTACGGGTGAAGAATGGAAGACGGCTATCGACAAGGCGTATACCAGAACGCGCGGAAAATATTCCGTTCCCGGTTTCAGAAAGGGCAAAGCACCCAAACCCGTAATCGAAAACTATTACGGCAAAGGCGTTTTCTTCGACGAAGCGTTTAACGTGCTCTATTCCGAACATTATTTTTCCATTCTCGAAAAGGAGAAGGCGAACTTCACGGCGGTAGGCGAACCCGAACTCTCCGTTGAAGATTTGAGCGACGAAAAAGTTGTGCTGGTTGCAACCGTTCCCGTTAAGCCGGAAGTAAAAATCGGCAAGTATAAGGGTTTAGAAATCAAAAAGTTTGAATATAATGTAACCGATGCAGAAGTTAAGGCTGAAGTCGACAAGATTTTGCTTCGGGAAGCTAAAGACGTCGAAGTTAAGGACAGAGCCTGCAAAAACGGCGACGTAGTTAACATCGACTTCTCGGGTTCGGTTGACGGCGAAAAATTCGCCGGCGGCACGGCGGAAGGTTACGACCTCGAGCTCGGCAGCGGCGCGTTTATCCCCGGCTTCGAAGAGCAGGTTGTCGGTATGAAAATCGGGGAAGAGCGCAATATCGTAGTTACTTTCCCCGCAGACTATCAGGCGGATAACTTAAGAAACAAGGAAGCGACCTTTGAAATCAAGCTCAACTCCATAAAGGGCAAGGAGCTTCCCGAGCTCACCGACGAATACGTTAAAAAGCACGCGGGCAGCGAAACCGTAAAAGCTTACACTGAAAAAGTGAAAGAGCGCCTCGAACGCCAGGCTAAGGACAAGAGCCGCGACGAAACGGAAAACAGCATTTTGTCCGAGATAAGCAAGACCGCGGAATGCGAAATTCCCCAGGCTATGATAGAGACCGAAATCGACAGAATGGTTGAAAACTTCTCTTACAGGCTTATGTATCAGGGCTTGAAGCTCGACGACTATATCAAATATATGGGACAGACGATGGAGCAGTTCCGCTCGCAGTTCGCTCAGCAGGCGAAGTCGCGCGTGCTTTCCCAGCTCGTAATCGAAAAGATTATAAAGGACGAAAATATTACCGCTTCCCAGGCGGAAATCGACGAAAAAGTCGCTGCTCAGGCGGCGGAAGTCGAAAAATCGGCGGAAGAGTATAAGAAGAACATGGACGCAAGGCAGTTGGAATATATCGCTAACGATATCGTAATTACCAAGCTTTTCGACTTCTTATCCGCTAACAACAATCTCGTCAAGTAATTAAATCGGTAACATTCGGGCGGCTTTACTTTAAATGGGTTTTGCCGCCTAAAATTTATTTTCAGACCGTGGTAAAAAACGGCAAAGGAGTAATATTATGGCAAACGAAAAAAACGCACTCATTCCCTACATCGTGGAACAAACGGCTCGCGGTGAGCGTTCATTCGATATTTATTCCAGACTTCTGGAGGACAGAATCGTATTCTTGAGCGGCGAGATTGACGACGCGGTTGCAAACACCGTCGTTGCCCAGCTTATCTATCTTGAAGCGAAAGACCCCTCCAAGGACATCAACCTTTATATAAACAGCCCCGGCGGCTCGGTTTCCGCAGGCTTTGCGATTTACGATACTATGAACTATATCAAGTGCGACGTTTCCACAATCTGTATAGGTATGGCGGCGTCTATGGGCGCGTTCCTGCTTTCAAGCGGCGCAAAGGGTAAGAGATTTGCCCTTCCCAACAGCGAAATTATGATACACCAGCCCTTGGGCGGCGCGCAGGGTCAGGCGAGCGATATTAAGATTGCCGCAGACCACATTTTAAAGACGAAGCAGAAGCTCAACCGCATACTTGCGGCAAACAGCGGCAGACCTTTGGAGCAGATTGAAAGAGATACCGACAGAGATAATTACCTTTCCGCACAGGAAGCTATGGAGTACGGACTTATCGACAGAGTTTTCGTAAAAAGATAAGGCGGGTAATATTTGTTTTGATTTTGGCAATAATACAGTCAATATTGTCAAAATGAGGAGTAGTTAATGAAAGATAATCATAGATTTTGCTCGTTCTGCGGAAAGCCCGAGGATTTGGTTAAAAAGCTGATTGCGGGGCAGAACAACGCGTTTATCTGCGACGAGTGCGTGGAAATCTGCGGCGATATGTTAAAGGAAGCGGTGGGCGGCGAAGCCGAACAGCCCGTGCCTTTGAAAAAACCCGCGGAAATCAAAGACGAGCTCGATAAATACATCGTCGGTCAGGACGAAGCCAAAAGAGTGCTTTCCGTTGCGGTGTATAACCACTACAAGAGAATAAACAATTTAGGCAAAGCGGACGACGCTCTCGCGGACGTGGAAATCGAAAAGAGCAACATTCTGCTTTTAGGTCCTACGGGTTGCGGTAAAACGCTGCTTGCCCGCACGCTTGCTAAGATATTAAACGTGCCTTTTGCCACCACCGACGCGACTACGCTCACCGAAGCGGGTTACGTTGGCGAGGACGTGGAAAATATACTTTTAAAACTCATTCAGAACGCGGACTATAACGTGGAGCGCGCTCAACGCGGTATAATTTATATCGACGAGATAGACAAAATCGCACGCAAGAGCGAGAACGTTTCCATTACCCGCGACGTATCGGGCGAGGGCGTACAGCAGGCGCTTTTGAAAATTATCGAAAGCACGGTTGCAAACGTTCCCCCTCAGGGCGGCAGAAAGCACCCCC
>CAZACR010000017.1:0-16046 GCA_964483715.1 uncultured Clostridia bacterium
GGCTTGCGGGCTTGTACGTCAACACGCTAAATCTTATCCACTATATGCACGACAAATATTCATACGAGGCGCTTGAAATGGCACTGCACGACACGCAGGTGCGCCGCTTCTTCGCAACGGGTATAGCGGGGCTCTCGTGCGCGGTCGATTCGCTTTCGGCAATCAAGTACGCAAAGGTCTATCCCGTCCGCAACGAAGAGGGGCTGGTCGTCGATTTCAGAACGGAGGGAGAGTTCCCCCAGTACGGCAACAACGACGACAGGGTGGACCAAATCGCAGTCTGGCTCGTTAAGACCTTTATGAACAAGATAAAAAGCCATTACACCTACCGCGACAGCGTTCCCACGACGTCCATTCTTACCATAACGTCAAACGTCGTATACGGCAAAAAGACGGGCAACACCCCCGACGGCAGAAGAGCGGGTCAGCCGCTTGCACCCGGTGCTAACCCTATGCACGGCAGAGATAAGAACGGTGCGCTCGCCTCGCTCGAATCGGTTGCCAAGCTTCCTTACGATTATTCGCGCGACGGCATATCCAACACGTTCTCGGTAACCCCCGCGTCGCTCGGCAAAGACGACTAAGCAAAAATAAATTTACGAAAAAGGAGATAATTTTTATGTCAAGAGCAGATAATTTGGTAAATATGCTGGACGCATACGTTGCGGACGGCGGACATCATCTCAACGTAAACGTGTTTAACCGCGATACGCTTCTGGACGCGCAGGCGCACCCCGAAAAATATCCGCAGCTTACGATACGTGTGTCGGGCTATGCAGTTAATTTCAATAAACTCACGAAAGAACAGCAGGACGACGTTATATCGAGGACGATACACGAAAGTTTATAATTTTATCGCATTTGTTAAAAAAATTCCCCGTAAATTTCGGGGAATTTTTTTTAATTCTTTACTTTTTGCGTAATATATGATATAATGCGGAATATACTTACGGGAGAAACGTAGTTTATGAGTAATGAAAAGGGACTCCGCATAGAAAAAGGCATAGTAATAAAGTATAGCGGCAAGGAAGAGGAGGTAAAGCTTCCTTCCGACGTTATCAGAATAGCGCCTTATGCGTTTTACGGTTGCAAAACTTTAAAAAGAATTATCACTCCGCCCAAGCTTGCGTCAATCGGTAAGGGGGCGTTTTACGGCTGCGATAATCTGGAGGAAGCGACAATCCCCGGCAGGCTTTACCGCAGAGTTCGCGGCGGTAAGGCGTTTGATAAATCGGCTAACATCTATTTCCGCTTTTACGCAAGCCCCGATAAAGAGTTCGACGACGAGGATTATTCGGATAAATTCGAATCGGAAGCAGATTATTTATCTTCGGGCGAGGACGATAGCGCACACGCATACGATAACCTTAAAGGCAACGGAGGCGGAGAGGTTGTAAATTTAATAGAGGAAATTATCGACCCGCCCGCACCCGAGCCCTACGTTCCTATCGAAGACGACCCCGAAACCTTGCAGGAAAAAATGCAGGCAATCGTCCCCGAAGAGCCGAAGAAAGCGCCGCTTTCCGAAGAGCGCAAGAGCGAGCTCACCAATATTGACGATTATATCATAGAAGGCGACGTCGTAATAAAATATATCGGCACGAAAAAGCAGACGGTCGTCCCCGAATTTATAACTAAAATAGGCGACAACGCGTTTGCCAACGGCGACGTTGAAAACGTAATTTTGCCCGCAGGATTGAAGATAATCGAAAAAACGGCGTTCGGTTGGTGCGAAAAACTCAAAGAAATAACCTTCCCCGACGGCTTGGAAATAATAGACGACTTCGCGTTTGCGGACTGCTCGTCGCTTACCAAAATAATTTTACCCGAAAGCGTCCAGTTTATCGGCGCAAGCGCGTTCCACGCGTGCAGTTCGGTAAAAATTCTGCAGCTTCCCAGCTGTATAAAACAGATAAGCCGCCGAGCGTTCGATTTCTGCGTTTCTCTTGAAAAGCTTTATCTGCCGGACAGCGTGGAAAAGCTTCACGAGGGTGCGTTTGCACATTGTGAAAGTCTGACTACCGTACGCCTTCCCGAAGGTATAAGCGAAATAGGCTCCTGGGCGTTTGCCGAGTGTTTCGAGCTGCGTGAAATTAACTTCCCCGAAGGACTTACGGAAATAGGCGAAGTCGCGTTTATGAACTGTAAAACGCTCGTCGCGTTCGATTTGCCTTTAACGTTAAAACAAATAGGCAGACAGGCGTTTGTCGGCTGTGAAGAACTGAGGCTGGTAAAAGTACCCAAAAATCTCGAAAAAGAGATTAAGCCCAAAAAGGTTTTCCACAGACTGCGCAATATTTCCATAACGTATTTCTCATAAACTCAATGCTTACAAAATTAAATATTATTAAGGCGGTTTCAAATAAAACCGCCTTTTTTATTTTACAAATATGCAAATATAAGATATAATTAAACTGTATAAGTATATTTATGCAAATAATTTAAGTCGGATACAAAAGAATGGCAAAGCAAAAGAAACACATACCTAAGTGGGTAACGGCGACTTTGATACCCGTAACGATAGCGGTTGTGTTTTCGATTGCGCTTTTGATAACAAACGCGTTTATGCCCGTAAAATATTTGACCGCATACTTTGTAAAGCGGTCAGTAAGAGAAGAAGGTGAACTGCGTGTAACGTACATGGACGTCGGCTTCGGCGACTGCGCTTTGATAGAGCTTCCCGACGGAAAAGTTATGATGATTGACGGAGGCGACGGCTCGTATCCGCACGAGCTATCGGTTATTAAGTATCTCAATTCCCGCGGAGTTGACACAATAGATTTTCTGATTTGCACTTCCGTAAAGAACGAGCATTGCGGCGGACTTGCGGAAATCGTTAAGTATAAAAACGTTAAAAAAGCGTTTATCCCGTATTGTGAGAATCCGCGGATAACCGACGGGTTTCACGCATTTATTAACGCATTGAACGATAAAGAGACGGATTGTGAATACGCCGCTATCGGCAAAGGTTATGCCGACGAAGAATACGACTTGTTTTTCACCTTTCTTTCGCCAACGGAAAAAGACAGCCCTATGTCCGAGTACGGTAACCTTAATTCAAATCCCAATGCGGAAAATATAGAAAAAGCTTCCGTTGTAACGTGGCTGCAATACGGCAAGACGGCGTTCGTTTTCACTTCCGACGCCCACAGACAGACGTTGAAGAGCATTACGGAAAGTTATAACTTAAACAAAACGCTCAATCAGCCCTTTTGCAAAATAGGCAATTTCAGCGTGAAGCTGGAAGAGTGCAGCGTGCTTACCGTTCCCGCCCACGGCGGCGAGGAAAATACATACGCTCCCTGGTACGATATCATCAAACCCGAATGTGCAGTGCTAAGCGTGGGTAAAAGCTTTGCAAATTACCCGTCGCTTAAAAGTCTTTCGGACGTCTGCGCATACGTTCAGCCTTTGTATACGCAGGAAAAAGGGAATATAGTAATTAAAGCTTCGACGGAAAGTTTTTCCGTGATGTAGGAGAATTTATGAAATTGACGACAGCAGGCGAATCGCACGGTAAAATGCTTTTGGGTATTTTGGAAGGCGTTCCGTCCAATCTTGCAATCGATACAGAAGAAATAAATAAATATCTCGCTTTAAGGCAAAGCGGCTACGGCAGGGGCGGCAGACAGAAGATAGAAAAGGACGAAGTCGAAATTTTTTCGGGAATGCGTGGCGGCTTATCTCTGGGTAGCCCGATTGCGTTCGGGATTGTCAACCGCGACTACGAAAACTGGCAAAACGTTATGGGTGCGGAGAAAGCGGATACAACGCAAACAACTCTTACCAGGGTGCGCCCCGGGCACGCCGATTTAACGGGAGTAATCAAGTTCGACCAGACCGACGCGCGCAATGTTTTGGAGCGTGCAAGCGCACGCGAAACGGCGGTAAGGGTTGCAGGCGGCACGATAGCCCGTCAGTTTTTACGCGCTCTGGGCGTGCAGGTCAGCGGCTATGTTAAAAGCGTATGCACGGTTGCGGATAACGGCGAGTATTCGTTCGGACAGATTGAAAACGCAAAAAATTACTCGCTCTTTATGCCCGACGCGCAAGCCCGTGCAAAGGCTGAGAAGCTTATAGATAAGCTTAAAGAAGAGGGCGATACCGCAGGCGGAGTTATAGAGCTTCGCGTCAAAGGTTTGAAAAGCGGCTTCGGAAGCTGTATGACCTATGCGGAAAAGCTGGACGCTATCCTTTGCGGCGCTTTTATGAGCGTTCAGGCAATTAAAGGTGTGGAAGTCGGCGCAGGTTTTGCAGCCGCATTTGCTCGCGGAAGCGCAGTCCACGACGAAATTTACCTTATTGACGGCAAATATTGCAGAAAAACCAACAATGCGGGCGGTATAGAGGGCGGAATGTCCAACGGCGAGGAGTTAATCTTGCGCGCCGCAATGAAGCCTATACCCACGCTTATGAAGGGCTTGAACACCGTGGATATAGCAACAGGCGAAGCTTGCACGGCGGCAGGCGAACGCAGCGACGTGTGCGCAATCTGCGCTTGTGAAATTGTGCTGGAAAGCGTGCTGTGCCAGGCGCTTGCTGAAGTCGTGGCCGCTCGTTTAGGCGGCGACAATATGGCGGAGGTTACTAGGCGTTACAACCAACTGCCTTAAAA
Source organism: uncultured Clostridia bacterium (assembly GCA_964483715.1). Taxonomy (GTDB): domain Bacteria; phylum Bacillota; class Clostridia; order Christensenellales; family Borkfalkiaceae; genus Coproplasma. The sequence goes on from CAZACR010000017.1 coordinate 4,616, forward strand.
TATTATGGAAAGTATAACAATCTCCACACAGTCAACCGAAAGCGTAATAACGTGCGGCAACGGCGCTTTCGAACAGTTTGTAAAAAACTTCAAAGGCGGAAAAACGTTTATCGTAACGGATAATAACGTATTTGCACTTTACGGTAACATAATAAAAAGTTCTTTCCCGAATTCAGGAATGTACGTTATCAAAGCTGGCGAAAAAAGTAAAAACTACAACGTATTGCTTGCCGTTTTGCGGGAAATGATTTCATTCGGATTAACACGCAGTTCAACGGTAATAGCGTTCGGCGGCGGCGTCGTAGGCGATTTGGCTGGGCTTGCGGCTTCGCTGTATATGCGCGGCGTGAACCTTGTGCAAATTCCTACGACTTTGCTCTCGCAGGTAGACAGTTCGGTGGGCGGCAAAACCGCAGTGGACTTGTGCGGAGTAAAAAACGTAATAGGTACGTTTTATCAGCCTTCGCAGGTGGTCGTAGACCCTATGTTTTTGCGTACCTTGCCGCGCAGAGAACTGCGGTGCGGACTGGGCGAAATAGTAAAATACGGTGTGTTAAACGCGGATATTTACAAGATTATTAAAAATAATGCGGACAATTTGTTCGATTATGATTTTTTGGAAAAGGTTACGGCGCCTTGCATAAGACATAAGGCGGCAGTCGTGGCAAACGACGAGCACGACCTGGGCGGAGAGCGCAAATCTCTCAATCTGGGACATACTACGGGGCACGCGTTCGAGCTGTATTACAAGCGTAAATCACACGGTGAGTTTGTGCTCATAGGCGCGTATTACGAATTATTTATCGCTGTAAATTCGGGAGTGTGCGACAAAGCGTATGCCGACGAAATCAAAAATCTTATTAAAAAGGTTTTAAAATCAATACCCGCATACGACGACGCTTCTGCGGCAAAGTATGATAAAAAGAATGCAGAGCAGAGCAAAATTTCGCTTATCGTTCCAAAATCAAAGGGTGAATGGACGGAAGTAACCCTCGGCATTGCCGAATACTTGAGGCAGATATTCGCTTGTGCGGAAGCAATGAGGTGCAACAAATGGTAAAACTAGCCGTAATCGGCAGGGACGTGTCGCAGTCGGCAAGTCCGCCTATACACAACTTTATAGCACAAAATCTCGGTAAAGGAATCACGTACGAGCGTATTTCGATACCCGAGGAGAGGTTTGAAGCCGAAATTGAAAGGCTTTTGAACGGGTACGACGGCTTAAACGTTACAATACCGTACAAGCTTTCGATTATGCCTAAGCTGAAAGAAATATGCGGCGACGCGCTATCGTTCGGAGCCGTTAACACAGTTTTAACTTCAACTCGGCAAGGTTATAATACCGACGGTCTTGGGTTTGCGTATATGCTGAAATCAAACGGTATAGACGTAAACGGAAAAAGTGTTCTGGTGCTCGGTGCGGGCGGAGCGGGCAGAAGCGCGGTAAAAAAATTGCTCGACGCAGGCGCGGAAGTGGAAATTTATAACCGCACTTTCGAAAAAGCGCTTAAACTCGAAAACGAGTTTAAAGGCGTTAAGGCGGTAAAAGCTCTCACGGCAAAACCTCGGTATCTGATTGTAAACGCGACGGGAGTGGGTATGCACGAAAGCGAAGGGCAATCTCCCGTTTCAAAGGAAATAATCGACTGTTGCCGGGCGGCGGTGGACCTAATTTATCAACCGCCTAAAAGCGAGTTTTTGCGCATTGCGGAAGAATGTGGTAAAAAAACGGTTAACGGTTTTGCAATGCTGTTTTATCAGGCTTATTATGCGGATTGCATATTCTTAGGAATTTTGCCGAACGAAGAGCAGGCAACCGCGCTATATAAAAAATATTTAAAGGAAAAAATACAGTGAAATTTCTATTTATCAACGGCGTTAATCTAAATATGACCGGCAAGCGCGAAAAGGGCGTTTACGGCACGCAGACACTGGATGCAATCAACGCGGAAATTGCCGCACATTTCAAAGACGATACCTGTGAATTTTTCCAAAGCAATAGCGAGGGTGAAATTTGCACGGCTATCCAGAATGCAAAAGCCGACGCAATTATCTTAAACGCGGGCGCTTATACGCATTACAGCTATGCCATTCGCGACGCGATAGCCTCCGTCGAAATTCCGGTAGTGGAAGTGCACATGTCGAACGTGCACGCCCGTGAAGAGTTCCGTCACACTTCGGTGCTTTCTTCCGTTTGCAAGGGCGTAGTTCTGGGCTTCGGAAAAAACAGCTATATTCTCGCGGCGGAAAGCTTTAAGCTATGAATATCGCGCTCTGCGGAATGATGGGCTGCGGTAAAACTACCGTCGCTAAAATTCTTGCCGAAAAATTCAATAAGTCTTTGAAAGATACCGACGAAATTATCGTCGGCCGCTACGGTACAATTGCGGATATCTTTGCTCAAAAGGGAGAAGAATATTTCCGTAAAATTGAGGCGGAAGTAATAGCCGAGATTAGCTCAAAAGACGGCAATTTTGTTATTGCTTTAGGCGGCGGTGCGGTACTTCGGGAAGAAAACGTGCGCAATCTTAAACGGTACGGAAAGATAGTCTATTTGCGCACGGAAGAGGAAAATTTGGTCAAAAGACTCGAAAAAACTACCGATAGACCGCTTTTACAGGGTACTATGCGTGACAGAATAAGCCAAATTATGAGATTTAGAGCGCCGATTTACGAAAATGCGGCGGACTTTGTAATAGATACGGACGGTTTATCACCGCAGAAAATTGCAATTAAAATCGGGGAAATAATTTTATGAAAACCGCATTGATAACGGGTGGAACTAAAGGAATAGGAAAGGCTATCGCGCAGGAGTTTTTACAGAGCGGATACGAGGTTATACTCAACTACTGTCACGACGAGGACGCAGCTCTTTCTACACAGTCAGAATTCAATATGCTGGGATACTGCCCCGTGCTTATGCGCGCCGACGTTTCCGACGAAAATCAGGTCAAGGAAATGTTTAAGGAAGTTTTCCGCATTTACGGTAAAATCGACGTGCTCGTAAACAACGCGGGGATATCGCTCGTGCAGGTTATTCAGGACACGACTCTCGCCGATTGGGAGAACGTGTTCGGCGTAAATATTCGCGGAGTGTTCCTATGCTCGAGAGAGGTCGCCGACAGTATGATATGCAACGGCGGCGGAAATATCATCAACGTCGCTTCAATCTGGGGCGAGGTCGGGGCAAGCTGTGAGGTTGCGTATTCTGCAACGAAAGGGGCGGTAATCGCGTTTACGAAAGCGCTTGCAAAGGAGCTTGCTCCTTCGTTCGTACGCGTAAACTGTGTTTCCCCAGGCGTTATAGATACGCAAATGAACTCGCATCTTTCCGAAGTGGAAATGGAAGATTTGATTTCCCAGATACCGATAGGCAGACTGGGAACGGGCGAGGACGTGGCAAAAGCCTGTTTGTATCTCGCTGAAAACAGTTACGTTACGGGCGAGGTATTGTCCGTAGGCGGAGGTTTTGCAAAATAAATAGTGCGATTTTCAAATAATTAAAGGAAATTGCGCGGATATTTTCGTAATAATATGTAGAAAATGGAAAATTACACTTCGATAAAGGAAAAAACTTACGCGATAGAACAAGCTTTTTTGTCTCCTTACGCCGCTAAATCGAACGCGACGCGCGGCAGGGACAGGCAGGAAAAGCCTTGTGAAATGCGCACTGATTACCAACGCGATAAGGACAGGATAATTTACAGCAAAGCTTTCGTGCGCCTTAAAAACAAGACGCAGGTTTTCTTTTCTCCCGAAGGCGACCATTACGTAACGCGCTTAACTCATACTCTGGACGTGGCGCAAATCGCGCGTTCTCTCGCAAGAGCGCTTTCCTTGAACGAAGATTTAACCGAAGCTATAGCTTTAGGGCACGATCTTGGGCATACGCCGTTCGGTCATAGCGGCGAGAGGATATTGAATAAACTTTCCCCGATTGGTTTCAAGCACAACGAACAGTCCGTAAGGGTTGTGGAAGTGCTTGAAAAAGACGGACAGGGTCTTAACCTTACCTGGGAAGTGCGAAACGGCATTTTAAATCACAAAATGGGACTAACGCCGGCAACTCTCGAAGGTCAGTGCGTAAACGTAGCGGACAGAATCGCTTACATAAACCACGACTTGAACGACGCGGTGCGTGCGGGGATTTTACAGCTTTCGGACGTTCCCAAAGACGTAGTCGAAGTGCTGGGTTCGACATCTCGCGAGAGAATAAATACCGCAGTTAGCTCGGTATATAAAAACAGTCTGGGTAAACCGAAGGTGGAACTGGGCGCCGACGTGTTGCAAGCAAGCGATAAACTGCGTGCGTTTATGTTCGAGAGGGTTTATCTGACTAAATACGCCCGCGGCGAGGAAGTGAAAGCGGAAAGAATGATATCCGCAATGTACGAATATTTCACAAAACAGCCTCAGGAATTGCCACAAACTTATATAAATCTTATAGAAAAATATCCCGTAGAGCAGGTAGTTTGCGACTATCTTTCTTCGATGACGGACAGATACGCAGTGTATATGTTCAATAAACTGTTTGTGCCAAACGGTTGGACTTTTACGGACGAGGCGAACGGTTAATAATTAAATTACTTAAACCGTACGGCAGGTAAATGAGCGGAGTAGACCAGGAGTTTTTACGGACTCTTAAAGAAAAAGTGAATATAGTGGATATTGCGGGCGGTTATTTCAGCCTCGAAAAAAAGGGTGCGAGCTATTGGGCTTGTTGCCCGTTTCACCACGAAAAAACTCCGTCGTTTGCAATAAACGAAGCCGGGCAGTATTATCACTGTTTCGGTTGCGGCGCGTCCGGCGACGTTATTCGCCTTGTTTCCGAGATGGAAACGATAGAGTTTATCGACGCGGTTAAACTCCTTGCCGCGAAGGCGAATATGGAAGTGCCGACCTCCGACGAGGATTCGCGCAAAACCGCGGAGCAGAAACGCAAAAAAGACGCGCTTTTGAAAATACTGAACGACTGCGCGCATTTCTATTTAAATAACCTGAATTCGGGCAAAGCCGACGCCCATATCGAGTATATCTTAAGCAGAAAAATACCAACGAATATAGTGCGCACTTTCGGGCTGGGAGCAAGCCTCAATTACACCGATTTGCCCAAATTTCTGCTTGCAAAAGGCTATTCAAAACAGGATATTTTAGACAGCGGCGTCGTAAACGAAGTTGATGGCAGACTTACCGATGCGCAGGGCGGCAGACTGATTTACCCGATAATAAATTCCTATGACGAGGTTATAGGTTTCGGCGGCAGAATGCTCAAGAAAACCAACTTTGCTAAATACGTAAACACGCGTGATACGCTTATTTTTAATAAGCGTAAAAACCTATATAACATAAACCTTTTGAAGAAGCTCAAACGCAGCCAGACCATTAAAGAAGTCATTATGGTTGAAGGGTATATGGACACGCTGTCCTTATATCAGGCAGGCTTTAAAAACGTGGTCGCGAGTATGGGTACTTCGCTCACGCAGGACCAGGCGCGGCTTATCAAGCGCTATACCGATACGGTGCTGATTAGCTACGACGGCGACAGCGCGGGGCAGAAAGCGAACATGCGCGGACTGGACATTTTAAAGGGCGAGGGACTGAACGTTAAAGTCGTGCCTCTTCCGGAAGGATTAGACCCCGACGACGTGATAAAACAGCGCGGAGCGGAAGCTTACCAACAGTGTCTGAATTCCGCAATGCCGCTGATAGATTACAAGCTTTCCACGGTAAAACGCGGTTATAATTTAAGCGAAACCGAGGACAAGCGTAAATACATATCCGAAGCGCTTGCTGTTATCAGAACTGCGGGCAGCGCGGCGGAGCGCGAGGATTTGTTAAAAACTCTGCGCGACCAGACGGGAATATCTTTCGAAGCGTTGAAGCGCGATCTGGAGGCAAAACCCGTAGCCGCGGCGGAAAAAGCGCCGCCGCCCGCAAAGAAAAAGGACTTGGCGGACGTTATAAAAAAAGCTTCGCGGTTTGTCATTGCAAGTTTTTTATTCGGCGCGGATTACGCAAAGGATACCGATATTACCGACGTTCGTTTCACGGACGAAATTCACGCGATTATCGCAAAATACATACGCTCGAAAAAGCTTTTGGAAGAGGATATCCGCTTAAGCGAGCTGTTCGAGTTTTTTGACAGCGGCACTCCCGAATACGAAGAGCTTGAACGCATTTTAGATTATTCCGAAGGGTTCGGGTTGGACAAAGAAGTTGCGGTCAAATATTTCAACGACTGCTTAATGCAGATAAAACTCGACGAAATCGACAAAAAAATAGAAAGCGAGCAAAAACGTGCTGATTCCGTTAAGGACTTAAACGAACGGGCGGGCATCGCACAACGAATTTCCGAACTGACAAAACAAAAAGATAAAATCAAAAACGGAGAAAGAATATGAATTTATCCGAACAGAAACTCAATGAGGTCTTGCATCAGATTATCGAAACCTATTCGTCGAAAGGCGCAATAACGACGAACGCGCTTTGCGACGTAATGGAGAAGTATGAAACGACACCCACGCAAATGGACTTTGTTTACAAGTCGATTGCGGAAGCAGGTATCCAGATAATCGACGAAGCGGAAAGGGACAAGGAGCTTTACGAACAGGCGCTGTCCGATATCGGACTCGACGACCCCGTAAAGATGTACCTAAAAGAAATAGGTAAAGTTCCGCTGCTTTCGGCAGACGACGAAATCGAGCTCGCGCGCAGAATGCAGGAGGGCGACGAAGACGCTAAGAAAAAGCTTTCGGAAGCTAATTTGAGGCTTGTCGTATCCATTGCAAAGCGCTATGTCGGCAGAGGTATGCTTTTCCTCGATTTAATTCAGGAAGGCAACTTGGGTTTAATGAAGGCGGTTGAAAAATTCGACTATCAGAAAGGCTTCAAGTTCTCCACATACGCAACATGGTGGATAAGACAAGCTATAACGAGAGCGATTGCCGACCAGGCGCGCACTATCCGTATTCCCGTGCATATGGTTGAAACGATAAACAAGCTCACGCGCGTTTCGCGCATCTTGCTTCAGACGCTCGGCAGAGAACCCACCCCCGCGGAAATCGCAAAGGAAATGGGCATTTCCGAAGACAGAGTGCGTGAAATACAGAAAATCGCTCAAGACCCAGTATCCCTTGAAACGCCTATCGGCGAAGAGGAGGATTCCCACCTTGGCGACTTTATAGAGGACGACAGGGCGATAACCCCTTCGGACAGCGTATCTTCCACAATGTTAAAAGAAACGCTTCTCAACGTTTTGAACAGCCTTACGCCGCGTGAAGAAAAGGTTTTAAGGCTTCGTTACGGCGTGGACGACGGCAGACCCAGAACGCTTGAAGAGGTGGGCAAGGAGTTCAACGTAACCCGTGAACGTATCAGACAGATAGAGGCAAAGGCTCTTAGAAAACTCAGACATCCTTCGCGTTCCAAGCATTTGAAGGACTTTTTAGACACTTAATGGAGCGCATAGCAAGAATTTGTTCGTATCTCGATAAATGCGTAACGCTTGCCGACGTAGGCTGCGACCACGGTTATTGCGCTCGGACCGCGTTAAAAAGCGGACTTTGCGAAAAAGTTTATATTACCGACGTGAGCGCAAAGTGTCTTGCAAAGGCTGAAAAACTGCTCGCTGGGGAGATTGCAAACGGCGCTTGCGAAGCGATTTGTTGCGACGGGCTTAGCGGAGTCGATAAAGATTGCGAACAGGTGCTTATCGCGGGAATGGGCGGCGAGGAAATACTGCGGATAATAAAAAACGGTTTTATTCCGAAAAAATTCGTGTTTCAGCCTATGAAAAACGCACCCGAATTACGCGGGTATCTTCTGAAAAGCGGCTGTAAAATACTCGCTGACGATATTTTCTACGATAACGATAAGTACTATTTTATTATAAAAGGCGAAAGAAGCGGTGCAACGCCGCCGTACACCGAAAACGAATTGATTTTCGGGCGCGACAGTCTTAAAAACCCGGAGATAAAGCGGTATGCCAAAGCCGAAGCGGACAAGCGCAAAGCATATTTACAGGGCGCTTTGTCGGACGAAACTCGAAAAAAAATACAAAACGAATTAGAAATTTGTGTGGAAGTTGCAGAAAAATGACCGTTGAAAGAGTATTGAAAATTTTAGAGGATAACGTAGCCCCCGTAAAGCTTTCCGACGATTTTTGCGCAAAGTACAAAATGTACGACAACAGCGGAATAATCATAAATTGCGGAAACGAAGTAAACGGTGCGCTTTTCACGCTCGATTTATCGGTTGCTTCCGTAGAAAAAGCGCAGTCGCTGGGTTATAACCTTATAGTAACTCACCACCCCGCAATTTACGGCGGAATAAGCTCGTTCGATTTAAACAGCAATCCTCAGTCGAAAGCGCTGGCGGAGTGTATAAAGTGCGGCATTTCAGTAATTTCGATGCACCTGAATTTCGACGCGGCGCCCGAAGGCATCGACTATTATCTGATGCGCGGTTTGGGCGGAGAAAAGGGCGAAATTCTTGCACCCGTGGAAGGCGGAGGCTACGGTAGATGTTATGCCGTTTCCGCAACGACTTTCGCTCAGTTTATATGTAATATAAAAAAGACGTTTGCAACCGACAGAGCCGTTGCCTACGGTTGCGGAGAAAAGCAGATAAAGACGGTATCGTCTTTCTGCGGCGCAGGTTGCGACGAAAACGCAATAGCATTCGCAAAAGCTGAAAAAGCGGACGTGTTAGTGTCTTCGGATATGAAACACCATCAGATAACCGAACTTGTGGAAAGCGGTATATGCGTAATACAACTCACGCATTACTGTGCCGAAGCGTTCGGCTTTAGCAAAATTTATAATCAGATCAAGCAAACATTGCAAATACCGTCGTCATATTTCTTCGACGAACGGTTTATGTAACCCGATAAGGAGAAACAATTATGTCGCAAATCAAACAACTGTTGATGTACCAGCAAAAGGACGCGGAACTTCTCGCAATAGAGAAAGAAGTAGCTAATTCCGAAGAGCGCAAAAAGTATGTGCAGACCAAAAATTTCATTAAAAAGGCATCGGAAAAGCTCGACCAGCTGGAGGGCAAGTCGCAGGAGCTTTTGGGCCTTATGGAAAGGCTGAATAAAAAGTATGCGGAAATTACGGACGTTTTAAAAGATTTCGAACATCTCGACGAGCTTGTTGACGGAGGAGCGGATATTTCGTTCTATCAGCGCAACGCGTCGCAGATTACGGACACTATCAAAACGTTGAAAGCGGATATCGCAAATCTTTCCGCGCTTGCAAAGGAAACGGCGGAGGAGTATCAGACTTTAAAGAAAAAGGTAATCGCCGCACAAAAACAGTATCCCGTTGCGCAGGAAGCTTATCAGGAATACAACAATTCCAAGAAAGCCGCTATGAACGCCATTTCTGCGGAGCTTAATGAAATTGCCAAGGGCTTGGAAGAGGAGGTTCTGCGCAAGTATCAGACGAAGCGCTCGGAGCGTATCTTCCCCATAATCTGCGAAATTAAGGCGGACAGATGCTCGAAATGCGGTATGGAATTATCCATTGCGGGCAAGGAAATCGTGGCGTCGGGCAAAGTTATCGAATGCGAAAACTGCCACAGAATACTTTATTTGGGCTAAAATCGGTGTGAAAGGCGGTCTTTCCAAGGCAAAATAATGGACTATAAGGACAAAACGTTGCTGGTTTTCGGCGACAGTATAATGAACGGCTCGGGCAATAACGAATACGGAGTGGGCGAATACCTTTCCGCAATGCTCGGATTTAAACTATTAAAATACACGGTTGGCGGTGCGAGAGTAGGCTTCGTCGCAGGAAAGAGCTGGGAGATTGAACAGCTTAAAAAGATAATTGCCGACGGCGTTAATCCCGATTACATAGTTTTCGACGGTTTTACGAACGATTGTCATATCGAGGCAAACCCCGACGAGCCCGACGTGCCCCTCGGCGAATTTCCGAAAGGCTATAACGCAAAGCCGTTGGAAGAAGTTGAAAAGACGGACGATTTTTCAACTTGTTTCGATAGCATAATCAGCGCGCTAATGATAAATTTCCCCAAGGCAAAAATTCTGTTCGTGCGTCCGCACAATATGGGCAGGCGAGATGATTTTCTGCAAAGACAGTACGGCGAACGCGCGCTCGCTATCTGTTCCAAGTGGGGTGTTCCGTACGTGGATTTGTATTCGGAGAGCGGACTCAACACGTTCATTCCCGAACAGCGCGACTTGTTTACCAACGACAGCTACGGCTGGGGTAGAGGAGATTGCACCCACCCCAACGCTCTGGGTTACGAAACCAAATATATGCCTCTTATCGTGGCGAAATTAAAAACTCTGTAAGGAATAAAAAAATGAAAGTTTTAATGATAAACGGCAGCGCTCACGCAAACGGCACTACGAGCGCCGCATTGAAGATTATTGCTGACGAATTAAAAGCGCAGGGAGTGGATAGCGAAATTGTTTGCCTCGGAACTGCGGCTGTACATACGTGTATGGGCTGCGGAGCATGCCAGAAAAACGGCAAATGCGTTTTTGACGACGACCCCGTAAACGCAATAGGCGAAAAGGTTAAGGAAGCGGACGGCTATATTTTCGCCGCACCCGTTCACTACGCCTCACCGTCGGGTGCGATAATCGCGCTTATGGACAGACTGTTCTATGCGTACGGCAAATATCTTAGATTTAAACCTGCAGCAAGCGTCGTTGCGGCGCGCAGGGCAGGTACTACGGCTTCCTACGACGTGCTCAACAAATACATAGGCATAAATAATATGTTAGCCGTGCCGTCAACGTACTGGAATAATATTCACGGTTCAAACGCGGAGGAAGCGTTGCAGGACGAAGAGGGCGTTACCATAATGAGAGCGATTGCTTCCAATATGGTTTGGCTTTTGAAGCTTTTGGATAATGCAAAGGGAACGGAGCTGGAAAAGCCCGTAATCATTCCCAAAGCCAAAACGAATTTTATAAGGTAAAATAAAAGCGCCGTGCGGAAATTTCCGCACGGCGCTTAATTTTCTTTTTACGGTGAAACTCTGTTAATATCTCTGGGGAACATCGTCGCGTTTCTCACGTTCTTGAACCCGAGCAAGTGCATTGTCAGTCTTTCAAGTCCGAGCCCTAAACCGCCGTGAGGGGGTGCGCCGTACTTGTGAAGCATAAGATACGTTTCGAACTCTTCGGGGTTCATACCCAGCTTCTTCATTTTCTCAACCTGCTGGTTGTAATCGTGAATACGCTGACCGCCCGAGGTAATCTCTATGCCGCGGAACAAAAGGTCGAAAGAAAGCGTAACTTCGGGGTCTTCGGGGTCGTCCATAGTGTAGAAGGGGCGTTTTTTGGAAAGGTAGTGGGTAACGAACAGGAAATCCGAATTGTACTGCTGCTTAGCCCATTTGCCGAGGAACGCTTCTTCTTCGGGTTCGAAGTCTTTCATATCCGTAATATTTT
>CAZACR010000018.1:0-16030 GCA_964483715.1 uncultured Clostridia bacterium
CGAAGCCGCAGTGGTCGCGGCGGAACACCGCAAGCCCGTCCTGCGACAAGTCGGAAATGACTTTATCGCCGAAAGTTATCGTGCCGAGGGTGGGCGTATCCATTCCCGAAAGTGCGTACAACAGCGTGGACTTGCCCGCGCCGCTTGCGCCCATAATTACGGTGAAATCGCCCTGATAGAGTTCAAGGTCGATGTTTTTGAGGACGTGTTGCTGTTGACCTCCGTTAGAGAAAGTCTTGCTTAAATTTTCGGTTTTAAGTAGCGTTTTTTTCATAAAATTTCTCCTTTACCCAAGTACGGGTCGTCAACCCCAAGCGATACACCATAAGCTGTCCGTTTTTGCCTCTGACTGTGTTAAACTCGCTTGCCGTAGCACGCACTACGGCTGCGCTCGTTTGCCTTGCCATAGTCTAAAAACTGGCTGCTTATGGCGCGTAGCGTTTTTACGTGGCAAATCTTTCGAGAGAAGATGACTGAAACGGCTCGAAGGCGTGCTTGATAGCACGGCGAGAGACGCTTCGGGCAGATAATCCGAGATTTGCCCGTAAAAATGTATCTACTGAGGTTGTCTACCCGTACAATACCGCATCAATCCTTAAACGGCTTTAAAAATTTCTTAAATTTTTCTTAATTCTTGCCGCTTAAAAGAAGAGTAACGGTCACCTTTAAACCGTGTGCGCCGTTTTCAATATTAAGCTCGCCCTGCATCTCTTTCATAAAGTAATCGGAAATATAAAGTCCCAAACCAGCGCCTTCGGTGTTTGCCGAGTTACTGCCGCGCCTGAACTTTTCTTTGAGCACGGGCAGCTCTTCCTGCTTAGCTCCGCCGCCGAAATCTTCTATAATTACGTTAATACGGTCGTCGGCTTTTTCCGCCGTTACTTTTATTTCCGTCTTTGCGTATTTGTACGAGTTCGCGAAAATATTATCAAACACCTGTTGCAGCCGCAAACTGTCGGCGTATACAAGACATTCGGGCAGTTCGGGAATAGTTGCTTTGTTAAGGTAGTCTGCGTTTTCGAGCATTGTTTGCACTTGCCTGCTTTCGATATTGGTCGGCGTTACGGTAAGCTGTTGAAGCTCTTCCAAGGTTGCCGTAAACAGGTTGGTAACAAGCGTGTTTATCTGGTTGGCTTTGCCTATGATTTGCGCGTAGTTCGCCTTGTCTTTCTCATTGACTGCGACGGCAAACCCTACTTCGGAAACGGCTTTGATGCTGGCGACGGGCGTCTTTATATCGTGGGAAAGTTTTGCGACAAGCTCCTTTTTACTTGCGTTAGCCTGAGCTTCGGCAATGCGCGCTTTTTTGAGTTCACTGCGCATAATATCGAAGCTTTCGGTGAACGCGCCGAAAAGATTTCGTCTGTCCATTTCGAGAGGGATATCGAGGTTGCCGCCAGCAACGCGCTCGGCAAAACCTTTCAGCTTTCGGAACGGTTTAACCATAGTTTGGTGCATATATATGGCGTAACCTAAACATATTCCGCATTGAATGACGATTGAAACCGACAAAACGGTAATTGCGGTTTGCTTTTGTGCCTGCAGCGTTTGCACGCCGTCGTTATAAATAATTACTTTGCCGACTGTCGCATTATCGACTGTAATGTCGAGGATAGTATCCCTGTGCGAGATTGCGGCATTAACGCTTTCGGAAAGTCCCGATTGCGTTTTGTGTAAAATGTTTCCGTCATTATCCAAAACAACGTAGGAAAGAGAGGTGGGGTTGTTGTGTTCTTCTAAATAGTTGAAATTGCGCGTTACCGATTGCACGACTTCGTTTACGGCGACGGTATCCTGCGAAGTATTCGGCGCTTGCACGGCAAATATTATAAGCGCGATTATTTCGGCAATAAACACTATAAATGCACCTATTAAAAACAGTTGCTTTTTCATTCGTTGCCTCCCGTGAATTTGTAGCCGTCGCCCCAAACGGTGAGGATATATTCGGGGTTATTTGGGTTTTTCTCAATCGCTTCGCGCAACCTTCTTATATGCACGTTTAGCGTTCCGTCGCCCGTAAATTTGTCTTCCCAAACCTTTTCGAACAGCTCGTTTTTGGATATGACTTTGCCCTTATTTTCGACAAGATAAGTCAATAATCTGAACTCGAGAGCGGTCAATTTTATTAAATTGCCCCTTACATATGCCTGTTTTGCCGCAAAATTTATCGTTAAATATCCGTCCGAATATTCGGTGACGGCTTGTCCGAAGCGCTTTAAAACTGCTTTGACTTTTGCAAGCAGAACGCCGAGAGAGTACGGCTTCTGAACGTAGTCGTCGCCGCCGATATTAAGTGCGACAATCTTGTCGTCGTCGCTCGTCCGCGCGGATATGAACAGTATGGGAATGGTAGTCTTCTCTCTCAGTTTTTTGCACAAATCGAAACCGCTTCCGTCCTCGAGATTTATATCCAGAAGTATCAGCTCTGCGGTATTGTCTTTGAAGAATTCTCGGCACTCGTCCGCGCCGTGCACGGCAAGAGTATTCACGCCGAAAAGATTGAAGTATTCCGCCGTGCTGTCCGCAAGCATTTTTTCGTCGTCCACGATAAGGCAATTATATTTCATAACGCTCCTCCGATATAAGTATACCATTTTTCAAGCCGCAAATCTTTAATAATTCCTTAAATATATAATTTTACGGTATTACTTGTCTTTAAAGTTTTTTTGTGTTAAAATCGTAATATAATATACTTATGAAGTTTAATGAGGTGGCGTATGCCGATAAATCCGCTTTTTCCTGAAATTCTTCCCGAGAATTTGCTTTGGCTGGAATGTATTTTAAGAGTTTTTATTGCAATAGTCATAGGTTTTGCGCTCGGTATCGAGCGTCAGCTCCGCCTTAAAGTTGCCGGCATACGCATACACGTAGTGGTTGCGGCGGGCTCGGCGCTTTTCACCGTTGTTTCGTTATACGGCTTCGGTTCGGATACCTCGCGCGTGGCGGCTCAGGTCGTTACGGGTATAGGTTTTATCGGTGCGGGTATGATTATGCACAGGCAGAACGCCGCAGTACACGGACTTACCTCTGCGGCGGGCATCTGGCTTACGGCGGCAATAGCTATGACCGCGGGCGCCGGTATGTATTGGGTGGCGCTCGGCGCAACGCTTCTGACAATTTTAATTCAGCTGTTTTTGCATCTGCCGCTGCGCCTTTTCAAGGAAAAGCACTATAACGAAATAAGAGTTTCGTTCAAGAGCCCTACGGAGGACTGCCCTCAGACGATTAAAGACCTTTTCGAGATAACGAGTTTTACGCAATTTAAGGCGGAACGCGTTGACGGAGAAATAATCTATAACGCGGTAATTCATACGAGAAAGCAGGTGGACGCAACGTTTGTAAGAAATACGATAAACGATAACCCGTATATAATCTCGTTGGAAAAAGTCGAAAGCGACCGTTAAAAAGATAATAGTAAACGCCCAACCCGAAATTCGGGTTGGGCGTTTTTATGCATAATTCGCGTTAAATCAACAAAAATCGGGTTGCGGATTTGCTTTTACTTCTTGCAAAAAGCATTTTTTAATGTTATAATAAAAAATGGAATGTTATTTTCCGCATTTTCAGTAAATGCGGCGGGATATATCCCGGTATTTTCAAATTTTTCGGTTGGTTTTTTACGGATGAAATTAAAGGACGGAATAAGACAACTTGATATAGAAACCAAGGCGGAACTGCTTACGGGAGCCAGTTACTGGGAAACCAAAGGCTGTCCCGAAATCGGGCTTTCGGCAACCAAGCTTTCGGACGGACCCCACGGACTGCGCGCGCAGGAAAAGAGCCCCAACCACTTAGGCATGGGCACTTCGTTGCCTGCAACGTGTTTTCCTACTGCTTCGGCCTTGGCGAGCACTTTTAACGAGGAGTTATGCTACGAGGTGGGCAAGCGCATTGCCGAAGAAGCGGTAGTCTACGGCGTAGGTATGGTTCTCGGCCCCGGACTTAATATCAAACGCAGTCCTTTAAACGGCAGAAATTTCGAGTATTTTTCGGAAGATAGTTATCTTTCGGGTAAGATGGCGGCGGCTTTTGTAAACGGCGTTCAGTCCAAAAACGTAACCGCGTGCCTTAAACATTTTGCGGCGAACGACAGGGAATATTCCCGCATGTATTACGACAGCCGCATGGACGAGCAGACCTTACGCGAAACGTATTTGACCGCGTTCGAGATAGCGGTAAAGGAAGGTAAGGCTGGCGCCGTGATGTCCGCATACAACAAACTCAACGGCGAATACTGCAATCAGAACAGCACTCTTATCACGGATATATTGCGTAACGAATGGGGCTTTGACGGCTTGGTTGTGTCCGACTGGGGCGGCAGCCACGACCCCGTTGCCGCGTTGAAAGCGGGGGCGGATCTGGAGATGCCCGCGTGCAAGCTTTCCGCGCCCGAAATTATCGACGCTGTAAAAAACGGCGAGCTGGACGAAAAGATTGTCGACGCCGCGGTGGAAAGAATTTGCGATTTCGGACACAGGTGCGACAACATTTACCGCAGACCGTGCGACTTTACAGAACACGACTTTTTTGCGGAAAAAGTTGCGGCGGAAAGTATGGTTCTTCTCAAAAACGAACGCCGCACGCTTCCGCTTTCCAAGGACGAAAAGGTGGCGGTCATAGGCGAATTTGCTAAAGTTCCGCGCTATCAGGGTGCGGGTTCTTCGCAGGTAAATCCCTATTATTTAGACAATATATTGGGGGTAATCGAGAAAAGCGGATTGAATTACGTGGGTTACGCCCGCGGTTTCAAGCGTTTCGGCGGCAAGAATGAAATACTTGCACTGCAGGCGCTTTCGCTTGCAAAAAAGGCTGATACCGTAATTTTCTGCCTCGGAACTTCCGAAAGACAGGAAGTTGAAGGCTGCGACAGAACTAACATAGAAATCAACCGCAACCAGACCGATTTACTAAGGCGCGTTGCCGCGCTCGGCAAAAAGGTTGTGGCGGTGCTTTGCTGCGGCAGTGCGGTAAGAACGGACTGGGACGAGAACGCCAACGCGCTGTTGCTCGCCCATCTTTCGGGACAGAGCGGCGCAAGGGCGGTCGTTAAAATACTGACGGGCGAAATCAATCCGTCGGGCAGACTTGCGGAGAGCTTCCCTTTGAAATACTCCGACTGTCCCTGCTCGTCCGTCTATAACTTATCTCCCTATAAAGCGGACTACGCCGAGGGCATATACGTAGGCTATAAATATTTCAACGCTCTGGACGTGCCCGTGAAATATCCTTTCGGGTACGGACTGAGTTATACGACCTTTGCGATTACGAACGGTAAAGTTACACGCGAGGGCGCTTCGTTCTCCGTCGTAAACAAGGGCGACAGGGACGGAGCGACGGTTGTTCAGGTTTACGTAAAATCGCTTGCCCGCGCACTCAAAGACAGCCCGTTCGAACTCAAGCTTTATAAAAAAATTTATTTGCGCGCCGGCGAAACGCAGGAAGTATTTCTGCCGTTTGATAACTATTCGTTCCGCAGGTGGAACGCGGAGCAGCACCGCTGGGAAGCGGGCGGCAAGTACGAGGTGACGCTTAATCTCGACAGTATCCGCGCTTACCATTACGGTGCGGTGGAAATAACGGAAGACAACGTGCCCGAAGGCTGCGTTTATGCGGCGGAGAGTAAAGAAAAAATCGAATACGAAAATTATTTTCTCAGTCATATCACGTCCGATAACGCAGCGCCGAAAAGCGAGGGTAAACGCGTTATCGCAACCTACGATACGCCCGTTCAGGAGCTCAGGCGCTGTAAAGGACTTTTCGGTAAATTGGTGTGGCTGGTCGTTTGGTATAATTCTCATTCCAAAGACAGAGTAAAGGCGGCTTCCATGGACTGGCTGTGTACGCGCTCGCTTATACAGTTTCTGGACCTTTCGCCGTCACGGGCCGAAGGGTTCTTCGAAGCGTGCAACGGCAAGTTCTTCAAGGGAATGAAAAAATTATTTAAAAAGGACGAGGAAAACCGATGAAATGGGTGACGGTCTGGGGCAACGCTACTTCGGTTGCGGAGCATAAAGTCGAAACTTATGCGAAAGACGTTACTCTGCGCTATCCCTTGGTCTGCGCGTTCGGCGGAAAAAAAGTGCGGCTGCATTTTTCAAACTTCTGCGGCACGGAAGCTGTCACGCTGAACTGCGTCACCGTTGCGCAGGCGGCGGGCGACAGGGAGATATCGCTTCAGGGCGCTAAGATAGTGACGTTCGGCGGAAGCGAGAGCGTGACTATATCCGCAGGCGAAGAGATTTTTTCCGACGAGATTGAAATAAGCGTTAAGCCCAAATCGACTCTTACGGTTAGTATATATCTGCGTGATTTCACGCTGATGCGTTCCGCGGTGGTAATTACCGGACCGCTTACAAAAGGCTTTTTTTCGGTCGGAAACCATACGCTTTCGCCCGTTTTACCCCTCGACTATACCCGAACGACGTCCACTTTCTACTTTTTGACGGGAGTTGACTTATATACTGACGACGATAAAAAATGCGTAATTTGTTACGGCGACAGCCTGACTGCGCAAAGCTATCCCGACTATCTGTCGAAGTACTGCATGGACGACGCTTACAACAATGCTGCGGTAGTGCGCCGTGCTGCGAGCGGTACGCGCGTTCTGCGTGAATACAAGTGCATAACTTACGAAAGCTACGGACTCAGCGGCGAACACCGTTTCGAGCGGGAAATTTCTACAATCAGCGGTGCGGAGGGCGTTATTATTCAGCAGGGAATAAACGATATTATCCACCCCGTGGGAATAGAGGTAAACCCTTTCCGTCCGATGAACGATTTGCCCACGTTAGAAGAGCTCGAAGAAGGGATTTGCCGATACATAGACATTGCGGAAAAATACGGCTTGAAAATATATCTCGGCACGCTTCTGCCCATTAAAGGCTGGCGGACTTACGCGGCGTTCCGCGAGGAAATGCGCACAGCATTCAACGAATGGGTGCGGAGTATGGACAAACGGACGGCGGTAATTGATTTTGACAAGGCTGTCCGCTCGGCTGACGACCCGACGGCGTTTGCGATTGGTAAAGACAGCGGCGACCATCTTCACCCCAGCGAAGCGGGCTATGAGCTGATGGCAAAGGCGGCTTTCAAGGCGATTAACAAATAAGAAAAACCACTTTCAAAGGTGATTAAATGCAGGAATTATATTACCCCTCTTCGGACGGTAAAACCAACATTCATGCGTGCATATGGCCCTGTGAAGGCGAAACTAAGGCGGTTTTGCAGATTATTCACGGTATGGCGGAGTACGCCGAAAGGTATGCGCCGTTTGCGGAATATCTAAATAAATACGGCATAACCGTGTGCGCGGAAGACCACCTGGGACACGGTAAATCGGTAGCGGATGAAAAATGTTACAGCTACTTTGCGGAGCGCAAAGGTTACGAACCCGTGCTTAAAGATATCCGCTCACTTACCGAGATTGTCAAACCCAAGTACGAGGGTGTGCCTTATTTCGTTATGGGGCATTCTATGGGCTCGTTCTTCTGTCGCAAATACATTTCTCTTTACGGCAGCGGGCTTGCGGGCGCAGTCGTTATGGGCACGGGCTTCAAGCCCAAGGCGGTTACGGGCTCGGCTAAGTTTATGACGCGGCTTGTAGCGCTGTTCAAGGGCTGGAAACACCAAAGCAAATTTATAGATAATCTTGCGTTCGGCGCTTATAATAAGAAGTTTGAAAAACGCACGGATTTTGATTGGCTGTCGCAGAATAAGGAAAACGTGGATAATTATATCGCGGACGGTTTGTGCGGCATCACGTTTACTTGCAACGCGTTCTTCGGGTTGTTTTCCATTCTTGGCGAAGCGTGCAAAAAACGCACGTTCAAAGTTACAGATAAAAATCTTCCTATATATCTCGTTGCGGGTTCTGACGACCCCGTGGGCGATTTCTCGAAGGGAGTTATAAAAGTTTACGAAAAATACCAAAAGGCGGGGATAGAGGACGTTTCCCTTACGCTCTATCACGGCGGCAGACACGAAATTTTAAACGATAACTGCGCGCCGCAGGTTTACGAGGACGTGCGGGATTTTATCCTGGGCAAGATAAAGGAATAATATATGGTCGTTCGCGGAAAAGTGAAAATTCCCGCGCTGAGCGGCGAAAAGGAGAGGACTTATTATATCTATCTTCCGCGCGGCTACGGCGAGCAAAAAGGCGTGCGCTATCCCGTAATTTATATGTTCGACGGGCACAACCTTTTTACCGACAAGGAAGCGACTTTCGGCAAGTGCTGGGGGCTTGAGGAATATCTCGACAAGACGGGCACGCAGGTCATAATCGCCGCGGTGGAGTGTAACAACGAGGGCGATATGCGCCTTTCCGAATATTCGCCTGTATCCTTCGACTTTCACGGCAGACATATCGTGGGGCGCGGAAAGAAATATATGGACTGGCTTGTCGGCGAATTCAAGAGGTTTGTCGACGGGAACTACTCAACTCTTCCAGACAGAGATAACACGTATATAGCAGGCAGTTCGATGGGAGGACTTATGACCGTTTACGCGCTTGCAAAGTACGGCAATTATTTTTGCGGCGGCGCGGCGCTTTCCCCCAGCTTATGGGTGGGCGGCGGAGAACTGCCCGCGTTTATCAAAAACGGTAAATTCCATAAGGGCTGCGTGCTGTTTACGGACTACGGAACGAAGGAGTTCGGAAATCATTCCGCCCAGCGTCAGCGCTTTTCGAAGGCGTTCGAGGTATTGAGCGAAAAGGGCGTTGCCGTCACCGCAAGAATAGTTGCAGGCGGCGCTCATAACGAGGCGAGCTGGGAAAAGGAAATACCCTTTTTTATGGCGGTTTTGGGGTTTTAATGCCGTAATATGCGGCAACGAATGCATTTTTTTGAGGTTTTGTTATGAAAAACTTTATATTTATTTCGCCTAATTTTCCCGATAATTACTGGCGTTTTTGCAGGGAGCTGAAGCATAACGGTTTCAACGTTTTAGGTATCGGAGACGCGGAATATTACAATCTTACCGACGAAATGAAGGCGAGCCTTACGGAATATTACAAAGTGCCCGACCTTGAGAATTACGACGAGGTTTTCCGCGCCGTTGCGTTCTATACTTTCCGTTACGGCAAGATTGACTGGCTGGAAAGCAACAACGAATACTGGCTGGAAAGCGACGCGCGCCTGCGTACGGATTTCAATATAACATCGGGTTTTAAGACTAAGGATATGCCCAAGGTCAAGTACAAGTCCAAAATGAAAAAGTGCTACGCAAAGGCGGGAGTAAAGACGGCGCGTTACTGCCTTGTAAAATCGTTGAAAGCGTGCGAGAAGTTTATTGCGGAAGTGGGCTATCCCGTTATAGTTAAGCCCGACAACGGCGTCGGCGCTAACGATACCTACAAGCTTTCAGACGACGAACAGCTCAAAAAATTTATTGCTGAAAAGCCCGACGTTCAGTATATAATGGAAGAGTTTATTCAGGCGGAAATAAACACCTACGACGCGATTGTAAACGCGGAGGGCGAGCCCGTATTCGAAACGGGCAACGTTTCCCCCAAGTCGTTTATGGATATCGTAAACCAGAACGACAACAGCGCTTTCTATATCCAGAAACATCTGGACGACGACGTGCGCGACGCGGGCAGAAGAACGCTTAAAGCTTTCGGCGTTAAAAACCGTTTCGTGCATTTCGAGTTCTTCCGCTTGACACGCGACCAGCATATCGGCAAGAAAGGCGAGGTCGTCGCCCTGGAAGTGAATATGCGTCCTTCGGGCGGCATTTCCCCCGATATGATGAATTATGCGAACTCAATCGACGTGTACAAGGTCTGGGCGGATATGATTGCTTTCGGCAAGACGGAGCTTGCAGTCGGCGAACGCTATTACTGCGCGTACTCGGGCAGGCGCGACAACAAAGAATACAAGTTCAGTGAGCAGGAAATAATCGACAAGTTCGGCGGCAGTATAAAGATGATAAGCCGCGTGCCCAAAGTGCTTTCGGGCGCAATGGGCGACACGATGTTTATCGCCGCATTCAAAACGAAAGCGGAGCTGAACGACTTCTATTTTGAAATGAACGCTCAGGCGGAATAATTACAGATAAAATAAGCGGCGCAAAAATTGCGCCGCTTTTTTCATATTAAATAATAACGGATAAGGTATATTTTATCAAACCGCATAATATCATATTAAACGTAACGTAAAAATCAACGGAGGCGAGTTATGTTTGATGAGGGTATATATAAGGATATAGCGGCGAGAAGCGGTGGCGACATTTATCTGGGCGTAGTCGGTCCGGTGCGTACGGGCAAGTCTACCTTAATAAAAAGGTTTATGACCGAGTTGGTTCTGCCCAACGCCGACGGCGACAGAATGCAGGAGATGATTGACGAGCTTCCGCAGTCCGCTGCCGGCAGAACGGTTATGACCACCGAACCTAAGTTTATTCCCGCAAAGGCGGCGAAGGTCGTTATAGATAACGCCGAAGCCAACGTGCGGCTTATCGACTGCGTGGGGTTTGCTGTAGCGGGCGCTAACGGGTTCGAAGAGGACGGAGCTCCGCGCCTTGTGAACACTATGTGGAGCGATAAACCCCTTCCTTTTACGGAGGCGGCGGCTCTCGGCACGCAGAAGGTTATCCGCGACCATTCGACGATAGGGCTGTGCGTAACGTGCGACGGTTCGGTCACGGGTATAGGCAGGGAAGACTATATCCCCGCGGAAGAGAGAACGGTGGCTGAGCTTAAAAAAATCGGCAAACCGTTCGTGATAGTGCTCAACTGCGCCGACCCCGCGTCACCTTCAGCGCAGGCGCTGAAACGCGAATTGGAGGGCAAGTATGACTGCGCGGTTGAAGCAATCAACTGCGAGAAAGCATCCACTTCCGAGCTTTTAAGCGTACTCCGAGCAGTGCTTTTCGAGTTCCCCGTAACTTCCATAGACGTAAAAATTCCCGACTGGATTCGCGTTATGCCTGCGGACAGTTCGGCAATTTGCGAGCTGCTGACCAGAGTGCGCAACGCCGCGCAAAACGTTAACGTTATGCGCGAGTGCTCGGCGTTCGACGATATGTTCGAAGACTGCGAATTCTGGAATAACAACGTTGGCGTGAACCTCTCGCTTGCGACGGGTAAAGCCGTTATAGAGGCGGACTTGCGCGAGGGCGTATTCTTTAAAATGCTTTCCGAAATTTCGGGCGAGGAGATTGCGGACGAGGGCTCGCTTATGTCCTACGTTGCGCAGGCGTCGCTTGCCAAAAAGAGCTACGATAAAGTGCGCGACGCATTCGACTGCGCAAAGGCTACGGGTTACGGCATAGTCCGTCCCGACGACGATGACCTGAGCCTCGATAAACCCAGACTTGTTCGTCAGGGCGGCAACGTCGGCATAAGACTGAGAGCTACCGCGCCCAGCTATCACGTCGTAAAAGTTGACGTGAGCGGCGAGGTCAATCCCATTATGGGCATAGCTTCGCAAAGCGAGGATATGGTCAACGGCATTATGAACGGATTCGAAACCGACCCCCAGGCAACCTGGAACACGAGTCTGTTCGGTAAGTCGCTGCGCAGTATGGTTAAGGAAGGGCTGGAAGGCAAGGTGTGCGGTATTCAGGAGGATACGCGCAACAAGATGCGCCGTACGATTACCCGTATTGTAAACGAGGGTAAGGGCGGAGTTATATGTATATTGCTGTAAGCTCGGAGATATAAAATTAAAGCGCTGTCTTGTACAAAGACAGCGCTGTTTTTATTGTTAGATGCGGTATATTGCCGTATAAACTTATTCGCCTTCCTTCTTTTCGGGCTTGCGCACGTCGATTTCGGGCGGCACAAACTCCTTGCCGTCGGGCATATAAAGAGAAGCGTCGTTTCTCAGCGCGGCAATATATTCGTTGTACTGTTCGGCTGTAAGTTTTGGTACTTTACGTTTTTTCTTGGACATAAAAAACCTCCGTGCATATGTTTGTTTGCAATACATTATGCGCGGAGGAAAAGGAAAATATACCTTGTGAAATTTTAAATTATTCTTACGCGGATAACCCCGTCGATTTTTGCGATATTATCGGCGAGCGATTTGTCGGGCGTGCCGTCCACGTCGATAACGCTGTAAGCATAGTCGCCCTTTGATTTGTCTATCATGTTTGCGATATTCAGTCCCTTTGCGGATACAGCTGCCGTAAACTGGGCAATCATATTCGCGACGTTTTTGTGGTGTACGCAAATTCTCGCTTTGCCCTCTCTCGGTGCGTTAACTGCCGGATAGTTGACGCTGTTTACGATAATTCCGTCGTCTAAATACGCTTTGAGCTGCTTAGCCGCCATAACCGCGCAGTTGTCCTCCGCTTCGGGAGTGCTTGCTCCGAGATGGGGCACGCAGATTGCGTTCTTCACTCCGATAAGCTGTTCGGAGGGGAAGTCGGTTATGTATCTGCCAAGCTTGCCGCTCTCCAGTGCTTTTACTACCGCGTCCGTGTCGGCGAGCTCGCCTCTGGAATTGTTTATGAGCACCGCTCCGTCTTTCAGCATAGCAATCGTTTTATCGTTGAACATTCCCTTGGTGTCTGGTGTCAGCGGTACGTGGACGGTTATGAAATCCGCCTGTGCGTAAACCTGTTCGCGTGCGGGAACAACTTTGACCGAAGGATTGAGAAGAAGAGCGTTGGCGGTAGAGAGGTAGGGGTCGCAACCCACTACGTTCATACCGAGAGCGAGCGCGGAATTCGCAACCGCAATGCCTATCGCGCCCAAGCCGATAACGCCGAGAGTTTTGCCCGTTATCTCGCAGCCGACGAAATTGGATTTGCCCTTTTCAACGGTTTTGGAAATATCGGGATTGCCTTTAAGCGTTTTTACCCAGTCGATAGCGTCGGTGATTTTTCTTCCGCCCAAAAAGAGTTCGCAGAGAACTAATTCTTTAACAGCGTTTGCGTTGGCGCCCGGCGTGTTGAAAACCACTATGCCCTTAGCCGCGTAGTCCGCCACGGGAATGTTGTTCGTGCCTGCGCCTGCGCGCGCGACAGCCAGAAGCTTTTTGCCTACGGGGTAGTCGGCCATAGCCGCGCTGCGCACCATAATGCCGTCGGGGTCGGCTATGTCGTCGCTGTAATTACAGCCTTTAAAGTATTCGTCCGCTAGGGGAGAAATTGCGTTTAGTTTAAGGATATCTGCCATTTATTTGTTCTCCGTTTCGAATTTCTTCATAAATTCTATAAGCGCTTTAACGCCTTCTACGGGCATTGCGTTGTAAATGGAAGCTCTCATACCGCCGACCAGTCTGTGACCTTTTAAAGAAACAAGTCCGGCCTTTTTCGCTTCCGCTATGAACTTTGCGTCGAGCTCGTCGCTGCCCGTTACGAACGGTACGTTCATAATCGAACGGAACTCTTTTTCCACGTAGTTTTTATAAAGCTTCGAGTTGTCGATAAAGTCGTATAAAAGCCCTGCTTTGTATTCGTTTACTTCGTTCATCGCTTTCACGCCGCCCTTGGCTTTGAGGTTGCGCAGCACGAGGTTCGCCATATAAATGGAGAAAGCGGGAGGAGTATTGTAAAGCGAACCGTTCTCGTCCTGAACTTTCCATCTCAGCATAGTAGGGCAGATGTTCAAAGGGTTCTGGATAAGACTGCGCTTAGCTATAACGATTGTTACGCCTGCGGGCGCGAGGTTTTTCTGAGCGCCTGCGTATATCACGCCGAAGTCTGCAACGTTGACTTCTCTGGAAAAAATTTCGGAAGACATATCCGCGACGAGCGGCGCTTTGCATTTGGGGAATTTGGAATAGCGCGAACCGAATATCGTGTTGTTCGAAGTGATATGTACGTAATCCGCGCCCTCGGTGTAGCTGAGTTTATCTACGTCGGGAATGTAGGTGTACGTCTTGTCGGAACTGTCGCCGATTTTGATTGCCTCGCCGTAAAGCTGACCTTCCTGCCACGCCTTTTTCGCAAAGTTGCCCGTCACGATATAGTCGGCTTTGCCGTTATGCATCATATTCAGCGGAATAGCCGCGAACTGCTGGCTCGCGCCGCCCTGTACGAAAATTACGGCGTAGTCGTCGGGAACTGCTAAAAGCTCTCTCACAAGCGCTTCGGCTTCCTTGACTACCGCGTCGTACGCTTTGTCTCTGTGGGAAATCTCCGTAACGGACATGCCCGTGCCCGCAAAGTCGAGAAACTCGGCTTGCGCTTTTTCGAGGACTTCCAGAGGGAGTGTGGAAGGGCCTGCGGCAAAATTGTATACTCTCATTTTTTTACCTCTTGAAAAAAATTATTGTTTTAATGCGGATATTGCTAACAATTATGCGGTCAAACCGCATAAATTCGGATACCGCGCGTTTATGTAAGTATTATTATACGATAAATCGCAACAATATACAAGCAAATTGAATAACAAATTACAATTCATTTTATGCCGTCTGCAAAACATTTGACGGTGCCTTAAAAGTTTGCGCTGCGTTGCGCGGATAAGGGCTGTGCGGTTACGTCGGTTATTTTGCAAAAAAATTTGATAATTCGCCAAAAAATTACTTTAATTATATTTACATTTTGCTAAAAATGTTGTAAACTAATAAAGAGTTTACGTGCGTTGGCGCGCGCATATGTCGCGGGCAACCGCAAAAAAGCGGCGTACGGCAACGCATTTATGACGTTCGAGGTGAAAAATGAGTGATTCAAACAAGGGCGCAATGACGAAAGCAGACGTTATCCTGATGAAAATGGATAAGCTGACTCAGCAGATGACTTCTGTCGAGGCACGCGTGGACGAGGCTCTTAAATCGTCTAATACCGGTTCGTACTCCGCAATCATGAAAAAGATTGAGGAGCAGGGTAAGGTCTTCAAGGAAGAAATGCACTTCCTTTCCGCACAATTGGAGAGCGTGTTCTCTACAATCGAGAAGATGATGCAGAAGCTTTCCGACGAGATTGCGGCGATAAAAGTTCCCGAAAACCTTTCTCTGGACGTGGACGAACTGTCTTCCAGAGTTGCGGCGAAGATAATTATTCCCGATAACGCTCCCGATATCGACGAGGAGAGACTTGCGGACGCGATTTCTTCAAGAATAGTCGTTCCCGAAGCTACTCTCGCGGAGATTGACAGCGATAAACTCGCGGAAGAGATTTCCGAAAAGCTCACTATCCCCGAAAATATGGTTGTCGATATAGACAGCGAAAAGCTCGCGGACGAGATTGCGGCAAAACTGCCCGCTCAGCAGCCTACGGTTGTTACCGCGGCGGCGCCCGTTACCGCGACTGTCGGCGATATCGACTACGACGCGCTCGGCTTCACCGTTGCGAAATACCTCTACGTACCTCAGGCGGTTGCGGAGCAGTTCGATTATGACGAGGTTGCCGAAAAGATTGCAAAGAAGATGCCTGCGCCTCAGGTTACAGCTTCTTCCGAACCCGCAACTCTCGCGGATATCGACTACGACGCTCTCGGCGTTACGGTTGCTAAGAACATTTTCGTACCTCAGGCAATAGCCGAAGAAATAGATTACGACGCGCTTGCAGAAAAAATCGCGGACAAGATGCCTGCGCCCAAGGCTTCGGCACCCGTTACCGCTACGGTTGCGGATATCGACTACGACGCGCTGGGTATGTCGGTTGCAAAGAATATATACGTTCCCCAGGCAATAGCCGAGGAATTCGACTACGACGAAATTGCAGACAGGATTGCAGTGAAAATGCCTGCTCCCCATGTTACGGCGGCAGTGCCTGCTCAGGCGGAAGTCGATTACGACCTTATCGCCGCGAAAGTTGCGGCGGCAGTTTCCGTTCAGGAAGCGGTTTCCCCCGATTATATCGCTTCCAAGGTTGCGGAACAGATTATAATTCCCTCGCAGGGTAATACCGAAATCGATATCGAAGAGCTTTCCAGAAAGGTTGCGGACAAGATTGCGCTGCCCGAAATTTCCACCAACGCTACGGTGGACGAAGAAAGACTGGCTTACGCTATATCCGAGCGTCTGAAGGATACGGAGACCGAGGAAGAGGTACAGCCTGCACAGCTCGATATCGACGAGCACGTGCTTGCGGAAGAAATTGCTTCCCGCCTCAACTTCTCTCTTTCCGACGA
>CAZACR010000019.1:0-15265 GCA_964483715.1 uncultured Clostridia bacterium
GTTTACCGAAACGGAAACGGCTTTCGCGTAATCGCAAACCGAACCGCCGCCGACAGCCAGAATTAAATCGGCCTTAGCCGCTCTTGCGCGCTCGATGCCCTCGTTGAGTTTGTCGCTCGTGGGATTTGGCATAACGCCCGCGTCCTCGTAAACCGTTTTGCCGTTCGCTTTCAAAATAGCGACTACTTTATCGTAAATACCGTTTTTCTTGATTGAGCCTCCGCCGTAAACAAGCAAAACGTTTTTGCCGTACTTGGGCAGTTCTTCGTTCAGTCCGTCAAGAGCGGTCTTTCCGAAATAAAGCTTAGTGGGATTGCAGTAAGTAAAATTTCCTAACATATTTATTATCTCCTTTTGCTTAAATTTATCATATTTTACCGCAAAAGTCAATAACGGTTTTATCCTTGCTCAAACGGTTGTATTTTTTTCGGCAAAGTGGTAAAATGGTTTAAAAGATTTTTGAAAGGGAATTATTATGGATAAAATTATATTGGACGGAATGGGCGGAGACAACGCGCCTGCGGCAATAGTGGAAGGCGGCGTCCGCGCGCTCAAAGCGGATAAAGACCTGTACCTCATAATCACGGGCAGAAAGGACGAAATCGAAAAGGAGCTTGCAAAGTACAAGTACGACCGTTCCCGCCTCGAAATTGTGGACTGCCCCGACGTTATAGATATGAACGATATTCCCACGGAAGCGGTTAAAAGAAAGCAGTCCTCTTTAATGGCGGCATACTGGATGCTCAAAAAGCAGGACGATATCTGCGGACTTGTCACCGCAGGCTCTACCGGGGCTACAATAGTCGGCGGACAGCTTATATTAGGCAGGATACGCGGAATAAAGCGCCCTGCGCTCTGCCCCGCAATTCCTACGGTCGGAGGCGGTGTTACGCTTCTTTGCGACTGCGGAGCTAACGCGGAATGCAAGCCCGTAATGCTCTGCCAGTTCGCGGTACTCGCTTCGGCGTACGCGCAGGCAGGCTTCAACAAAACCAACCCCACGGTAGGACTTTTAAACAACGGCACGGAAGAGCACAAGGGCGACCCTCTTCATCAGGAAACTTATAAATACCTTTCGCAGATGGAAGGAATAAACTTTATAGGCAATATCGAAGGCAGGGATATTAACCTTGGCGCGGCGGACGTCGTTGTTACCGACGGATTTGCGGGCAATATCGCTTTGAAGTCGATAGAGGGCTGCGCGAAAATGATACTCGCGGAAATGAAAAAACAGTTTACTTCCTCGCCGTCCTCGCTTATCGGCGCGATGTTTATGCACGGCGCTATAAAGAGAATGAAAAAGGAGTTGGACTTCAACCGTTTCGGCGGCGCTCTGCTTTTGGGACTGAAAAAAGTAGTGGTCAAGAGCCACGGCTCGTCAAAGCCCGAAACGATAGAAAACTCTATAAAGAACGCGCTTTCCATTTACCGCAAGGGGCTTGTTCCCAAGGTTGAAGAAATGTTGGAAAAGGTGGATTTGAACGCGCTCATCCCCGCAGAGGAATAATGGATTTTTTAAGTATAGAAAACAACTGCAAGTACACGTTTAAAGACAAAGAGCTTTTGCGCAAAGCCTTAACGCTATCCTCGTTCGACAACGATTTCAACAATCAGTCGCTGGAGTGTTTAGGCGACGCACTGCTTACGTTTATAGTTGCGGAAAAATACTACGCCGAAGGCGCGACGGAAGGGGATATTACCGAGAAAAAGCGGCAACTATTGTCCGACGAAGCGCTTGCGCCTGTTTCCAAGCGGTTGGGGCTTGCCTCGGCGTTGATTTGCGGTAAAGGCGACAATCACAACAAAAAAGCCGTGCCCTCCGCATACGAAGCGTTTGTTGCGGCGGTGTATTTAGACGGTGGAATGGAGGCGGCTAAAAGGTTTGCGCTATCCACGCTTACGCCGCTACCGCAGACAATCAATTACGTTTCCGCCGTGCAGGAGCTTTTGCAGGAAAGGGGCGAAGCTTTGCCCGAATATATCAAGACGGTGGGCGGCACTCCGCAAAAACCCTGGCTTATCGTAACCGTGGCTCTTCACGGCAAAACTTTCAAGGGTGAAGGCGAGAATTTTGCCAAAGCTAAGAAGATAGCGGCAGAAGCGGTTTACGAATATTTACAGCAACTTTGAATATAAGCGAAATATAAAAAAGACAGCCCGTAACGGTTGTCTTTTTTATTATATTGTGATATAATAAATGAGCGGAGTTTTGCCGTAAGGCAAATTACGTTAAGAGGTATTTACAAATGGTTCAATTCAAATCGATAAAACTGATAGGTTTCAAGTCGTTCGCGGATAAAACGGATATTCCGCTGACCGACGGCGTTACCTGTATAGTCGGTCCTAACGGCTGCGGCAAGTCAAACGTAGCGGACGCAATCCGCTGGGTTCTCGGCGAGCAGTCGGCAAAGGTAATGCGCGGTTCGCAGATGATGGACGTCATTTTCAACGGTACGGAAAAGCGTAAGAAAACTTCGTTCTGCGAAGTTACGCTCACGTTCGACAACACCAACCGCATTTTCGATTACGACGCGGACGAGCTGGAAATGACCCGCCGCCTTTACAGGGACGGCACGAGCGAATACCTTTTAAACCAGCAGCCTTCGAGAATGAAAATTTTAACGGGCTTATTGCACGGCGCGGGCGCGGCGAAAGAGGGCTATTCGATTATCGGTCAGGGTCGTATCGCGCAGATAATGAATTCCCGTCCCGAAGAAAGGCGTTCCATATTCGAGGAAGCGACGGGCATCGTCGTGTTCAAGGACAGAAAAGCGGAAGCGGAACGCAAGCTCGGATATTCAAAGGACAACCTCTTCGTGTTCGCTCAGAGAATGCAGGAAGTTGAGCACAGGCTCGGTCCCTTATCGCGTGCGGCGGAGAATGCAAAGAAGTATAACGATTTGTACTCCAATCTGCGTATGCACGAGATAAACACCTACATATACCGCCACGACAGCGCGGCAAGCGAACGTGAAAAGTTAAATAACCGCATAGAAGAAATAAACAAACAGATAAAGGAAAACACCGCTTTAGCAACTTCGTTGCACGAAGAGTACGAGCGTATCCGCGACGAGCTGGCGCGCGCGGACGGCGATTTGAGAGCGCTCAACGACGAACGCCTTAACTACACCGTCGGCTTGGAGAGAAGCACGGGCGAAAGCAAGCTGTTCAAGGAACGCGCAAGGGCGGTCAAGGACAAGCTTCAGCAGGCGCAGGAGGACATTTCCTTCTCCACCAAGCGTATAGGCGATATCGACAGAGAGGTGCGCCGCAGCGAGGACTACGCGAATAAAAATGCGGACAGAATAGGCAAGCTCCGTACGGGCTGCGACACGCTGCAGGAAGAAATCAAACAGCTTTCCGAGAGCATATCCGGCTACGAATATATGACCAGCGAGCACCGCAAAAAGGTTATGGACGCGTTCAAAGGTCTTTCCGAAATCAAGGAAAATATAGGCTCGCTCGCCGCTAAAAAGGAGCTTTTGAAAGAGCGCCTTGCCGAGATGGACGAGGTTATGCAGCAGGCAAAGGCGGAGCACGGCGAGATTAAATTCGAGTATGAAAGCAACCTCGCAACGCAGGAAGAACTCAACAAATTTTTAAGCGAAGAGAACAATTTATCCGAGCGTTCGGCTGAAGCGGTTTCGCAGGCGACGGAAAAAGTGCAGACGCTTGTGCGCAAAATTTACGACACTCAGGCGCAGATATTCACGCTCGAACAGCGCGTGCAGACGCTGTCGGCTCTCCGCGACAAGTTCGAAGGTTACATTTATTCCGTAAGGCGGCTTATGGCGGACGCGAAGAACGACGAACGGCTTTCCTCGCGTATTCTGGGTTTGATAGCCGACGTCGTGAGCTGTGAGAGAAAGGAATACGAAGTTGCAATCGAAACGGCGTTCGGCGGCGCTATGCAGAATATAATCACGGCAACGCGCGAGGACGCGCGCTATCTTATAGAGCACCTGCGCCAGACGCGCGGCGGTCAGATAACCTGTTTGCCTGTGGAAGCTTTAAGACCCAGAGAGGACAACCCTCAGCTGCGTTTTGCGTGCAAGGAGCGCGGTGCGTTAGGGCGTGCAATCGATTTAATTACATACGATAAAAAATACGACAACATCATAAGATATCTTTTGGGCAACACGCTTATCTGCGACAATCTTGCAAGCGCAAACGCGATAACCAGCAGATATCCCCGTGCGTTCAAGATAGTTACGCTTGAAGGCGACATCAGTGCGGTTTCGGGCTCGATGACAGGCGGCAGCCGCAGAGAGAATACTGCGAACCTTCTTTCCAACGAAAGGCAGATAAAAGACGCAGAGGAAGAGCTCGCGGCAAAGCGCAATCTTTTGGAGCGCACAATCGCAAAGAAAGAGCAGGCTGAACAGGAAAAGCTGGAAGCCGAGAAAGCGGCGGAAGCGCTGGATTGTAAGCTGCAGAACGCGCGGTTAGAGCAGGCGGCGGCAAGAGAAAAGCTCTCCAACCTTATGCGTAGTATGGCGAACAAGGAGAGCGAATACACGGTATATAAGCAGTCCAAAGCGCAGATTGAGCAGAAGCTTGCGGAATTGGACGACGAATATTCCTCGACGAGTCAGGGCGCGAGCAACCTTTCGGAGCAGTCCGACAAGGCTTCGTCCGAAATGGACTCGATGAGCGAGAAGTACGAAAAAACGCTGCACGAGCGCAACGAGAAAATGGAGAAGCTCAACTCCTTGCAAATCGAAATTGCAACGCTCGAGAGCGCGGTCAAAGCCAACAGGGAAAGCTGTGAAAGATTAAGAGGCGAGAAATCTTCGCTTATAAGCAAGGTTAACGACCTCACCGCGCTTGTGCCGAGCATGCAGGCAAGCTTGGACGAACTCAACGAAAAAGCGGCGAGGGCGGCTCTTTCAAAGGAAGAGCAGGTCAAGCTTGACGACCTGATTACGCGCATTCACGCGCTCGAAGATAACAAGAAAACGCTCAACGGCAGAGTTCAGGAGATTGACCTTTCAAGACTTAAAGCGGCTGAACAGAGCGAACAGCTCACTTCCAGACTGCATACGCAGGAACTCAATCTGCAAAAGATTGACGCCGACCTCGAATATCTGCAACGCAGAATAGAGGAAGAATATCAGGAAGATTACGAAGGCTGTCTTAAATACAAGGTGGAAGATTACGACATTTCGGCTTCCGCAAACAGCATAGCAAACTACAAACGCCAGCTTACGATGCTCGGACCCGTCAACCCCAACGCGATAGAGGAGTACGAGGAAGAAAATACCCGCTTCCAGAAGATGAGCGAAGAAAAAGCGGATATGGAAAAGGCGATTGACGATTTGACCAAAGCGCTGGAAGATATCCGCACGGAAATGCTGAAGATTTTCAACGAAGGCTTCAACGTCATAAACGAAAATTTCAAGCGCACGTTCAAAGAACTGTTCGGCGGCGGCAGAGCGGAATTGCAGCTCGACTATACCGACTGCGAAGACCCTCTGGACGCGGGCGTGGAAATCGTTGCGTGCCCTCCCGGCAAAAACCTTTCGAAGATATCGCTGCTTTCGGGCGGCGAGCAGGCGCTTACTGCTATCGCGATACTGTTTGCTATCATACAGATGCGCCCTATGCCCTTCTGCGTACTCGACGAAATCGAAGCGGCTCTCGACGACGGCAACGTCGGCAGATACGCGACTTATCTTAAAAAGTTTGCGGAAAAGACGCAGTTCATCGTCATCACCCACCGTAAACCCACAATGGAAAAAGCAGACGTTCTTTTCGGCGTAACCATGGAAGAAAAGGGCGTTTCCAAAATCGTTTCCGTCAAGCTTTCCGAAGTGGAGAGTAGGCTCGGCGGCGATACCGTTGCGTAAATAATTTTCAAGGAATTTAAAAATGGGAATATTCTCTAAACTTGCCAACGCGCTTAAAAAGACCAAAAACGCGCTTTCGGGTGCGATAGGGGCGCTCTTTTCCAAAAATAAAATAGGCGACGAATTTTACGACGAGCTGGAAGAAATTCTGATAAGCTCGGATATTTCCGTGACGAGTGCGGAAGAAATCGTGGAAGAGCTCCGCGCGGAAGTCAAGCAGGAAAAGCTGAAAGAAAAGGAATTTGTAATCGACTGCATAAAGGACATTCTACAGGAAAAGCTGGACGAAGCTGAAGTGCCCGAAATTCAATATCCCGCGGTGATTATGCTCGTAGGCGTAAACGGCGTAGGCAAAACGACAACCGTAGGCAAGCTCGCTTCTTACTTTTTAAGGCAGGGCAAAACCGTGACGGTAGCGGCGGCGGATACCTTCCGTGCGGCGGCAAGCGACCAGCTCTCCGTCTGGGCGGAAAGGGCTAAGGTAAGGATAGTCAAGCACGAGGAGGGGAGCGACCCTTCCGCAGTAGTATTCGACGCGCTGTCCTCCGCAAAGGCTCGCGGAACGGACGTGGTTATAGTCGATACTGCGGGCAGACTGCACGTCAAAGCCAACCTTATGGAAGAGCTTAAAAAGATGTCGCGCGTGGTAGAAAGGGAATATCCTCAAGCCAACTTCTATAAACTGCTCGTTCTCGACGCTACGACGGGCAATAACGCGGTCAATCAGGCGAACGTGTTCGACGAGGCGGTGGAGCTCGACGGCATAGTGCTGACAAAGCTCGACGGTTCGGCTAAGGGCGGTTTCGTAATCTCGCTGTGCGGCGAGCTGGGTATACCCGTAATGTTTGCCGGCGTCGGAGAGAAAATCGACGATCTGGAACTTTTCGACTCAACAGAATTTATCGATAATATATTATAAGGATAATTATGACCGAACGCGAAAAAATGCTGAGCGGCGAGCTGTATAACGCCGCAGACGAAGAACTTAAAACCGCTCACGAGAGAGCGGTTTCGTTAAGTATAAAGCTTTCACAGGATTTATCAGAAGAAGAGCGTATAGCCACCGCAAAACAGCTTTTGGGCAAGTGCGGGGATAGCGTTTGGCTGAACGCGGGCTTTTGCTGCGACTACGGAAGCAATATCGAAGTGGGCGAAAATTTCTACTGCAATTACGGAGTTTGCATACTGGACGTGTGCAAGGTTAAAATCGGCAATAACTGTTTAATCGCGCCGCAGGTCGGAATTTATACGGCAATGCATCCACTCGACAGGGCGACGCGCGTTTCTGGTTTAGAGCTGGGCAAACCGATAACAATCGGCGACGACTGCTGGATAGGCGGTCACGCGGTGATAAACCCCGGCGTAACCTTGGGCGACAACGTGATAGTGGGAAGCGGTGCGGTGGTGACCAAATCGTTCCCGTCCAACGTGGTTATAGCGGGCAACCCCGCACGGATAATCAGAAAATTGTAATAGAGTTAAAAAAGGAAAGGCGGCGTGAGCTTTTACAAAAAGTTCACGCCGCCCCGTTTTTTCCTTCCGAAAATTACGGGAACGAATTACAGGTCGTCAACGTCCTGAATAGGTTTGTCATCAATATCCTCATTCGTACCC
This sequence comes from uncultured Clostridia bacterium, assembly GCA_964483715.1. Taxonomy (GTDB): domain Bacteria; phylum Bacillota; class Clostridia; order Christensenellales; family Borkfalkiaceae; genus Coproplasma. The sequence goes on from CAZACR010000019.1 coordinate 7,464, forward strand.
GTATAACTTCCGAACGGGTCGTCAAAGCTGAAAAAGCAATTACTTGCAGTTTTTCGTGCTTTTGGAAGACGAGCAGTTTGAGGTTTTGTTTTGCTTGTTCTGCTTGTTTTCATTGTTTGCCTTTTTCATATCTTCTCCTTTTTATCGGAATTCCTGAACTCGGAATTCTTTTCGTAAGGAATGTGCAATGCTACGAAACCCTGACTTGACTTGCAAAGGGGACAAACGTCCCAAGCTTCTTTCAAGGTCTGTTTATGACCGCATTCCTTACAGATATAAAGAATAGGACTTTCATTCTTGTAAAGATTACCGCTTTCCATAGCTTCGTGCAGATAAGAAAAAATCTGTTCGTGGTGTTTTTCGACCGTAGCTATCATCGTGAAAAGGCCGGCAATATCCGCAAAACCCTCTTCTTTAGCTATCTTGGCAAATGCGGGATAAATTCTTTCGTGTTCCGCTCTTTCATCTTCGGCCGCAAGACGCAACATCTCAACCAAATCGCCCGTGTGGAAGGGATAGCCAGCGTCGATATCAATATTATCGATGGCTTCTCCTCCGCGCTTAGTAAGCTCTTCAAAGAACCTTCTTGCGTGCACGGTTTCGTTTTTGGCTAACGTTTTAATCTCGTCGGCAAGCGCGATATAACCCTGTGCGGTAGCCTCTCTGGCAATGAGCTGATATCTCATTCCCGCCTGGCTTTCACCGGCAAAACTCCTTGCAAGATTTAAATAAGTTTGTGTTTCGCAAAATTGCATAACTCTTCCTCCGTGCAATTATCTTGTGCAGGAAGAAGCCGCTTATGCGCTAATTCTGCTTGGAAGTTTTTAGAAAATATCCGTATTTTCTGCGAAACGCCATAAACAGCGAGAACGTTACCGCAAGCGCTAAAATCTCCGCAAACACGTTGGCAGCCCATACGCCGTCCAGTTTCCAAATAAGCGGAAGTACGAGAATACATAGCACCTGAAAAAACAGAGTGCGCATAAACGAAATTATCGCGGAAACAAGCCCGTTGTTGAGCGCAGTAAAGAACGACGAACCGAAAATATTGAACCCCATAATGAGGAATATGGGCGCGCATATTAAAAAGCCGCGCCGCGTCATTGCAAACAAAGCTTCGTCGTAGCCAACGAATATCTGAGACAGCGGATAGTGCAGGGAAGTTGCCAAACCGAACATAACAGCCGAAGTTATACCGATTATTATAAGGCTCTTTTTCAAAACGTTGTTCAGCTCTTTTTTATTGCCCGCGCCGTAGTTGTAGCCGATAACGGGCGTAACGCCTATCGAATACCCTATAAATGCGGCGACGAAAATGAAGTTGACGTACATTAAAACGCCGTAAGCGGACACTCCGTTCTTGCCAGCAAAGCTCATAAGCTGGTAATTATAGAGGATAGTTACGAGCGATAGAGAAATGTTCGTCATCATTTCGGAAGAGCCGTTTGCGCACGATTTAAGCAGCGCTTTAACGCTTATCAGCGGTTTGCCCAGGTGAAGTATACATTTGCGGTTTAACGCAAAATAAAAAACGGGTAAAAGACCGCCCACAGCCTGACCTAATACGGTTGCGAGCGCCGCACCGACAAGCCCCATTTTAAAACCTGCGATAAACACTGCATCCAAAATAGCGTTGGTTACGCCTGCGCAGACAATTACGGCAAGACCGAGCTTGGGCTTTTCCGCCAACGGGAAAAAGCTCTGGAAAACGTTCTGAAGCATAAACAGCGTTATGCCGCACATATTTATGAAGCCGTACAGCTCGCATTCGTCCCGAATGCCTTCCTGTTCGGCTTTTAGCAGTATTGCAAGGGGGCGGAGGGTGAATATGCCGACAACCGTCATTATCGCGCCAAGGATGACGGTTGCGTAAATCAGCATGGAAAAAATTCCGCGCGCCTTTTGTTCGTCGCCTTCGCCCAGCGTTTTGGAAATGAGCGCACTGCCGCCCGTACCTATCATAAACCCGAAAGAGGCAAAGCCCATAAGCACGGGCATGATTAGATTGACGGCGGCAAAAGCCGACTCGCCTGCAAAGTTGGAAACGAAAATACCGTCTACCACGCCGTAAACGGAGGTAAACACCATCATAATAACGGCAGGGTAGACGAAGCGTAATAATTTTTTAAATGTAAAATGCTCTGAAAGTTCTATAGCCATGGTCTGTTATTCTTTGGGGAACAGGCTTTTCAGCATAGACGAAACGTAAAGAATGGGTACTATGCTTATTTTGTCTGCGTATTTAGCAACTGTTTTCATATTTTTGGCAGGGAGTAAAACGCGCTTGAAGCCCATTTTCACGCACTCCTGCACACGCTTTTCCGCATACTGCACGGCGCGTACTTCTCCGGTTAAACCAACTTCGCCGAACACCGCGGTGTATTTATCCACGGGCTTGTCCAGATACGCCGAAGCGAGCGCGGCGCATATAGCAAGGTCGGTGGAGGGCTCGTTCAGTTTAATGCCGCCCATAACGTTTACGTAAACGTCGTTGGAGGAGAAGTGGAGGTTGCACCGCTTTTCCAGAACCGCAAGTAAAAGTGTCAGTTTATTGTAATCTACGCCCAGCGACATTCTGCGCGGCTGACCGAACGTCGTTTTGGAAATAAGCGTCTGCATTTCGACGTTCATACAGCGGTTGCCAGTCTGCGCGGGAGTAACCGCACAGCCAGCTTCCTCGCCGCGGCTTTCGGACAGAAATATGCCCGAATAATCGGTCACCGCGTGCAGTCCGTCGCCCGCCATTTCGAATACGCCCACTTCCGAAACGTTGCCGAATCTGTTCTTTACGGCGCGCAGTATGCGGTAGTTTTCCTGATTTTCGCCCTCGAAGTACAGCACCGTATCCATAACGTGTTCGAGCACTTTCGGTCCTGCTAGTGCGCCCTCCTTGGTAACGTGCCCGATAATGAAAAAGGTTATTCCTCGGCTCTTGGCAATGCGCATAAGCTTTGTCGCGCATTCTCTGACCTGCCCGACCGAGCCTGCGGAAGATGTCAAATCGTCAGTATACACGGCTTGTATCGAGTCTATCACGCAGAACTCTACGCCGTCGAGTTCGCTTTCCAAACCGTCAATGCAAGTGCCGTTTACAAGCAGTAAATTGTCGCCTTCCAGGTTTAGGCGGTTGGCGCGCATTTTAACCTGCGAACAGCTTTCCTCGGCGGAAAAATACAGTACTTTGTGATTGGCGGAGAGGTGCGCGGCAATCTGCGTTAAAAGCGTGGATTTACCTATGCCTGGGTCGCCGCCCAAAAGCACGAGCGAGCCCGCGACGATTCCGCCGCCGAGCACCGTGTCGAATTCCGAAATGCCGGAGGGAGTGCGGGAGTGCCTTTCATATGTTATCTGTGAAAGCGGTTTTGCTTTGGCAATGGAATATACGCTTTTCTTTGCGGCGGAAGCGGGTTGTTCGCTTTTAACCGCTTCTTCCGCCATAGTATTGAACTTGCCGCAGGAAGGACAGCGCCCCAGCCAACGGGGAGAGGACGCTCCGCATTCACTGCATACGAATACCGTTGTTACATTTTTTGCCATATCAAACCTCGTCGATTACTGCGGCGCAGTACACGCATATGCCAAGTCTTTCGCCCACGAAGCCCAAGCCCTCGCAAGTGCCTGCGGTTATGGATATTTCGGACATATTTACGCCCGTAAGTGCATTTAGCTTTTGTTTCATTTCGTCTATATACTTTGCGAGCCGCGGCTTTTCCGCCTGAATTGCAACCGCAAGCCCTGCAGGTTTATATCCCTTTTCGGCGACGAGCGCAACCACTTTTTCAAGCAGTTTGCCGCTGTCCGCGTTTTCGTACGTTTTGTCGTTGTCGGGGAAGTAGTGCCCTATGTCTTTCAGTCCTGCCGCGGAAAGCAGCGCGTCCATTACTGCGTGAAAAGCAACGTCTCCGTCGCTGTGCGCAATAAGTCCGCTGTCGCAGGGTATTTTTACGCCGCAAAGGGTAATGTGGTCCGCATTTCTTCCGAACGCGTGCACGTCCACGCCGAACCCGACTTTGCCCTTTTGAAAAGCAAACTTTTCCAGAAGGGGCGCGCCGTCGGTTGCGTTTTCGAAATCTTCTCTGAATGTGAGCTTTTTGTTCGCCGCACTTCCGCAATTGCATATGCGCGCAGGGGAGATATAACGCGAATATACCGAGCTATCGTCGGTAAAGGTTTCACCGCTTTGCATTGCCTTTTCGTAGGCGGCTTTAATGCTTTCCGTCTTAAAGCCCTGCGGCGTCTGAACGGCGAAAAGCGCGTTTCGGTCGGGTATATCCGCTATCGAACCGTCTTTTACAACCGCTATCGTGTCGGTTGCGTTCATAGCGGTTATTGCGCTTCCGTATTGCTCTACGCACTCTGAGCACTTCGCAAACTGCTCAACGGTGGCGTAGGGGCGCGCTCCGTCGTGAATGAGAACTATATCGCCAGTGACCTCTTTCAGCGCGTTATAAACGCTCTCCGTCCGAGTTTTTCCGCCTAAAACTACTTTACAGTCGAACGGCAAACAGACCGCCTGAATTTCTTCGAGGTCGGCAGTGGAGGAGGTGACGATTATTTGCGTTAAAACGTCGCTTGTATTTTGTCGCAGATAAAAAGAAAACGCTTTAACCCTTTTAACGGTATAGTACAGCGCGTTCGCTCCGTGAAAGGGATAAAGCAGTTTGTTTCTTTCTAAGCCTGTGCGCTCGCCTTTGCCAGCGGCGCATATTATTACGCTTATATTCATTGTTGTTCTTCGGTTTTTTCCTCTTTCGGTTGAGTTTCTTCGACAGCCGTATCAGCCGTATCCGCGGTTTCCTGCGGTGCTTCTTCTATCTTCGGTGCGCCGGAAATTCCGACTACGTTGTTTACGGGCATTGAAAAGGCGATGCCCTGTCCGTCGGTTTTTAATCCTGCGTTGCGGTACAATGCGTGAAGAACATCGTCCTTTATTTCGGTGGGGACGAGTATCATAACTATATCCTTGTCGGGCTGAATGGTTATATGGAAAAATTCCTCGGCCTCCTTATTAGCCGTGCCTCTTGCGTGTATAACCGTGCCGCCGCGCGCGCCTACTTCTTTCGCCGCGTCCATAACTACGTCGGAAAATCCCGCGTTTACTATACAAAATATAACTTCGTGCTTAGCAGCCATCTTATTTGCCCTCCTTAACGACCGTCTTGTTGTTGCTTAAAAATCCGAATAACAGCTTGCCCATCACGCTTGTTAAAGGGATAGTGAACGCGATGCCTTTGCCGCCTTTTACAGCGTTGAACTTTTCTTCCAGCGTGTTCAGTGCGTCGGGCAGTTTGTTTTCCTGAATAATACTGAATATCACGCTCTTGCCCGAATCGGTCAAGCCGAGATAACGCATAGTCTTTGCGTCCGCCGTGCCCTCTGCAAGAGCCATAATCTGCATATTGACGTCGAACGACTGAATTAAGTCTACGTAATATTCCGCCTTGTTTCTGCTGACTACCGTAACCAGCATTTCAAGCCTGTTGTTCGTTACGGTGTTGGGGTTTCCCGCACGCCTTTGCTTTAACGAGCCGTGCACCGCTTTTGCATTTTCCTTAACGGCTTTTTTCTTGGCGGTAACGTTTTCTTTTATTTTCTTTTTATTTTCTTTTATTTTTTCAGACATAAGAGTTCCTTATTATTTGAAATATATGATTTGCTCGTCGTCCGCGGAGAGTATGCGCTTCATAGTAATGTTTGCGCGCACCTTTGCGGACATAACCGCCTTAAAGCCTAAAAGCTGTATCGTGATAAGGGGAGTCATTGCAACCATAGCGACTATGCCGAAAGCAAAGCTGTAAATTCCGTCCGTGCCGTTTATCGTGCTGCACGCGCCTATCGCGAGGGGGAGGATAAAGCTCGACGTCAAAGGACCGGAAGCAACGCCGCCCGAGTCGAACGCTATCGCCGTGTATATCTTGGGAACGAAGAACGATAAGCCCAAGGATATCAGATAACCGGGGATAAGATAATACAGAATGGAGAACTTGAAAATAGTTCTTATCATCGCAAGCCCTATGGATATGCCTACCGCAACCGAGAGGGCAACGAGCATTTCAATCTTTTTAACGCCGCCGTTGGTTATTTCTTCAACCTGTTTGTTGAGGACGTGAACCGCAGGCTCTGCAAGAACTACCACCATACCGAGGATAAAGCCGAACACAACGAGAAGCGGCTGGTTTGCCGAGGCAATCTGAGTGCCGAGTTTAAAACCTATGGGCAGGAAGCCCACCTTTACGGCAACAAGGAAAATGACGAGACCGAAGAAAGTATATCCTATGCCGATAGCAATCTGAATGAGCTTTTGCTTGGGCAATTTTAAAATGACAAATTGCAGGATAAGGAAGAACGCGACGATAAGTGCGAGCGCAAGCGCAACTTCCTTAATCGTATCTAAAATAGTGTGACCGAAGTTCGTTCCTATGTAATTGCCTATATCGTAGGTTGAAATATCGTAACCCGAAAGCTCGCCGTTGGTCATAAGCGAAAGAGCCATAACCGCGATAATAGGACCTACCGAGCAGAGCGCGATTAAACCGAAGCTGTTTTCGTTTGCGTCGCGTCCGCCTATCGTCGCGGAAATGCCCACGCCGAGCGCCATTATAAAGGGTACGGTGATAGGGCCTGTGGTAACGCCGCCCGAATCGAAGGAAAGAGGGATAAGGGCAAACTTTCCGTTTTCCGCAAGCATTGCGCACAGAGCGAACAGCATAAGGTAAAAGAACATTACGAAAGCCGAAAGGTCTTTATGGAAAACGATTTTAAGTACGGCAATGACGAGGAACAGCCCGACGCCTAAGCCGACCGTAATAATTAAAAGCCACTTGCCTACGGTTGCGCCGCCGGGCATAATGTCCTTTACCTGTTCGCCGAGCACGCTTAAATCGGGTTCGGCAATGGTTATAAGCAAACCCATAACAAAGCATACCGAAAGCAGTATGAGAATCTTTTTGGACTTGGTTAAGCCCGAACCTACGTGGCTGCCCATAGGCGTCATTGCAAGGTCGGCGCCGAGGTTGAATAGCGCAATGCCGACGATAAGCCCGACCGCGGATAAGCAGAAAGCTACCGTTTCCGTCGTCGAAAGATTAGCAAGCGGCGTAAACGTTATTATCAGTACGATAGCTGTTACGGGAAGTACGGATACCGTGGATTCTTTAAATTTTGACAACAGGATTTTAAACATCTTATTTTTCCGTTAATTTATTCTATAATTTCGTAGAGGGAGGCGGCTTCGTCTTTTTTTACCGTTTCCTTAACGTCGCAAACCTTGAACTTCAGCGTGCCTTTGGCGTAGGCTATTTCAACCACGTCGCCGACAGCCACCGCGTGGGAAGGCTTAACTTCCCTGCCGTTAATCATAACTTTTCCGCCCGCGCACGCTTCCTGCGCGACCGTTCTCCGCTTTAAAATTCTGGAAACTTTTAAAAACTTATCTATTCTCATAGTTACACTCTCGGTTTTGTTGTCTGGCGACGACAACAAAACGCTACGATTTTCAGGGCGTTGCCCTTTTGCCGCATTATGTTTTAGCCCAAAATTATTAGAAAATGCGGCAATTCACCCAGTGAGCCGCAGGTATGCGCAAATTGGGTCGCGCTGCGGAAAAGTGTGATTTTCCTTGCTACTTTAATTATTTTAGAAATTTTTATTGCGCTTGTAAGTTTTTGCTTGACAGTTTTTTTTGCAGGTAATATAATACTATTCTGTATTACAATGCGCTTAATGCCCGTTTTTGCCATTTTTTCCATTCAAAAAGCGACAAAAACCGCCCTTGCAATAATGAAATTATACACTATATTATT
>CAZACR010000020.1:0-14766 GCA_964483715.1 uncultured Clostridia bacterium
ATGGTCCCGAACCATACGCGCTACCAACTGCGCTACGCCTCGGATTGATATAGTGATATTATATTCGAATTTACCTCTTCCGTCAAACGAATTGCAACGGCTTTACAAAAAAATAAAATTTTTGCAACAGGCGTAAAATCGCTTGTCTATTTTAAGATTTTGATATACAATGTTATCAATGCAGAGGTGGCAGAGTGTCGAATGCGCACGACTCGAAATCGTGTTACGTAGGAATACGTACGGAGGTTCGAATCCTCTCCTCTGCGCCAATAAAGCGGACAGGTTAAACACCTGTCCGCTTTATTGATTGCTGAATAGAAAGAACCGCCGTTGAGCATTTGACTTTTTATGCGCAAAGCCGTATAATTTATTAAAATTATTTAACGTAAGGTAAAAAAATGCTTAATCTTGACAAAGTTTATCAGGCGCAATACGTTTTAAAGGACGCGATACGGCAAACGGATTTAATCCACTCCCCCGTCCTTTCCCAGCAAACGGGTTGCGAAATTTACTTAAAATGCGAAAATTTGCAGAGAACGGGTTCGTTCAAGGTGCGCGGCGCGTACTACAAAATCGCACGGCTGACCGACGAGGAAAAAGCGAAAGGCGTTATCGCCTGTTCGGCAGGCAATCACGCTCAGGGCGTAGCTCTCGCTTCCACAAAGTTCGGTATTAAATCAATAATATGTATGCCCGACGGCGCGCCTATCTCCAAAGTGGAAGCGACGAAAGGCTACGGCGCGGAAGTCGTTCTCGTTCCCGGGGTGTACGACGACGCCCACAACGAGGCGGAAAGACTGCGCGAGGAAAATGGCTACACCTTCATTCATCCTTTCGACGACGAGGACGTTATCGCAGGTCAGGGCACTATCGGTCTTGAAATAATAAACCAGCTGAAGGACGCGGACGTTATAGTCGTGCCAGTGGGCGGCGGCGGTCTTATTTCGGGCGTGAGCTTCGTCGTTAAATCGCTCAATCCGAAAATCAGAGTGTACGGCGTGCAGTCGGCAGGTGCTCCCAGTATGCTCAACTCGGTAGCGCACGGTAAGATAGAAACCCTCCCTTCCGTTTCCACTATTGCCGACGGTATTGCGGTTAAAGAGCCCGGCGTGCACACGTTCGACATCTGCTCCAAATACGTTGACGGAATAGTTTCCGTAACGGACGACCAGGTGTGCGCGGCTATCCTCACTCTGATTGAAAAACAGAAAATGATTGCCGAGGGCGCGGGCGCGGTTGCGTTTGCGGCGGTGCTGTTCGATAAAATTCCCGACGTTAAGGGCAAGAAAGTCGTTTGCCTTATTTCGGGAGGCAATATCGACGTTACCATACTTTCACGCGTGATAAACCGCGGACTTCTTATGGGCGGCAGACAGTGCTCCCTCACTCTCGAACTTACGGACAAACCCGGACAGCTCGAGGGCGTTTCCAAGATTGTGGCGGAGTGCGGCGGCAATGTTACTGCGGTTTTGCACGAACGCACCAACGCCGGCAGCGCCGTAAACGGATGCTATTTAAAGCTTTCCATCGAAACGAGAAATTCCGAACACATTAAGCTTATCAGAGACAGCCTGACCAAAGGCGGTTTTAAAGTTTTAGACTAATACGAGGTATATTTATGAAAACAGTTTCAACGGATAAAGCCCCTGCGGCTATAGGACCTTATTCACAGGCAAAAGTTGTGAACGGATTCGTATTCACCAGCGGACAGATACCCGTCAACCCCGCCACTGGCGAGATTGCGCAAGGCATTGCGGCGCAGACAAAGCAATCCTGCGAGAACGTTAAAGCTCTTCTGGAAGCGGCGGGCTCGGATATGGGCAAAGTTGTAAAAACGGTTTGCTTTTTATCCGATATAGCTAATTTTGCGGCTTTCAACGAGGTCTACGCGCAATACTTCACCTCCTCCCCTGCAAGAAGCTGCGTTGCCGTAAAGGACATACCCAAAGGCTGCCTTGTGGAAATAGAGGCTATTGCCCTTATTTAAAGAGCAAATTTGTTGACTTATCATCAACTTTCTTATATAATTGTTTTATAGTGAAATTATAAGGAAAATTTAAATATGAAAACTGCAATAGTAACCGACAGCAACAGCGGTATTACTCAGGCGGAAGCGAAAGAGCTGGGGATAACCGTTATCCCTATGCCCTTTCTGATTGACGGAAAACAGTACTTTGAGGATTTGACCATAACTCAGGACGAATTCTACGAAAAACTTAAATCCGACGCTCAGGTTTCCACCTCACAGCCCAGCGCGTTCGACGTTGGGGAAAAATGGAAAGAGCTTCTTCTTTCCTGCGACAAAATTATTCATATACCTATGTCGAGCGGACTTTCCGAAACGTGCGCAACGCTTACGCGCCTTGCGGAAACGGAATTCGCGGGCAAGGTGTACGTTATCGACAACCAGCGTATTTCCATAACTATGCGCGGAAGCGTTATGGACGCGCTTGCTCTTGCTAACGAGGGCAAAACTGCGGAAGAGATACGCGACTTCCTTATGCAGACGAAAATGCAGTCCTCCATTTACATTATGGTTGACACGCTCAAATACCTTAAAAAAGGCGGCAGGCTTACCCCCGCCGTTGCGGCAATCGGCACGCTTTTGAAAATCAAACCCGTTTTACAGATTCAGGGCTTTAAGCTTGACCAGTACGCAAAGGTGCGCAAGCTCGTTGACGCTAAATCGACTATGATTAAGGCTGTTGAAAAAGACCTGGACACACGTTTTAAAGAACTTCGCGGACAGGGTAAAATGGCGCTTGCCATTGCGCATACGCAGAACTTCGCCGAGGCTAAAATCTTCGAAGAGGAATTGAAAGAAAAATTCCCCGATTTGGAAGTTAAGTATATCGACCCCCTGTCTTTGAGCGTTTCCTGCCACATTGGTCCGGGTGCGCTTGCCTGTGCTACTTTTATTAAATACAATTAAGCGGAATACTATAGAGAGGATAAATGAAAAATGAGTATTGCAATAGTAACCGACAGTAACTGCGGTTTTACGATAGACCAAGCGAAAGAGCTCGGCATAGAAATTCAACCCACCCCCGTTCTCGTCAACGGCGAACAGTTTTTCGAAGAAGAAGGTTTCACACAGGAGCAGTTTTACGAAGCGCTGACGCGCGACGGAACGACCGTAGCCACCTCCCAGCCCAACCCCTTCGACGTTGCCGAAAGATGGAGAAGACTGCTTAAAAGCTACGACGAAATTTTGTATATGCCCTTATCCAGCGGACTTTCCGAAACGGCGCTGACGATAAAGAAAATGGCTGAAACCGAGCCCGAATTCATAGGCAAAGTTTTTGCTTTAGACAACCACAGAGTTTCCGTTACGCAAAAACAAACCGTTTACGACGCTCTCAAAATGATTGAAGAGGGCAAGACGGCAAAAGAAATTTACGACTACCTTATGGAGACCGGCAAGTACTCCTCCATATATATTGCGCTCGGCACGCTTAAATTTTTGAAAAAGAGCGGCAGACTGACCCCTGCGGCGGCACTCATCGGCACAATGCTGAGAATTAAGCCCGTGTTGCAGAACCATGGCGGAGTGTTCGACACCTACGCTAAGGTGAGAAAGACGAGCGAAGCCAAGAAAGTTATGATTGAAGCGGTTGAGCACGATTTGAACGGCGAATTCAAGGAGCTTCGCGCACAGGGCAGAATGACTTTGGGCGTTGCTCATACGCAGAACTTCGAGGAAGCGCAGATTTTCGCAAAAGAGCTTAAAGAGCATTTCCCCGATTTGGAAGTCAAGTATATCGACCCCCTCTCTTTAAGCGTTTCCTGCCACATAGGCCCGGGTGCTCTGGCTTGCGGCTGTGCGGTAAAGTATTAAGAATAAAAATAAAATGCCCCTTGCAATTATTCTTGCAGGGGCTTTTTTAATACAGTTTGAGTTTTCTTTGCTGCGGCATATATTTACTGTTATAAATTATTCCGAGCACCAGACTGTTAATCATTATATAACACCACAGTAAAAACACGATTAGGGCGGCGATTGCCCCGTACAGCTTTTGAGGGTTGGCAAATTGCAGATAGACGGTAAATCCCGTCGCGCAAACAAGCCATAACGCGGTGGTCAGCAGACTGCCCGGCATTGCGTGGTAAAAATCAAGCCTGAAAGGGCAGGCAAACAAATTCAAAAGATACGCGGCGAAAACCGCAAACATACTGATAAATACAAGCGAAATGACTTTTGCGACTGCGGCAGGCATAATAAATTCCAGAACGCTGTAGCTTAAAAAGGGCATTGCCGCCGCACCCGCAATTAAAAACAGCGTGCCGAAAACTATCAATAGCGAAGTAAGGCGAAGCCGCAATCCTCCCCTCTTCACTTTTTTATCGTAAATGAGTTCGCCGCTGCGGCGCAAATGATAGAAAAAGTTTGTAGACGACCAGAGAGAAGTTAAAATGAGCACTATTCCCGCACTGCTTGTTGCGCTTTCCGCGGAAGTTTTCAAGTAATCGAGTACGGGCGTTATTGCAGCAAAAAGCTGGTTGGAATCAAACGAGGAAAAATCGAGTTTGCCGACAATCAGCGTCAGCCAGAACAAAAACGGCGCGACGGACATCAGCAGAAAATACACCAGAGTGCCTGCTATCGTTGAATACCGTTTATCCGAAAAGTATTTGTAAAGCTCAGCAAAATACCGCATAAATATATTTTTAACTTCTTTCTTTTGCTATATTCAAACGTGGTAAAAGGGACGGAAAAAATTTTCCGTCCCTTGCTTTTTGATTAGTTGTTGCAACCGCAGGAGTTACAACCGCAACCGCTACGGGAGTTGTTGCAGCCGCAGGAATTACAGGAACTGCAACCGCAGCCGCTGCGTCCGTTGCCGTTCGACCAGCCCGTGCCGGTCCAGCCCGAGTAGGGCGAAGTGCCGTTACCGCAAGTGGTACAGCCGCAGCCGCTTCCGCTACGGGAGTTATTGCAACCACAGGAATTGCAACCGCAGCCGCTGCGGGAATTGTTGCATCCGCACGAATTGCAGGAATTGCCGAACAGTAAAGAGAGTAAACTGCAACCGCAGCCACAGCCGCTTCTCGAGTTATTGCAGGAGTTGCAGGAATTACAATTTGAACACATAATTAACTTTACCTTGTCTTTAGAATTTTCAAGGCAAAGGTTTTCCCCCTTGCCTCTATACTTCATTCTATGCGGTAACGATTATTTGCGTGCTTTTTATTACGCTAATTTTAGTCAGATTAGTTATAATTCTATTTGCTTAAAAAACACTTCTAAGTCCTCATTGCTTTCACCGTAGAGTTTATTGCGAATTAACTTTATATCACATAAATATGATAAATAAAGTCTTGCAAATATCCACATCAACAGACAAAAGAACCAACCAGCAAAAGTTATTAGAATGCAAGCTACATTAACTAATATTACTAACACAATACCTATAGCAAGCGAGATAGCCGCAAAAATTCCAAGAGTAATCATTATGATTATCCTTGTTGCCAGTAGTGCTTTGTCATTTCTTTTAAACATATGTAAAGCCTCCAAAAATTTTTAAGTTTTCGGGAAATAAAAAAAGTGTGCGCTTCAATTAAGAAGGCACACCCCGAAAATATACCCACCTAATTGTTGCTACACAAATTCTCGACACGCGGGATTAAGGCGGTACATAATCGCATTGTACGCCACGTGTCTAAAAAATATGAATTTGTGTAGCAGTAAAATGTTAACATAATTTTAATTACCTGTCAAGATTTTGATTTATATCCACAACAGAAAAGCCCTGCGGTGTTTGCACCGCAGGGCTTTTTCTTAATCTTTATTTTTACGCTTAAACGCCGTTTCGATTTTTTTAACGATTTTATCGTTGAATACCAGAAATTTATCGTAAATGAATTCGGTTATAAAGTTCAATATCATCATTGAAGCGGTGACAACCATTTCGTATGCGTCGTTCCACCCTTCTCCTGCCGCCGTTTTCCATGCGCCCACTATCGCGTCCGCGCCGAACGTGGATATAGGCGTAAACGCGCAATAATACAGCACCACAAGGCTCATTGCAATAGGCACGTTGCTTGCGGAAGCGAAAGTGAATTTTCTGTTGAACGTGAAATTCCATACTACCGAAAGCACTAAACCTATAAGATATGCTATCCAGTACGGGATAAACCCGGTCCAACTGGAAAGCGCACCCGTCGTTACAAACTGAATTACTCCCGCCGAAATCGAAAATGCGGTAAACTTTACAATCTGTAAAAACTGCGCCATTCCTTTGGAACGCTTTATCCCTTCGTTTTCAACTGCTGCCGCGGCGGCGCTTTCCTCAACAGCTTCTTTATCTTCAAGTTCTTCCATACTCTGTATATTATCACAATAAAAAACGGAGAGCAAGCGCAAACTTGCCCTCCGAAGTTTTTAAAATTATTTGCCGAAGTATCTCTTGAGCATACCCGCAAAGCCGGCACCGTGTCTTGCTTCGTCCTTTGCCATTTCGTGAACGGTGTCGTGAATAGCGTCGTAACCGAGCTGCTTAGCCTTTTTAGCAAGTGCGAGCTTGCCCTCGCATGCGCCTGCTTCAGCCGCCGCGCGGAGTTCGAGGTTCTTCTTCGTGGAATTGGTAACAACCTCGCCCAAAAGCTCTGCAAACTTGGAAGCGTGCTCTGCTTCTTCGTAAGCGTAACGCTTGTAAGCTTCCGCGATTTCGGGATAGCCTTCTCTTTCCGCAACTCTTGCCATTGCAAGATACATACCTACTTCCGTGCATTCGCCTGCGAAGTTAGCGCGAAGTCCGTCCATAATTTCCTTATCTTCGACAACGCCCTCGCCTACCTTGTGCTCGCAAGCGTAAGCCGCCTTGCCCTCTTCTACGGGCGTGAACGTCTTTGCCTTGCATACGGGGCAAACGTCTACGTCGTCAGCGACGATTTCGCCGCATACTGTACATCTTTTCATAAAATTACACTCCTTTAAAAAAAGTATTTTTATATATTGTTATTCTACCATAATATGGTAAAAATTTCAACAGTTTAACCTAAAATTTCGTGTTGCAATTTTTCGAAATTTTCGGCGAACTTTGTTGCGCCCGCCGCTTCGAGCTGTTCCTTTGTGCGGTAGCCCCACAACACGGAAACGCAGTCGAGCCCCGCGTTTTTCGCCGTTTGCACGTCCGTTTCGCCGTCGCCGACGAAAAGGCATTCGCTTGCGCTTACGCCTAACTGTTCCAAAATCTTATAAACCCCGTCGGGAGCGGGCTTTAACGGCAGTTCGTCCGTCTGTCCCAGCACGCAGTCGAAACCGAATTTCGCAAAATAGTTTTCGTTGGTTTTAAGCGCAACGCCGTGCGGTTTGTTTGTGAATATTGCAAGCTTTATTCCGCTTGCTTTAATTGCGCAAAGCGCCTCTTCCTCGCCGTCGAAAAAGCAGGAAAGCTTTCCGTCGTTTGCAGCGTACTCTTTTCTGTATGAGGCGAGAATTTCTTCTAATCTATATTCGTTTTGCCCGCCTATCGCAAGCCGAACGAGCTCTTTTGCACCGTTGCCGATATAACTCATTGTTTGCTCGCGTGAAAGCTGCGGCAGGTTGTATTTTTCAAGCGTTGCGTTGAGCACCGCCTGTATATCGGGCAGGGTGTCGAACAGTGTGCCGTCCAAATCGAAAATGACCGCTTTGTACATAATCACATCTTCTTGGGCGCGCGTATTCCGAGAAGCGCGAGCGCGTTTTCCAGCGTTTGCAGCGCCGCTTTTGTTATCGCAAGGCGAAGCTGTTTAACCCCGTCTTCCGCAGTCAATATCTTGCAGTCGAAGTAGAATTTATTGTATTTCTGCGCAAGGTCTACGGCATAGCGCGCGATTATGCTCGGTTCGTATTTTGCCGCCGCTTCCTTTACCGTATCGGGGAATTCCGCAAGCGCTTTTACCACCTCAAATTCCTGCGGCTCTACCGAGAACTCTTCGGGAATATCGCAACGCACGTTCCCTGCCTTTTCTAATACGGAACGCGCGCGTGCGCAGGTGTACTGGCAGTAAACGCCCGTTTCGCCGTCGAACGACAGCACTTTGTCGTAGGAGAAAACTATATCCTTTATCTTGTTGTTATACAGTGCGCCGAAAATAACCGCACCGACGCCGACCTTTTCAGAAATGTCCTTTTTGTCTTCCAAATCGGGGTTCTTTTCTTCGAGCACGCTATACGCTTTTTCCACGCACTTGTTAATAACGTCTTCAAGCCAGACGACCTTGCCCTTTCTCGTGGACATTGCGCCGTCTTCCAAGGAAACCATACCGTAAGCGACGTGCACCATATCTTTCGCCCAGTCGTTGCCCATAAGCTCCAAAACCTTGAAAATCTGCTTGAAATGCAAGTTCTGCTGATACGCAACCACGTACAGACATTTATCGAAGTTATAGGTGTTTTTGCGGTAATATGCCGCGGCGAGGTCGCGCGTAGCGTACAGAGAAGCGCCGTCCGAACGAAGTATAAGACAGGGCGACATTCCGTATTCTTCGAGGTCTACGATTTTAGCGCCCTCGCTCTCTTTGAGCAGGTTCTTTGCCGCAAGCTCGTCGATTACGGGCTGCATTTTGTCCGTATAGAACCTCTCGCCGTTGTAGCTGTCGAACTTAACGCCGAGCCTGTCGTAAATCTTATTAACGTAAGCAAGCGTTAAGGCTTTGAACCATTCGAAAAGGTCGTTAGCCTCTTTGTCGCCGCTCTCGATAAGACGGAAATATTCTCTCGCTTCCTTTTCCATTTCCTCCGTTGCTTCCGAGTTGAAACGCACGTACAGCTCGTTTACGGCGAATATTCCGCGCTTTTCCACGTCCTCTTTGTTGCCCCAGTGCTTGTATGCGCATATGAGCTTGCCGAACTGGGTGCCGTAGTCGCCGAGATGGTTTATGCCGACCACGTTATAGCCAAGGTATGAATATATTTTGTAAAGCGAACTGCCGAGAACGGTCGTCGAAAGATGACCGATATGGAAGGGCTTTGCGATATTTACGGACGAATAGTCTATACATACCGTCTTGCCGCTGCCTATATCCGCCGAGCCGTACTCCTTGCCCGCTTTCGCGATATTTCCGAGCGTTTCTTTAACCAAGCCCGTCCTGTTTATCGCAAAATTGAGATACCCGTTTACTGCCGTAACATTTGCGATAACGCTGTCGGTCACAATCGCAGAAGCAAGCTCCTGCGCGATAACTACGGGGGATTTTCGTAGTGCCTTTGCAAACTTAAAGCAAGGCAGGGCGTAATCGCCCAAAGTCGTATCGGGGGGAACTGCGATGCTCGCCTCTATTTCTTCGGCGTTAACGCCTTCCACTTTGATTTTTTCGGCTATATACTTTTTGTAATCCATAATTTATAATACCTTTTCAACAATTTTAGCACAGCCGCCAAAATTTGGCAACTTATAGGCGTAAAGCGTTTTGATTTTTTTGAAATTTATATTATAATGATAAAAAATTCATCGAGGTTTTTTATACAATGAAATTAGGCGTTGTAGGATTGCCCAACGTGGGTAAATCCACCCTGTTTAACGCGATTACCCATGCAGGTGCGGAAGCCGCTAACTACCCCTTTTGCACGATAGAACCCAACGTTGGCGTTGTTGCCGTGCCCGACGAGAGGCTGGACAAGCTTTCAGCTTTGTATCAGAGCAAGAAAACAACCCCCGCTATCGTGGAATTCGTCGATATTGCGGGCTTGGTCAAAGGCGCTTCCCGCGGTGAGGGTTTGGGCAATAAGTTCCTTTCGCACATCCGCGAATGCGACGCGATAGTACACGTCGTGCGCTGTTTCGAGGACGCGAACGTAACGCACGTTTCGAACGTAGTTGACCCCGTTTCCGATATCACCACTATCACTCTTGAACTTATTCTGGCGGATATCGAGGCGGTAAACAAGCGTCAGGACAGAATACGCAACACGGCAAGGGGCGGCGCTAACAAGGAAGCGGCGGCGGAGTTTGCGTTCCTGGAAAGGCTTGAAAAATTCCTTTCCGAAGAAAAGCCCGCAAGATTATTCGAGTGCGACGAAGCAGAAAAACCCTTCCTGAACAATTTATTCCTGCTGACGGCTAAACCCGTTATTTATGCGGCGAACATTTCCGAATTCGATATGGGCAAGCCCGAGGACGATATCCCCCTCGTCGTAAAAGTTAAAGAGTACGCGGCAAAAGAAGGCAGCGAAGTTATGGTCATATGCGCAAAGACCGAGGACGAGCTTTCGCAGATGCCCGAAGAAGACGCGGCAATGTTCCTGGAAGAGCTGGGCTTGACGGAAAGCGGTCTCAACCGCCTTATCAAAAAGAGCTACCACCTTTTAGGGCTCATCTCCTATCTTACGGCTGGCGAAAAGGAAACGAGAGCCTGGACTATCGTGAACGGAACTAAAGCTCCGCAGGCGGCAGGCGTTATTCATACCGATTTCGAAAAGGGCTTTATCCGCGCGGAAGTCGTGGACTGGCAGACGCTTTTAGAATGCGGCGGACTTGTGGGCGCACGCGAAAAGGGTAAGGTTCGCAGCGAAGGCAAGGAATACGTAGTCAAAGACGGCGACGTGATTTTGTTTAGATTTAACGTGTAAAATTTAATATTTAAGGGAGTGCGGTTGCACTCCCTTTTTTATTGTAAAAGTTTTGAAATAAGTTGCGGACGCAAGTCCGATTGTTCGCCGTAACCTTTTTTGTCTGGATTGTTCACGTCCCACACCGCTTTGCCAGAGCTTAACACAATTATTCTGTCCGCGAGATACACCGCCTCGTCAACGTCGTGCGTTACGAAAAGCGTGGTCTTATTCTTACCGCTTTGCAACCGTTTAAACTGCTCCATTATGGAAATTTTCAGCTTTAAATCGAGCGATACGAACGGTTCGTCCATCAAAAGCAAATCGCAATCGAATAAAAACGCCCGACAAATCGAAACCCTTTGAGCCTCTCCACCGGACAAATGCGCGGGGAAGCTTTCCGCTTTATCAGCAAGATTAACGCAAGCGAGCATTTCGTTTATGCGGTTTTCGTCCTTGCAAACGAGCGATAAATTGCCTTTAACCGTGAGGTTCGGCACTAACCGAGGTTTTTGGAAAACGTAGGAACAATTTATTTCGGGCACTTCGCCCGTGTGCGGAATAAGTCCTGCTATCACGTTCAAAAGCGTGGTTTTGCCGCATCCGCTTTCGCCGAGCACGCAGGTTATTTTGCCCTCTTCGATTTCCAGATTAAAATTCTCGTAGACGGTCTTTTCGCCGTAACTGACGCCTATATTTTCAAGCTTAATCATCTGCCGTCCTCCTGTTCCACTTGAACAGCGCTTTTGAAAGAGCGCGGAACGCAAGCTCTGAGACAATGCCGAAAATTACCGCCATAAGCGTGAGCGCGGCAAGGCGTGGCGTGTTTGTATAGAACTGCGCTTCGCTCATCATTCCGCCTACCGCCGTGTACGTTGAAGCCATTACCTCCGCCGAGATTATGAGTTTAAGCCCGAACGACAAATTCGTGCCCGTATTTATTACCGTCGAGGGCATAACGTGCGGCAGATATATGTTTTTAAGCCGCTGTGCGCGCGTCAGCCTGTACACCTTTGCCATTTCAATAAGGTCGCCGTCCACCCCCGCGATTTGCTCGTACAGCTGGGAATATATCATAGGGAACAGCACGAGCATTGCCACGACTACGGGCGAAGTGCGCGGCGTGAACCGTACCATAATGAGCAGCAACACCGCCATTGTAGGCAACGAGCGAAAAAACGCGGCTATCGGGCGCATAAACGCCGCAAAGGGCGAAAACAACGCCGCTAAGCAAGCGCAAATCATGGCAAGCACGAACGACAGTGCAAACGCGCAAAGCGTTCTTAAAAGCGTATGAGCCAGTGCTTTCCAGAAAAACGCTTTTGCAAACAGTCCGAAGAACTCGGCCATAGTTTTGCCGAACGGTGCGACGAGCAATTCGTTCCCTACAGCCGCGCCTGCTATCAGCCAGACAATCCACATTACCGCTACGGCAAAAAGCGAATAAACGATATTAAATTTTTTACCGAGCAGTATTTTTTTCATAAAAAATCAATAAAAGAATGCTTCTGCGGGAGTGCCCCAGGAATCGTTCGATACGGCGTTGAGCTTTTGCATAAACGCAAGCACCGCCGCTTTGCCCGTTGTATTGCTTTCGTATTTTATTCCGCAGTTTGCAATTACGTTTTTTGTGAGATTATTTGCGGTAAACGCGTGGCTTAAATCGCCTTTCGTCATATTATCGACCGCGTAATATATGTGTTGAGCGGAAGTGTTTTCGTCCGCAAGCCAGCTTTGGGTAACTTCAAAGCTCGAAATAAACGCGGAAACCGCTTCTTTTTTGTTTGCAATCACCGAAGATTTTGCTACCGCCACAGCCTGGGGATAACCGTTTTCACCGCCGTAAAGTTCCTGTAAGCTTGCAGCAAAGACCCAGCCGTCAGGGTCTGTCCAGCGTTGTTGCGAATTGGCTTTAACCAATGTCGACGCCTCAGGTTCGGGTCTTACCTGATAATCGTAAGCATAGGACGTAAGATTTGTAGTTTCGGTTTCAATAAGATTGACTTTATCCTCAACTGCGCTTGCGCCGTCTTTGAGTTCGTTGTACGCAAGTCCGTTGTCTGCTAAAATAATTTTAAACGTAAGTCCCGGTATGTTGGCGAGATTATTTACGCCGACCGTTTTTCCGACTAGCGAGGATAAATCGGCAACCGTTGTTATCTCCTGCGCGCTTTGCTTTTTAAGCAGATACAGATTGCCGTGCGTAACCGTTCCGAGCATTTTATAATTATTGCCGCCGCCCAAAAGCTTTACCGCTGCGTTTACGGGTATAATTGCAATATCCGCTTCCATTTTGCCCGTAACGTATGAGTTAATGGTATTAGCTTTGACTACCGAAACGTCGAATTTATCTCCGTTTTCCGTTTGGTCTAACGCCGCTACGGAAAGCGCGGGCGCGCCGTCGGGCACGAATACTTTAAGCTTTTCGTTGTTCTTGCTGCAGCCAGCAAAACCGAGAGCACACACAAAACACGCCACCGCAGTGGCAATTACCGCAAAAATTTTTTTCATATTATTAACCTCTGTTATTTATTTTTACTCATTATAGCCTTTGCCGTAACGCCCGCAAGCATTCCCAGCTTGCCCGTTACCGTGTTCACCACTTCCGCGGGGGCGTCTATAACCACGCAGATAACCGAAACTCCGCGCTCCCTGTACGGTATGCCCATTCTGCCGACGATATAGTCGCCGAACGCCGAGAGAATATCGTTGATTGACTGTGCGCTCTGTCTGCCTTCCGCCATTATGCTGACGACCGAAATTCTGTTTTCGGACATAAAAAAACCTCCCACACCGTGAGAGTTAAAAAGGAAAATACGGCCGCAAAATAATTGCGCCCTGCTATTAACCCCTTTACCCTCAGGCGAACCTTTAAGCTCAGGTGAGTTTATTATATCAGAGCGGATAAAAAATTACAAGCGTTTACGCATAACGAAGCTGAAAATTTGCATACTACGGGTATGAAGAAGACCTATATAAAACTTATTTGCACCGCGGCGCTTCTTGCCGCACTCCCCATTGCAGGCTGTACCAATATGGACAAGGGCAAGAGAACCACGCAGAATGACGACACCGTAATTTTGCAGACGGCGGACGAAACCTGCCCGGACGGTGACTGCGAAGATGACGGTTGCCCCGATTGTCCCGAAAACGGCGATAGCGGTAAAGACGATTGCCCCGACGGCAAATGCCCCGAAAAGCACGGAAAAAGAAAACGCCGCCGCGGACATGCGGTAATACCCAAAGAAAGCTTCCGTAAACACAGGAAGCCCCACCATCCCCCGAAGCTGCCGGTAGATCCGCCCAAGGACGACGATATAGTTCTGCCCAACCCGCCCGTTGACGACGAGTTGCCTAAAAACTAAACTATAAATAGAGCGTTGCGATTTTTTAATCGCAACGCTCTTAACTTATTAAACCGAGAAAAACGCTACGGCTATCGCGTTAGGTCCTACGTGCGTGCCTATCGTGCTGCCTATCATATACGCGGGAATATTGTCCGTTTTGCCTTTCCACAAGCTTTCGCTGTCGCGCAGGTATTTCTGAAGGAACGCGTCCGAAAGTCCCGAATACGCAAGCGCGTACGGCATATCGAAATTTATACCTCCGCACTTCTGAACAAGCTGCATTACGAGGTTGTTGCCCTTTTTCGAACCTATCGCTTTGCCGACGAGCTTGACTTCGCCTTTCGTGACGGAAACGACGGGCTTGATAGAAAGCATTTCCCCGGCTATTGCCGTAACGGACGAAATCCTTCCGCCTTTCCGCAAATATTTAAGCGTATCCAATAGCGCCAAAAGCTGAATTTTGTGTTTCTTTTCTTCCAGTTCTTTCACGATTTTTTCCGAAGTAGCACCGCTTTTAAGCAGCCGCAGAGCGTATTCTATAAGCAGTCTTTCGCCTATGCACGCGTTGAGGCTGTCTACGACGAACACCTTGCCCGCAAATTTTTTGGCGGCTTTGACCGCGCAGGAATACGTGCCCGAAAGCTTGGAAGAAAGCGTTATTGCTATAACATCGCTGCCGTCGGCGGTGAGAAGCGCAAATTCTTCCGCCCACCTGAATTCGTTTATCTGGCTGGTCTGCGGAAGCTCCGCGCTTTCGATAAGCTTTTCAAAAAACTGCGTATGGGTTATATTTACGCCGTCTAAAAACTCCTCGTCGCCGAAGCGTATCTGTATGGGCATAAGCGTTACGCCGAGGCGCTCCGCTTCGTCCTGCTCTATATCCGA
>CAZACR010000021.1:0-14586 GCA_964483715.1 uncultured Clostridia bacterium
GGCGCAATTTTATCGGTATTGACATAAACCCCCAAGCCGTTGAAATTTCTAAAAGTAAATGTAATTTCGAATTTGATACAACTTCAAACATAGATATTTTTCAGGGTGACGCAAGAAAATTGAGCCTTGAAGATGAAAGTGTAGATTTAATCTGTACGCACCCACCCTATGCCGATATAATTCATTATAGCAAAGATATTGACGGCGACTTGTCTTTGTTAAAAATAAAAGACTTTTTGTTTGAAATGGGCAACGTTGCGCAAGAGTGTTATCGTGTTTTGAAGAAAGACAAATTTTGTGCTATCCTTATGGGTGATACTCGCAAAAAGGGAATGGTGCAACCGCTCGCTTTTGAAACTATGCGCATTTTTGAGTTGGCAGGCTTTAAGACAAAGGAAATTATTATTAAAGAACAGCACAACTGCAAAGCAACAGGCTATTGGAAAACTAACAGTATAAAGTGTAATTTCCTGTTACTTGCACACGAATACTTATTTGTTTTTAAGAAATAAAATTATGGACAATATGAAAAACTATCAACTCTCTTTTGAGGATATAGAAAAAGAAAAAATAATAAGAAACGAACCGACAAGGTATGCCTTTATAGATGAGTTTGGCAGTTTTGGATTTGATTTTTCAAAAGAGAATACAAGCAAATATTTTATATTGTGTGCTGTTATTGTGAAAGCTAATCAGCTTTCTTCAATAGAAAACAGCATAGATATTTTACGTAAAAGATTTTTTTCAAATTCTGAAATGAAATCAAGTAATATAGGCAGTGATGATAGACGCAGAATGGTACTCATCACAGAGATACTTAAACTTGATTTTAGGATTGTCGCTTTAATTGCAGATAAAGAAGAATTTTATAAATCAGCATTAACCAATTACAAGCAGATTTTTTACAAATATATGCATAAATTATTATATAATAATTTGTATTCTGTTTATCCTAAACTAAAAATATATGCAGACGAATTGGGTGATGAAGATTTTAAAAATGGGTTTAAGAAGTATGTTAATAATAATAGACCTATTTATAATATTTTCAATGAATATGATTTTGACTTTGTAGATAGCAAAAATAGTAACATTGTTCAGTTAGCCGATATTATAGTAGGCAGTTTAGCGAGAAAATTAACCGATGATAATGCTCCTAATTACTTGGAAATTTTAAAAGGGAAAATTGCACATATAGAATACTTTCCAAATAAACTTATTCCGCATTTTGAAGATAACGAACGAGCAAGGCAGTTTGATGAAAAGATTTACTCGCTTGCTTGTAGCTTAATTAGTGACTACATTGATAAAAATGTCACATCAGACGATACGGATATAAGATTAAGGGTTGGCTTTTTAAAATTATTACTTTTTGAAGTACAAAATGGAAACCCATTCTTATATGTAACATCTTATACCATTCTTAACAACCTTAACGAATACGTTAATTTTAAAGTTAGCAGAGATCATCTATATCGTAAAATAGTTGCCCCTTTGAGAGATGAGAAAATAATAATAGCGAGTAGCAGTCAAGGATATAAAATTCCTGTAAATAGCGAGGATATTTATACATATTTAAATCAGACAAATACAATTGTTTCACCTATGTTGCATAGAATTGAGATTTGTCGAGACTTGATTAAAGCTAAAACCGATAATGAATTGGATATTTTGGATGTTGACCCTTATTTAAAATATAAAAAATACTTTGACTGATTATTCGAATAAGACTGAATACGGGTCACCACGAAAAAAGAGCAGACAAAAGTCTGCTCTTTTTCGTTCCTGCCGTACGGAAATAAAAAAGGCAAATACAGGTTTACTCCGCACCGCCAAGCGGGGCAAAGTCTTTTTAGCGGAGTGAGGAATAGAATTAGTTAAAAAATGTTAGTTTACAACATTTTCCGTAAATTTCTTTCGCTTACATTGTCCATTTATATTGACTACAAAATATAATGGTGATAAAATAATTAAAGAATAAAACAGAGGGGATTTTTTTACCCTACGGCCAAAAAGCAGCGTCGGCAAAGATTAAACGTTGCCGACGCTATAATTATTTTATAATTAGCAATAGCCGCAAGCCAAAAAGATCGAACCTGAAAAGGAGAAGAAAATGAATAAACTATCTAAACTGCTGTCGGTATTCATACTTGTCGGCGCAGTGGGTGCAAGCGCGTCGTTTGCGGCAGGATGTTCTCACCAACATTCTTTCAGCGGCGACTGGACAGTGGAAAACGGTCAGCACTGGCATGCGGCTACCTGCGAGCATACCGACCAAAAGATTGACCTGGGCGACTGCGTTGACGAAAAGATTAACGAAAGCGGCGAAGCCGGCAAGGATAGCCTTTGCGATATCTGCGGAACGGCTATGAGCGGTTCCGGAACACCGGAAACACCCGATACACCTGATAAACCCGATAAACCCGATACGAGTAACAAGATGACCGAAGCAAATTTCAAGGCGGCGATAGACGCAACCTTGGCTTCGAACAATTTCACTTATACGTTAGACGGCGAAAGCGTTAAAGTCGACGGCGCGAAGAACGCGTTCGCTTTCTCGGGCGGCAGTTACGCAGTATACGACGCTGAGGCTAAAAAGCTCAACCGCTATTCGCCCTTAGGCAATATCGCCTGGGAAAAGGGAGAGTTCTCCGTAGCTTTTGAAAATTTTGCCGAGGCAAAAGATCTTATGACGCGCCTTATGTCTCTTAAGCTCAATTCGTTGAAAGCGGATTATGCTTCCACATCATATGATAAGAATACCGGCAAGTACTCGGTAGCCAACCTCTACGTAACTTTTGAAGGCGGCAAAGTAAGCTCATTCGGGGATGAAAGCGAAGAAATAAAACTTACCGACTACGGCACGACAGCTTTTGAGCTTCCCGACTTTACCAACGTTTTCGAGAATATCGTAAGCGTAAATATCGCAAAGAACGCGGTCGGCAGCAAGCTTCCCGCAAAGACGGCGGATTCAAGTTTCGGCTTGTTTGCGGACGAAAAAATGGCGACTGCAACCGACTACGTTGAAGCAACGGCGGAAGGCTATAAGCAAAAGCTTACTCAAACTTCGGCTAACGGTAACGGTACCTGGATAAACTTTGCAAATCTGGAAGGCAAGATTGAAGGCTACTTCGAATTTACTCCTTCCACAATCGGCAAGAACTGGGACGTGTTCAGCATTTTCAGCGGCGGAGAAAAGATACTCTCGCTCAGAATCGATGCGAATAACAAATTCAGTGAAACCGCTGGCGCAGATAATACTGCCGTTGCAAACAGCACGATAGGCAATCTCGCCGTTTCCGCAGCCAAATATAAAGTAAAGTATGCGTTTGAAAAGGACGGTGCAAGCGGTAACTACAAGGCGACTATAAAAGTAAACGACGTAGAATTCGTAACGAATAAAGATCTGAACGTAGCAACTCTGGAAGGCTTTCAGCTCGTTTGCGGCGGAGGCTCCAAGGACGCTTCCAAGGTTCGTTATATACACGTTGACAACGTAATTATCTGCGGTACTCCTCAGGAAAGTGCTTTTGTAAAAGTCGAAAACGTAACGCTCAACAAGTACGAAATGAGAATAGACCAGCTCGGCACAACCGAAACGCTCACCGCAACAGTTTTACCCGCGGACGCAACGAACAAAAATCTCGTGTGGTCGTCAAGCAACTCTTCCGTGGCAACGGTGGACGCGAACGGCGTTGTAAAGGCGGTTGCAAAGGGCGACGCGATAATCTCCGTAATGGCTTCCAACGGCAAAACGGCACAGTGCAAGGTTTCCGTGGGCGAAACACCCAGACCTATGTATACGGTAACGTTCATAAGTGACGGCGAGGAAGTCACTAAGCTCACGGCGGAATTGGACGGCAAGGTTTTGAAGCCTACGGGCGTAACAAAGGAAGGCTATACCCTTAAAGGTTGGGCTGTAGGCTCTGTAGACGGCGCAATATACGACTTCGAAACACCCGTTGAAGGCGATTTCACTCTGTACGCGGTATGGGAAGAAGGCGGAAGCGGCAACACCGATCCCGTAAATCCCGATCCTGTAAATCCCGACCCTGTAAAGCCCGACCCCGGCGACAACACGAACCCTGACGAACCTGTAATTAAAATTTACGAAGACGAGAAAAACGGAGTTCAGCCCGAAATAACGAATACTTCTATCTGGCTGTCCGCTGAGGGAATAGACAGCAACGACGGCAGCAGGAACGCCCCGTTGTACTCCTTGGCGGAAGCTGTAAACAGAGCGTCTGCAGGAACGACTATTTTCTGTATGCCCGGCGTTTATCAGTATACTGAAAGAGTAAATCTGTCAAAGAGCGGTACGGCGGAAAACCCCATTATAATTCAGGCGTACAACTGGGGTGAGGTTGAATTCAATTTCAGCGGTCAGACCCCCGGTAACAACAGCACCAGCGCAGTAGGATTGTATCTGACGGGTAACTATTGGAAGCTGCACGGCATAACGGTATGCTATGCGGGTGATAACGGAATAAAGATAGAAGGCTCGTACAACTATCTGGGAAGATGCAAAACGCATCATAATCTCGATACGGGTGTTCAACTCGGTTTCGGACATGATAAGAAAAATCCCGGAGGAGCGGAGTGCAGCAATAACCTGATTGAAAACTGCGACTCGTATCTAAACTGCGACCACGATGCGAATTTCGGTGCCGACGCGGACGGTTTTGCTTGTAAAATGTTTGCAGGCATAAATAACGCGTTCAGAGGCTGTCGTGCCTGGAGAAATGCCGACGACAACTGGGACCTCTACGAAATGGACTATTCCGTTCTGATTGAAAATTGCTGGGCGTGGGAAGCCGCTAAAAAGGCTGATTTTACAGGTGCGGACAGCTGGGTCAGAAAGAGAGTAGAACCTTTTGGAATGAAGTACAGGGGTGACGGCTCGTTTAACGGCAATGGCAACGGCATTAAGCTCGGCGGAAACAGCTCTAATGGCGTTCAGCTCGTTAAAAACTGCGTATCTTTCGGGCATAATATAACGGGTTCCGTCAAGGGCTTCGACCAGAACCATAACAAGGGCGGACTTTACATAACTAATTGCGTAGCGTGGGACAACGGATATAACTATATGCTTGACGATTCAAGCAAATTCGGACATACCATTTTAAACAGTCTGTCTTTCTACTATCCTCAGGCAAACGGTAAGCCTTCCACCAGAAACCCCGGCGAGCTTGCAGGTTCGGGCGTAGTCAAAAACTGCAACTTCGACCTGATGTCTCCTAAGGGTGACCTCAAGCACAATACGACCTACGGAACGCTGACAGCAGACGACTTCATTACTTTATCCGAAGAGGCTGCAATGGCACCGCGCCAGGCGGACGGTTCGTTGCCCGATAACGGCTTTGCAAAGCTTAAAGCAACTTCTCCGTTCTACGGAAAGGGTATGGGACTGATTTAACCCGTATTTGAATAAAACTAAATATTGATTTAAAAAGCGGAAGTGTAGCACGCTTCCGCTTTTTGCTGTCGTTTGCTGTAAAAACAATGTTTGACTTGTATAGAAAAGTGTGGTAGACTGTTATATAATAAGTAAAGTGTCAAAACTGTAAGGTTATAAAAGTAATGAATTACATTTTATATTTCGATTATGCGGGTATATTTGTAATAGCTGCCGTAATGTTCAGCTTTTTCTATCGGCAGACTATAAAAACGCGCTCTGCGTCGTTTTTTATAGCCTTTATGTTAGTTGCGCTTTTTACGGTAATTTTCGATATTTTCGCCACGGAAGCGCTTAAGCACACGCAGGAAATGCCGCTGTGGCTCAGCTACGTTTCGCAAATGCTCTATCTGGGGCTGTTGGTTACAAATCCCGTCATTTATCTTTTGTACATACTTTCGGTCGTCAGAAACAAAAAAGTCATTAAAAACTGGATTTACTTCGCGGTTGTCGCGCCGTGTTTTGTTCAATTAATGTTCGTTGTGATTTCGCCGTTCATAAACGGAGCGGGAATATTCTATTTCAACGAGAACAGAGAATACGTTCACGGACCTCTTTTATACGTACAGTACGCATTAACGTTCGGGTACATTTTGGGTTCGCTGATTTACGTCATTATCAGAAGAAAAACGTTTACCCGCATACAGGAAATTACGATTTATCTGTACATATTTATCAATATCATATGCATAGTTGTGCAGATGTTGGTGCCGCAACTTCTCATTCAGCAGTTCGGTATAACTATTGCGGTAATGCTAATATATATGTCCTTGCAGAACCCCGAAGATTATATGGACAAGAAGCAGGGTGCGTTTAACAGCCTTGCGTTCGAAGCTATTTTCAACAGCGATATCGCTAGGGGCAAGAAGTTCGGCGTACTGGGCGTGCGGATAAGCGGACTGCGCTATATCGGCGATACGCTGGGCGAAGAGAGCGAAAGTGAAATTTTAAGGGAAATAGTTCAGTTCCTCATTGCGGAAGCGGGCAAAAAGCGGGTATTTGTTACCTCTCAGACGAGGTACGCCGTTATATTGTACGAAGGCGAGGACAGCAGGACCCTGCTTAATAAAATTGAAGAGCGGTTTAACCGTCCTTTCGTATCCAACGGTGCGGAGGTTTCGCTTGCGGTCAACACCTGTATTATCCAGTGTCCCGAAGTGGCGTCGCAGACAAAGGACGCGCTGAGCATAATGGACTTCTGTCTGGACGAAAAGAACGTGGCGGAGCGCAAGGATACGGAAATTGCTCAAAGGGACATACTGGCAAAGGGACAGCGCGAAACGCTTATTTTACAGGCTATGCGGCAGGCGCTGAACGAAAACGGGTTCGAGGTATTTTATCAACCCATCTATTCGGTGAAGAAAAAGCGCCTGACCTCTGCGGAAGCGCTCGTCCGCCTCAAAGATATGGGCTTAGGTTTTGTAAGTCCCGACGAGTTTATTCCGCTTGCAGAGAAAAACGGCTTAATTTTAGATATCGGCGAATACGTGTTCCGCGAAGTCTGCCGCTTTATGAGCGAGATGAAGCTTTGGGAAATGGGTGTGGAAAACATTCACGTCAATCTGTCGGTAGTGCAGTGTATGCAGGAAAGTATGCACGAAGTGCTCATAGGTATAATGGACGAATATCACCTCGATTACGGCAAAATCCATCTTGAAATGACCGAGAGCGCGGCGGTTGCTTCCGAAGAAACGCTTATGGGCAATATGGATAAGCTGATGCAGAAGGGAATGTATTTCGCCCTTGACGACTACGGCACAGGCTTTTCAAACACCGTGACGATAATGAAATACCCGTTCAAACTGATTAAGTTAGACAAATCGATGGTCTGGGCGGCTGCGGATAACGAAAAGTCCATGAGCCTTTTAAAGCACACTATAAATATGATTAAAGATATGAATATGGAAATAGTCGCGGAAGGCGTAGAAACGGCGGCTCAGGCAAATATGCTTGAAAAAATGGGGTGCGATTTCTTCCAGGGTTATTACTATTCCCGACCTGTGAACAGCGAAACCTTTATAAAAACTTTACAGGAAAACAACTGATTGATAAATAATGAAAAACAGACAGGTCGGCGACCTGTCTGTTTTTTTAAGGTAAATATAGTTATTTTACCGCAATTTTAATCAGTAGCGTTGCAATAAGGCGGCGAGTATGGTAAAATCAAAATTGTAAATTAAAAGAGGTAATGAATATGAAAGTAAGTAAATCGGGATTTATTGTAAGTATTGTGTTTACGGCGATTTTTCTGGTGCTCGGAATAGTGTTAATGTGCCTGCCTGCGCCATATTCTCCCGTTACCGTCAGCAGCGAGCTGACAGTTTATAACGGAAGTACGTACACAACTATCAACGGTACTTTGAAGAACACTTCCGACGCGCCCGTTACCATAACGGAGTGGGAGTTCGTAATAAGTACTGTCGGCGAAAACGATGAGTGCGGAGGCAACGGTTTAAATATCACGCTTCAACCTGACGAGGAATACCGGCTGACCAACTACGGGTATTATTCTTCCGAAAAAGCATTGTCGGTATTAAAGATGACGGCGAAAATCAACGGAAAGACGTATACGGTATTTTCCAAATCAAAACCTACTTTCGGTTTCGGAATAGTATCTTTCTTCTTAGCAGGGGTATTTGTAATCGCCGCCGTTGCCACTCTGTTTGGCAATAAACGAAAGCAGAAGCGGTACGATATGATTTGCGCCAACCTCCTGCAGATGGAGTGCCACGCGCAATTTCTGACGGGCGCGTACAGCCCTAAGGGCGCTGTGGGCAAAGCGGTTGCAAAGTCGGCTGTTTCCGCATTGGGCGGTTTTCTTATGGCGCTTTTCTTCGGGTTCGGCGCGTATAAGATTTACGGTACGAACACAGCCGCGGAGTTCGTGCTCACGGACGGCGGTTTGTTCTACGGCAAGCCGAATAAGTACGGAATTGATTTCAATTCTATGACGTTTATACCCAACGGAAATCTGCCTGCAACGTTAACCGTAAAGAAGAATTACGTTATGATGAAAAACGACGCCAACGGCGACGTGTTCAGCTTTAATGCGAAAGCCTGCGGCATTACGTCCGAACAGCTTGCCGAGCGGTTAAACGCTTTCCTGCATCCCGTTAAGGAGGAAGCTCCTTCCGCGGTTTCCGATGTTGCGGAAAGCGGAACTACGGCAGAGCCCGCTACGCCCGCAGTTGAGAACAAGGACGATCCGTTCGGAGATTTATAATAAATAGATTTATAGTGTTGAACGGCACATATATGTCGGTCAACTTGCAAATAATAGGGGTAATTATGTACGATTGCGCAATTATCGGTACGGGTGCTGCGGGCGTTTCCGCGGCGTTAACCCTTAAGGCTTTAAAACTGAATTTTGTATGGATAGGCAACCCTTCGCTTTCCGCAAAGATACGCAAGGCGGAGCAAATCAATAACTACCCCGGACTTCCACAGGTTTCGGGCGAGGGTATGTGCTCGGCGTTCTCAGCGCAGATAGAGAGCGAGGGAATAGCCGTAACTGAAGGCAAAGTCAATGCCGTATTTTCCTCGGACGGCGGTTTTGCCGTTGCCTGCGGACAGGATATGTTCGAGGCAAAGACGGTAATTCTGGCAAGCGGTGTGGAAACGGTAAAACCTATCGAGGGTGAAAAGGAGTTCTTGGGGCGCGGAGTCAGTTACTGCGCTACTTGCGACGGCTTTTTATACCGCGGTAAAACGATAGCCGCCATTGTAACCTCGGCGGAAGAGGAACACGAGGTCGAGTTTCTTGCCAAGTTCGCGGATAAGGTATATCTGTTTGCTCTATATAAAAACGTAGGTGTTAAAGCGGACAATATAGAGGTTATGAGCGGTATGCCCGTGCGCATAGAGGGCGGCGAAAGGGTGAGCGGTATAGTAACCAACGGCGGAACGGTTGCCGTGGACGGAGTGTTTCTGCTCAAAGACACTACCGCAGGCGACGGACTGATAAGCGGACTGGAAACGGAAAACGGCTCGGTTAAAGTCAAACGCGACTGTTCTACGAATATAGCAGGGGTGTTCGCGGCGGGCGACTGCACTGGCAGACCCTATCAGTACGCGAAAGCCGTGGGCGAAGGAAACGTCGCGGCACATTCCGTAAACGCTTATTTGCACGCTTTAAAGAAGACGGAAAAGAGCGGGGAAGCGGCAAAGCAATGATTGCGGTATACGTTGCGGATACGCCCGAAAAATGCGATACCGTCGGCATATATCCCGACGAAAGGCGCGAATATATCGAAAAGGTTACGCATCCGCAGTTGAAAAATCAGAAGATAAGCAGTTGGAAGCTTTTGGCGCGCGCCGTGCGCGAAAGCTTTGGATATTCTTTAAACGAACTGAATTTTTCACTGGACGAAAACGGAAAATGGACGTGCGACAAGTTGCATTTTTCGCTTGCGCATACTGATGGGAAAGTTGCCGTAGCCGTTTCGGATAAGCCCGTTGGGGTGGATATAGAAAGCTTTTCCGCATTCGAAATAAGGCGCACAAAACAGCTTTCGCGCAAGATATTGTGCGGAGAAGAAACGGCTTTAAATAGTTCGGAGCTTTTAGCACTCTGGACGCAAAAGGAAAGTATTTTCAAATGTGTAGGCGGCAAGGCATTCTCCCCGAACGCAATACATACTGCGGAGTATCCCGTCAGAACATTTGAAAACGGAGATTATTGCATATCCGTTTGCGGAAGCCGAGAAGATTTAGCCGACGCAGCTATAAATATACTGAAATTATAATACGCGCGTACAGTTGCTTGCGTTTTGCAACATATGCGCGTATAATCGTTTTATGGCGTATCTGTATATTATTATCGTTACCTTTATCTCGGGCGTGGTAGGCACGGGACTGGGCGGCGTAGTAGGCGCTGTTTTGCGCAAGGATTCCAATAAAATCGTAAGCCTTTTGCTGTCGTTTGCCGCAGGCATAATGCTTGCCGTTGTGTGCTTCGACTTGATGAGCGAGCCCGTCGAAATGACGAAAAACGGCAGCGTACCTTCGTATACTCCGTGGCTTGTGGTTTTGGCGGTAGCCGTGGGATACGGCGTGGTGTATGTGCTGAATTTCTTTATAGATAAATGTACCAACCACGAAGTCAAGCACATAGACAAAGACCACCCGACAACAGCGGACGACTTGGACGAACTGATACATTCCGACCACCTGCAAACGCACAAAAACGATAACGGCAAAAAGAGCAATTTGTTTATTGCGGGGCTTGTTATGATGACGGCAATCGCCCTGCACAACCTGCCCGAAGGTATGGTTATAGGCGCGTCGTACGCTATTTCGCCCGACGCGGTTGCCAACTTGTTTACGGGTACGGGCTTTATTATGGCTATAGTTATAGGCTTGCACAATATACCCGAAGGTATGGCGGTTTCAGTGCCGCTTATATCGGGCGGTATGAGCAAGCCGAAGGCGGTGGCTTTAACCGCTTTAAGCGGCTTTCCCACGGTTTTGGGCGCGCTCATAGGTTTTGCGCTCGGCGGCGTTAACGAAATTATGCTGGTGCTGTCGCTGGGGTTTGCAAGCGGAGCTATGCTCTACGTCGTATTCGGCGAGCTTATGCCCGAAGCTATTCTGATGTGGAAGAGCAAGTTGCCTGCGTTTTCTATGTTCGTCGGCGTGCTCGCAGGGTTTTTGTTAGTGATTTTTTAACGGTAAATCGAGGTAGTTAAATGAAAGCGCTGTTGTATTCGTTTGCAGGCTGTTTATACGCTATGCAGGCAATGTTAATATGCTGGGCGGTGTTTCTGATAAATGAAATTCCGTTCGGGTTTATTTTTATAATTGCCGCAATTATTTTCGGTATTGCCGCATTCGTTTTGGGTTGCGTAAACATTGCGTTCGGCGTGTCGCAGATGTCCAAACCAAAAGAGGGCGTTTGCAAAACGGTTATGATTATCAAGCTGATTTTAATGCCGTTTTTCGTTTTGAACTTTATAATTTGTTTTCTGATTACGGCGGCGTGCTTAAATCCGTTTTTGTTTATGGCTTTGGGAATAGTTATCTCCGTTATGTGCGTGCTGACTTTTGGAGAAATGATTGCAACTTCTTCGTATAACCTGGGATATTTAGCGCATAAAATCAAATACGAGGGTAGCACTTTCGGCGAGTTAGCGCTTTTAATCGTTTCTCAGTTTCTGTATTTCTTCGACGTTGTCGGAGCTATAATATTGTACATACGCGTTAAAGAAAGCGAAAACGTTTGACATTAGCGGCGTTATTTGCTAAAATAATCCAGCAATTAAGAATTGAATATCTTAAATTTCGCGAAAAAGATTTTGTATAAAAAAGATTTTTTGCGAAGAGGAGCAATAACGCAACGATATTGGCAATTATGCTTGCAAAATTGCCTTTGAGTGAAGTTAATTGCGACGAGGAGAGATGGCAGAGTGGTCGATTGCGGCGGTCTTGAAAACCGTTGATGGGAAACTATCCGGGGGTTCGAATCCCTCTCTCTCCGCCATAGAAAATGGCAATGATTTAGAATCATTGCCATTTTCTATTTCAGGCAAGAGACTGAGGGATTCGAGGGGAGGCAAGCAAACTTGTTTGCGCAGATAGGCGGATTCTACCGCCGACTTGACAGCCCTCGGTTTGGGCTGTCAACCGTGCGCGTCCGCTCAAGGCGCGAATCCCTCTCTCTCCGCCATAGAAAAGGGCAATGATTTAGTATCATTGCCCTTTTCTATTTCGGCTAAAGGAATGAAGAAGCCGCGTTGGTTCGCGCGAGGGCGTAGCCCGACGCTTTGCCGAGGCTCCCGAAGTGAAACGGCAAAATACCTATCTTTTTTTATTTCAAAAAATTTTTAAAAAATACTTGACAAGTAAACTTGGCAATGATATTATAGTTTTGCAAATAAAACTTGGCAAGGAGATGTGTTATGGAAGAAAATCAGAACACGCAGCTTTCGCGTGAGGAAATACTTGCAATCAGCAGGGAAGAAAATAAACACGGCGACGAAAGGGAAAAACAGTACTATTTAAAGGCTAATTCGCTTGCATTCAGCGTAGGACTGTTAATTGCGGGTATAATCATTATCGTGACTGTTCTTACAAGCGGACGCATGCCGGCGGAGATACTTTTGCTGACCTGCGCTATGCAGGCGGTGCAAAGCATTGTGGTTGCGGTCGGCACGCGTAAATTGAGAAAGATGTACTTAATTATTGGTATAACCGAAGCCGTAATAGCCGTATTCTTCCTCGTGTTCTGGATACTTCAGTTGTGCGGAGTTATTTAAAAAATGAAAGACAACGCACCCAAGCTGGTATTCAAAAACCGCATAAAAGAAGAAAGGCAGAAGGCGGGGCTGTCGCAGGGTGAGCTTGCTCAAACCGTCGGCGTTTCCCGCAATACCATTTCGAGTATAGAAACGGGGCAGTTCGCCCCCACGGCAAAGCTCGCGCTCGTGCTGTGCATTGCCCTGAATAAGAAGTTCGAAGAGCTTTTCTATTTCGAAAATCAGTAATTTTTAAACGAATGAGGTGAGGTATGCAATATAAAAATCCCGTATTACTTTCCGACTATTCCGACCCCGACGTAATCCGCGTGGGAGAAGATTTCTATATGGTCGCTTCGAGTTTCAATCACGTGCCGGGCGTTCCCGTTCTGCACTCCAAAAATTTAGTTGAGTGGGAAATAATCAATTACGTTTTCGACGAACTTCCGTTCAAGCGGTTCGATTCGGTTTGCCACGGCGCAGGCGCGTGGGCTGTATCATTGAGATATCACAACGGCAAATTCTACTGTCTTATTCCTTTCCCCGACGAAGGAATTTACGTTTCAGAAACGGATGATATATACGGTAAGTGGTCGCCGCTCCGTCCGCTTCTCGTCGGCAAGGGCTACGAAGACCCGTGTCCTATCTGGGAGGACGGCAAGTGCTACGTCGTGTTCGCGTTCGTAAAAAGCCGCATAGGTTTTAATTCCAAGCTTGCAGTATTCGAAACGGACGAGGCGATGACGCGCCAGACAAGCAAGTACAAAATTATATACGACGGTCGCGATTTAGCGCCTAAAATCGAAGGCCCGAAATTCTACAAGCGCGGCAAGTATTTCTACATTTTAGCGCCTGCGGGCGGAGTTAAAACGGGCTGGCAGGTAGCGCTGCGCTCCAAGAAAATTTACGGCGAGTACGAAACCAAAATAATAATGGTGCAGGGCGATTCACACGTGAACGGTCCTCATCAGGGCGCGCTAATCGATTTGGACGATAAGGGCAAACGCTGGGCGTTTATGCACTTTCAGGATATGGGCGCATACGGGCGCGTAGTGCATTTACAGCCCGCAATATGGCTTGACGACTGGGTTATTACGGGAAAAACGGAGGGCGACGGATTGGCTGGTTCACCCGTGGAAGGCGGCGAATATCCCGTCGATATAGCGACCGATTTGCGCATAGAGCCGAGCGACGAGTTCGACAGCCAGAAACTGTCGCTTGTCTGGCAAACGCCTGCGAACCGCAAGGACAGTTGGTACGAACTCAAACGCGGATTAAAGCTCAACTGCGTTGCTTACGATAAAGGCGCGCTGTCCGACTTGCCTCAGCTGTTTATGCAAAAGGTGCAGTACCGCAATTTCGCTGTAAGCGCAAGGTGTAAACTTAACCTCGTCAGCGACGGCGACGAGGCGGGCTTTACCGTGTTCGGCAGGGAATACGCGTACGTGTGCGTGGTAAGAAAGGACGGGCAGAACTTTCTGGAAATACGCAAGGGCGCGATAGGCGGAGAGCAGGACGAAACTCTTGCGAGAAGTCAGCTCTACGACGAC
The DNA here is from genome assembly GCA_964483715.1 of uncultured Clostridia bacterium. GTDB lineage: Bacteria > Bacillota > Clostridia > Christensenellales > Borkfalkiaceae > Coproplasma. The sequence goes on from CAZACR010000021.1 coordinate 14,238, forward strand.
AATTACGTTGACTTCAAGCTTTCTGCAAAATACGAAGAACCCAACCTGCTCACCTATAAATTCTCTTTCGGCGGCAGGGCGTTTACGCACGTGTTCTACGCCGAGCGCGGAGTATGGACCGGTGCAAAAGTGGGCATATATGCACGTTCAAGCGGTGATAGTACGGGGTCTGCGACGTTTAAGTACTTCCGCGTAACGTGTACGGATAACCGCGTAAAGAGCGAATAAAAAATTGCGTACGTTTGTTGCGTACGCAATTTATTTATGTTATAATTAGGGAAAGCTTTAATATCTACAAAGGAGCATATTTACAAATGAACAACGAACTCGAAAGAATTTATCTTACGGA
>CAZACR010000022.1:0-14530 GCA_964483715.1 uncultured Clostridia bacterium
AATTGCTTTTTGTTCTTTTTATTTACTGCCATACTCTTCTTTTTATTTCCTTTTGTTTCGCTTTATGTGTCGTAACCTGTAAAAACGCAATATATTGATTACATTATATCACTTTACACAAAATATTACAAATATTTACCCGATAATTATTGACTGTTTTTGAGCATATTAAAAGCGGCTTTAAATCAAAGCCGCTTTAACTTTACTTATTTTTTCTTGCTTTTGTTTCTATTCTTCTTGCCGACGCCGAGGACTTGCGCAACCTTGTTGCCGACGCCTACGTTAAGCGCTAAGAATAACGCGATAAATACGGCAAGCGCAACCGACTGGAATTGCGCGGAAACACTCACCCCGAAGAAATTGAGGTTGTACCCGAAATTGCTTGTGAGAACGTTTATCAGCTCGCCCGAATTTTGCATCTGCAATACGTTGGTTACGTATCCCGTAAGTTCGTTGAGCGGAGTATACATAAATCCGTACCTGAGCAACGCGCACGAATAAGTGCCGGGGATAAATCCGCAGATACCCTGCACCCATTGCGGCAGCATACCGAGCGGCATATACGCGCCTATCAGAAAGCCGATTGCCGTAGAGAATACCGCCACGATACTCATCATCGTGCCTTCCGTCTTTACGAACGAGCATATAAACACCGTCATAAGCGTGGAAGCCACCGTGGAATACAGCATAACCGCAAGCACTATCAACACGTCTACTATGCCTATCGCAAACTCGCCCATTATTGCGAGATAAATCAGGCACACGAAGAAGAAAACGAGGCATATAAACAGCGTAACTATGAAATTGTAGAAGAAATAGCTTGCGATAAGCAGACTTTTCGGTATAGGCGAAGATGCGAAATCACGGTTAACGCCGTTCTGTTTATCCTCCACTATTATCGTGTTTGCCTGCAACGCAACCGTTATCGTGGAAAGCCCTATAATTCCGCTTATCATCCACGAATCCACGAGCGTTTCGCAATAGCTCCACAGCGTAGCGTCGTTGTCGAGTCCCATCTTTATAAGCTCGTTTTTAATAGTGAGCATTTCCAAATCGCGCAGGAAAAAGATATAAACGACGAAAATAATTATGGGCACTAACAGCGTATACATTACGCGCACTTTATTTGTGAAGAATACAAGCAAATGCCGCCTTGTAAGCTGGAAAAACGTATCCAGATATCTTTTCTTATTCTCCTGATTCATCACTTTCTCCCGTTGTGATTTTTCTGCCCGTTACGTTGAGGAATACGTCGTCCATATTGCCTTTAACAATTTCTATATCTTTCGTATAAGCGTCAAATTCTTTGAGAAGCTGTTTTGCCTCTTCGCTGTTCTTTATTACTATCTCGTACGCGCCGCGCTCTGGATTATACAAATAACGCACGCCTTTTTCGGAAAGGGCGGCTTCGAATTTATTATCCCGGTTTGTATAGCACACGAGGTTATCGTGCGAATATGCGTTTTTAAGCTCGTTGGGCGTGCCGTGCGCGATAATTTCACCCTTATCCATTATCACCACGTCCGAAGCTTTTTCAGCTTCCTCCAGGTAATGCGTGGTTAAAAACACGGTCATACCCGTTTCTTTTCTTATCTTATCGATTAGCGCCCACACGTTCAAACGCGTTTTGGGGTCAAGTCCCGTAGTCGGCTCGTCCAGAATCAAAAGCTTGGGCTTGTGCACCATTGCGCGGGCTATATCCACGCGGCGCATCTGTCCGCCGCTTAAATTGCGTACGGGGCGGTTTAAGATGGGTTCTAGCTCCAATAGCTTTATGATATTATCAACCGTTTCCTTCTTTTCTTCCTTGGTCATCGAATAAAAAGATGCACGGATTTCAAGATTTTGTTTTACCGTCAGTCCCAAATCGAGCACGCTCGACTGGAACACGATACCTATTTCGTTGCGGATTTTTGCAGAGTCAGTATCGATATCGTATCCGTTTACGTGAATTTTGCCCGAATCCTTGCCCAGAATAGAACAAATAATATTTATCGTCGTACTCTTGCCTGCGCCGTTTATACCGAGAAAAGCGAACAGCGAACCCTTTTCGACAGTGAACGAAATATCGTTCACCGCTTTTACGTCGCCGTACGATTTTATTAAGTTTTCGATTGTTAAAGCGTATTCCCTGCCTTCCATTCTATACTCCCCCGGCAAACCCGTATGTAGCCGCCAGCTCGTCGTATTGCGCGTAAACGTCTTCAAAGAAGTTTATTTTAAGCTTTTTGCGAACTTTTTCGCGTTCCGACTGTTTGATATTGTACACGTGAAAAAACGGCAGCCATTTTATGCCCTGACAAAAATGCTTTATAACCGTTTCACCCTCGGTTGCCTGCCGCTGTTCGTTGAATTTGCGCGGCAGACGCAATATGCGCTTGCCGTATTTGTTCAGCACCGTCTGGTCGGGGAAAAACAGCCTCTTATTTTTTACTATATCCCGTCCGCGGACAAACAAGCCCGTTTTTTCTATTTCGTCGAAGTTGAGAAGCAACATACCCGAATTGACGTAATCACTGCCTATCCAGAATTGCCCCATATGGTCGCGAACGGCGGCAAATTCGTAGCCTGTTAAATCTATATCCCATAACTGCGCCAGGTCGGAACAGCACATAATATCCGAATCCAAATAAATCATTTTGCCCTTAAAACCGAGTTCGGGCAACAACAGCCGCAAATATGAATACGGCGTGTATTTCGATTTCTCGTTTTTACTTCCGCCGAGAAATTTTTCGTAAACTTCCGTAATATCCAACACCTCCGCCTTGCTGTCGGGATTGCCTTTTTGCAGGGCTTTGGTCAGCACCTCCGCACCCCAAGGCGCATTGAACGCCTTAAACCGCGGTTGTATTCTGGTTAAATCGGCGGTGGCAAAATACAGTGATACGGGTTTTGTTGTGTATTTTGCGATAGAAAGAGAGGACAGCAGAATAAGCGGAAACACTCTGTCGTTTCCGCAATAGCATACTTTAATGCGTTCTTGTTCTGCTATTTGTAAATTTTCCATAACACCTTCGAAAATTATATAATACGCCTGCAATATCTGTCAAGTAATATGCCGTTTAACCGCCTTAATTGCGCACCACGGCAAGCACCTTAAGCGCGCGCGTATATGCGACGTATTTTTCGTTCGTAGTCATATCGCCGTCAACAACCGCAACGGCGGTAAATTCCAGACCTTTACTTTCGTAAACGGTCATAATGTTTATCTTGCTCTTGGAAATTTTGCCGCTATCCCGCACTACGTTATACGATTTTAACGTGTATGCGGCAAGATTTGCTTCCGAAGTTATTACCGCCCTTAAACCCGACTTGCCCGAAAGGAACGAAGCTATGCCTCTGTCGTTTATGGTCATAACCGCATCGCCCGCAAGCCCTATCGCTTTCATTTCCACGTCCAGATTTTCGGAAACGTAGCTTACTATCTGGTTGGTGTTGCGGTAATTCAAATCCAAAACGTACACGGGATAGCCCAGCGTTTCCCAGCGCTTAACTCCCCTGTAGGGCGTAATATTCTGGCTTAAATCGCCGAAAACGTTGAAGCAGGCGTTTTTATTTACCTTTTTCAGCATTTCGTATTCGGCGGCTGAAATATCCTGGGCTTCGTCCACGAACACGAACGAATACGCGGGCGTGAGGTTAAAGCCCAGTTCCGTCAATAGCAGGCACAACGCGTAAGCGTCGCCTTTGACGAGCTTTTTCTCCACTCCGTATTTTTGTTTTACGGGCTTTACTATTTCGTTATAGAAGAACCTTGCGAGCCCCGCGGTGTCTTCGCACTTGCCTATCCTGACCACGTGCTTTTCGCCGCGCACGACTTCCGCGAAATCGAGCATAGCGTTGAACCCGTAGGAAATGCCGTCTATAAGCTCTGTCGTCGCTTTGATTTCCTTTAACGTCTGTTCGCGCTTTTCTATTCTGTCGGGGTAGGTGTACTCCACCCTGTCGCCGATATGCTGTTTATAGCGCTTCAAATCGGCGATTTCCTTTTCGACGGTTGTATATAGCGAGTGCAAATCGTTTACCGCTGTTTCGCAAATCTTTTTGGAATGAACCGCGATAAAGCGCAGAGATTTATAGAACGACAGCATCTGGCGGTAGAAAAAGGCATAGCCGTTCATTCGCTCGTCCGTGCGGTTGAGCATTAAAAATTCGCTTACGTCCGTCACGCAGTTGAAAAGCGTACGCATTTGCTTTGTATAGAATAAACCGCCGCTGGGTTTTTCCTTTATCTCGCCTAGAACGCACCGTCTTACGCGCAGTCCCGCGTTTTTGATTTTTTCGTACTGTTTAAGCTGTTTTTCCGCGCAGGAAAGGACGTTCGTTATTATTTCGTCCTCGCCGTCGGGTATCATACCCCTTACGCCCGAATAAATTTTCGCAAGTTTCTTACGCACGTCGGTTGTAAAGCGTGAAGAATAAAGATATTCGAGGTACTCCTTCGGCACGGGCGCGAACGCGTCGATTTTGTTCTGAACGTCTACACCTACGCTCTTTAACAGCCTTATAAAATAATTTTCGAGCGTTATCGTCTTTACGCGTTCGAGTTCGAGAATTTGCGAAAGCTCGTCGATAAACGCATTGAAGCTGTCCGACGGGGTTATGACTAGCACGCTCGACGGTTTGATTTCCTCGTTGTTGTACATTAAATAGGAAAGCCTGTGCAGCAAAATCATTGTTTTGCCGCTTCCGGCGACGCCCTGAACGACGAACTCCGCGCGTTCTGGTGCGGTGATTATTTCGTACTGCTTTTCCTGTATCGTTTCGATTATGTCGCAGATTTCCTGCTTTTCCTTGCGCGAGGAGAGAATTTCTTTTAAGAACGGGTCGAATATGACCGCTGCGTCGCGCCCGCCTATTTCCTCTTTCGTGAGGTTGTCGCCGACGGACAGATATTCGTTTTTGAACTCCACCACTTTTCCGCTGCGCGTTCGGATAGCGCGCCTTAATACCAGCTTATAATTGAATTCGTTTATGGAAAAAGCGAGCTTGCTCTTCTGATAATATCTGCGTGCTAAAGGAGCGCGCCAGTCAACGATTTCCAGAAGTTCGTCGCCGCGCTTGCCGATATAGTATGAATTGTAACCGTCCTTATCGTCTTCTAAGTCCATACGCGCGAAATACGGCTCGTCGAAAAAGCATTTATAACCGCTTTGCTTTTGCCTGCACTCGGCTATTTCCGCGTTCAGCTCTAATACTCTGCGGTACTTTTCCGCATTGTAGTCGGTGGCAGTCGTAAGCGTTTTCTTTTCTTCCTGCGCTTCCTTTATTTTACGGCTGAGCTTGGAAAGATAGGCTATTTTGAGCATTCTCAGGACAGCGGAAATATGCTCGTCCTCCCATTGAACTTGCTTTTCGCCGTCCAACAGGTCGAGATAAAACTGCTTATCCACTTCTCTTTTCGGATTTATTAAGTTTTTAAGCTCTTCGATATCGGTCATTAAAACTAAGTATAACACACCTTATTTAAAAAATCAAGTACCCAAAAAGCCGCTTGCGCTATAATAAGCGCAAGCGGCTTTAACACCTTTTTAACGATTATTTCATTTGCTTGATATAGTTGCAGATAACGTCCGCCGCAACCTCTACGCCCATCGAACTGTTTACGCACAAATCGTAGTTCTTTATATCGCCCCAGTCCTGCGAAGTAACGCTTTTATAATACGCGCCTCTCGCGTTATCCGAACGCTGAACGTTCTTTTTAGCCGTTTCCTCGTCGTCGCCGTAAACTTCCATAATACGTTTAATTCTGTATTCTAACGGCGCGTGAACGAATACTTTCACGACGTTTCCGTTGTTCCTTAAAACGTAGTCCGCCGCTCTGCCGACGATGACGCAGCTGCCGCTTTCCGCTATCTTTTTGATAACTTTATCCTGAGCCGTTATCGCTTGCCGGGCAGGTTCGCAGCTGAGATATAAATTGTACAGCGCTTTTGAATTTTCGCTTATATCGTCGATAAACTCTTTGTCAAGTCCGCTTTCCTGCGCGGCGAGCGCCGTCGTTTCCTTATAATAAAAAGGTATGCCCAACCTTTCGGCAACAACCTTGCCTATCTGCTTGCCCGACGAGCCGTGCTCTCTGCCTATTGTTATAATAACGCCCGGTTTTGAAGGCTGGATAACCGCCTCCGTCTGTCCTTCCTTATCTTCCGAAACGTTTGCTGCCTTTAAGCCGTTGAAGAAAATTACGGTAAGCACAACCGTTACTACCATTGCCACCGCGTCGGCAACGGGAGCAGCCCATAAAACGCCTTCTATTCCTAAAGATATAGGCAAAATGCAAATAAGCGGTAAAAAACAAACTATATCTCTTATAAGCGACGAGGCAATTGCAAATACGGGTTTGCCAGCTGCCTGGAAGAAGATTGACGACATCTTTATTACGCAGGTAAAGGTTACAAGCATAAGGAAAATTCTGAAAACCTTTCTGCCGAAATCCCAGTACTGTTCGGGAGTTACTTCTCTAGGCAGGTTAGTAGGTTCGCCGAATATGCCCACTACCGCGTTGGGAGCGGCTTCGAAAATAATAGTAAACAACACCCCTACAATTACCGTACACGCCAGAATTGCGAGATACAGTTGCTTTACGCGCTTGGTATTCTTCGCGCCCGTATTATAGCCTATTATAGGCTGACAACCCAGGACTATGCCTACCACTATGTTTATAACTACGGTAAACACTTTGCTCTCGATTGCTATTATGGAAATGGGAATATCAACAAGGTATACCGACTGAGCGCCGTATTTGACGAGCATTGCGTTGCAGACAACAGCAATAATAACTATCGTCATCTGCGTTATGAACGACGACATACCGAGCTTTAACGCCGCGGAAAACTCCTTTAAATCGGGTATAAAACTCTTTAAACCGAGTTTGAACGTCTTAGTTTTGAAAACGAAATACACCACGCTTATTACGAGCGATACGCACTGACCTATTACGGTCGCCCATGCCGCACCTGCCATTCCCCACTTTAACGCAATAATAAATACCGCGTCGAGCACGATATTCGTTATAGCGCCCGCAAGCATTGAAGCCATAGACCAACCCGGCGCGCCGTCCGAGCGCACTACGCTGTTGAGCATATTCATCAACATAAACACAGGGAAAAAGCCGAGAATGATATTGAAATACTCGATAGCAAGCGGCAACGAATTTTCCGAAGCGCCGAAAAGCGTTAACACGGGCTTTTGCAGTGGATAGAAAACCGCCATAATGACAACGCTTGAAATAAGTGTAAATACTATACCCGCACCTATCGCCTTATGCGCGTTCTGGGCGTTATTGCGTCCCTGACAGATATTCAGATATGCGGCGCAACCGTCGCCGAACCACCAGGCAAAAGCCTGCGCGATTATGAAAACAGGAAAAACTATTCCCGTTGCCGCGTTGCCGAGCGCCGAAAGCTCGCTGTTGCCGATAAAAATCTGGTCTACGATGTTGTAAAGCGCGGAAACGACGAGCGATAACACGCAGGGAATGGAAAACTTAAGCATAAGCTTGAAAATTTTCTCCTCGCCCAGATACCTGTTGTTATGCTCCTCCCCGTTTGCCGCCGGCAAAGTTTCTTCCATAAAACCTCCTTTTTTCACGAAAAGCGCATAAAAACGGCGTAAAATTTCCGTCGGAAATTCTACGCCGTTCAAGCTGTTCGACTTGATTATTATATCATTTTATTTTAATTTTGTCAACTTTTTTACTCCCATTCGATTGTTGAAGGGGGTTTGGAAGTGATATCGTAAACTATTCTGTTTATGTGCTTGACTTCGTTTACTATACGTACCGAAACTCTTTCCAGCACGTCGTAAGGGATACGCGAAAAGTCTGCGGTCATAAAGTCCGAAGTTGTTACTCCGCGCAGAGCAAGCGTATAATCGTACGTTCTTCCGTCGCCCATTACGCCGACAGAACGCATATTCGTAAGAACCGCAAAGTACTGGTTTATATCCCTGTCTAAATGCGCTTTTGCTATTTCCTCGCGGAAAATCGCGTCCGCGTCCTGAAGTGTTGCAACCTTTTCGGGCGTTATTTCGCCGATTATTCTTATTGCGAGCCCCGGACCGGGGAAGGGTTGGCGCCATACGAGCTTTTCGTCAAGCCCGAGCGTTATACCGAGCGCGCGCACCTCGTCTTTAAACAACATTCTCAAAGGTTCGATTATTTCCTTGAAATCGACGTAATCGGGAAGTCCGCCGACGTTGTGGTGCGATTTTATTACCGCCGCGTCGCCCAAGCCCGACTCTATAACGTCGGGATAAATCGTACCCTGAACGAGATAGTCGACTCTGCCTATCTTCTTAGCCTCTTCCTCGAACACGCGGATAAATTCTTCGCCTATTATCTTGCGCTTGCGTTCGGGGTCGGTTACGCCCTTGAGCTTGCCGAGGAAACGTTCGCCCGCGTTGACGCGCACGAAGTTTACTCCGCTGTCCGCAAAAGCCGCTTCCACCTCGTCGCCTTCGTTCTTTCGCATAAGACCGTGGTCGACGAATATGCAGGTAAGCTGACTGCCGATAGCTTTTGCAAGCAGTTTGCACGCAACCGAGCTGTCGACGCCGCCCGAAAGCGCGAGCAGAGCCTTGCCTTCGCCCACCTTTGCGCGAATATCGCGGATAGCCGTCTGCGCGTACTCCTCCATCGTCCAGTCGCCACTGCAACCGCAGACGTTGTAAAGGAAATTGCCAAGCATATCAAAGCCCTGTTCGGTGTGGTTTACCTCGGGGTGGAACTGCGTGCCGTAGAATTTCTTCTGCGCATTTTCGATTGCGCCGTACGGGCATTTATCGCTGTGCCCCACCGCTTTAAAACCTTCGGGGAGGGTTGCAATATGGTCGTTGTGGCTCATCCAGACTATGGAATTGCTCTTCAAGCCCTTGAAAAGAAGGGAATTTGTATCGAACCCGCAAGCCGTTCTGCCGAACTCGGCAACTGCCGTTTCGTTGGCTTTTTCGATTTTTCCGCCGAGCCCGTATACCATAAACTGAGCGCCGTAGCAAATGCCTAAGATTGGCACGCCGAGCTCGAAAATCTCCTTATCCATTCTGGGAGAATCGTCGAGATATACGGAATTAGGACCGCCCGTGAAGATGATACCTTTGGGATTTATTGCGCGTATTTCTTCGATAGGCGTTTTGTACGATTTAACCTCGCAGTAAATTTTATGCTCGCGCACTCTGCGCGCGATAAGCTGGTTGTACTGACCGCCGAAATCTAAAACGAGTACTGTTTCGTGTTGCATATATTTTTCCTTTAATTCTTAGGTGAATAGTTAGGCGCTTCTTTAGTGATTGATATGTCGTGGGGATGGCTTTCTGCAAGTGAAGCCGCGGTCATTTTTACGAACTTGCCGTTTTTGCGCAAGTCGTCGATAGTAGCATTGCCCGTATAGCCCATGCCTGCACGCAAGCCGCCGAGAAGCTGGAATATGATATCCGCAAGCGCGCCCCTGTAAGGTACGCGGCCTTCCACGCCTTCGGGTACGAATTTGATTGCGTTGCTCTGGAAATATCTGTCCTTGCCGCCCTTTGCCATTGCGGGAAGCGAACCCATTCCGCGGTAGGACTTGAAGCTTCTGCCCTGATAAATTTCAAGCTCGCCGGGGGATTCCGTAGTGCCTGCAAACAGAGAGCCGAGCATAACCGCACTGCCGCCTGCCGCGATTGCCTTTACGATATCGCCCGAATACTTAATGCCGCCGTCGGCTATTATGCGCTTGCCCATTTTATCAGCCTGCTCCGCGCAGTCGATAACCGCGGTGAGCTGGGGCATACCGATACCTGCAACAATACGCGTCGTGCAGATAGAGCCGGGACCTATACCTACTTTTACTACGTCCGCGCCTGCGTCTAAAAGCGCCTTGGTAGCTTCGGGCGTTGCGACGTTGCCCGCAACTACGGGAAGGTTGGGGAACGCTTTCTTTGCCATTGTAACGTGGTTGATAATATTTTTAGAATGTCCGTGCGCGGAATCGAGAACAACCAAGTCTACCTTGGAGGCAACCAACGCCGAAATTCTGTCGAGCATATCCGCGGTAGCGCCTATCGCCGCACCAGCAAGAAGTCTGCCGTTATTGTCCCTTGCACTGTTGGGATACTGAATTGCTTTTTCGATATCCTTAATCGTAATCAGCCCTTTGAGCATACCGTTCTTGTCCACGATGGGCAGCTTTTCGATACGGTGCTTTCCCAGGATTTGCTGAGCCTGTTCGAGCGAAGTGCCCTCCGGAGCCGTTACGAGATTTTCCTTTGTCATAACGTTTGCGATAGGCTGTTCGAAATCCGTTTCGAAACGTAAATCGCGGTTTGTAAGAATTCCGACAAGCTTGCCTTCCTTGGTTATGGGAACGCCCGATATACGGTATTTTTCCATGAGCTCGCAAGCCGCTTTAACGGGCTGTTCGGGCGTGAGGAAGAACGGGTCGGTGATAACGCCGTGCTCGCTCCTCTTTACTTTGTCAACCTGAGCCGCCTGCTCTTCGATAGACATATTTTTGTGAATGATGCCCAAGCCGCCTTCACGCGCCATTGCGATTGCCAGACGGGATTCCGTTACGGTATCCATTGCCGCGCTGACAAGAGGTATATTGAGGTTTATACCTTTGCAAAGCGTCGTGCGCAAATCTACCGTGGACGGCAATACGTCCGACGCCGCGGGAATAAGCAGCACGTCGTCGAAAGTTAAAGCTTCTTTTACGATTTTACTCATTTGTTTCTCCTCTTTTCTTTTTATATTTTGCGATAATTTTTTTAAAATTGATATCAGCCGCCGTACGATGCAACTACCGAACGCAAGCTGTTTGTAACTTCTTTAAGATAATTGATTTCTTTGTCTATAGCCGGGTGGATATTTTCGAGTTTGGTTATTATAGCCGAGCTCACCTCGGCGTCCTTTTCCGACCGCGCCACAGCCGAAAGCGACATAAGCGCGTTGCCGTAGGCAAAGCTTTCCGTGCCGTTGGCTTCAGCGGCAAGCTCCACCGCTTCCTGCTTTTTGCCCGTATTGTAATTCGCAACGGCCATCTTGCCCAGAACGTAATGGCGGTAATCGTAGCCTGCGCCCATTCTTTGGTTTTTCTTTTCGCAGATGCGTTCGAATTCGTTGAGGTTTGTCAGCTCTTCGCCGTACTGCAGGATATATTTATCGTTGCCGAGCAGCACAGAGTCGTCGAAACAGCGGGACAAATCTTCGCCGTCGCCCGTATAAGTATAGCGCAGCCACGCGTACTTGACGGCTATAGAATAGTTGCCCATACTCTCCGTCACGGTTGCCATATGCTGTGGAAACGCGAAGTTGAATACCGCAAACACAGCAACCAATATGCCCAATATTATAAGCACCGTTTTAACGGCTGTTTTTACGACTAATTTTTCCAACTTACGCCAACCTGACGCGCTTAATTTAAAGCGCCGAACTCCAAGATAAAATATTTTATTTATTTTATCACAACGCAAACCAAAATGCAACTGTTTGAAAGCGGTTTACTCCCTGTCTTTTGCGCTTAAAATCCGATATTTTATAATGTTTTCACGGTCGGGGTATCATATTACGGCTTTCCGCATTATATATTGAGAATATGAAAAAATTACCGCTGCTTATTTTACTTACGCCGTTTATCCTGCTCACCGCTCCCGCGTGCGCTAAAAAAATCGATTACTACTCTTTCGTTTCCGAGTACAGGCACGACGCGTATATTTACGAGGACGACGGCGTAAGCCTGAAAATCTTTTTGTCGGATAAGGAAACGCCCTACCTTTCCGACGGGGTTAAGGGCGATATGACTACCGTTTGCGAGGTGTATTACTACTGCGAAAAAACTCCCGACGAGGTGGAAATAGACTTAGGCGGAATGGGCGGCGAGATGAACTACCTCTCCGTTTCCCGCAGTTTTTATTTAAGCTTTACCTGCGATAAAACTTTCGGCGCAAAAGCCGTTGCCAACTTAACTATAGACGGAAAACAGACCACGATTGAAGCTAACAACGTGCGCGAAGAGGGCACTATCGACGGCAAAACCGCTTTGAAATGCGTTCTCGAATACGATAACGAACAGTTCGAAAAGCTGACGGAAGGAAAAACCTTCCGCGGCGAGATAGGAATTCGCCTTTTATACGACGAGGGGTGCTTCTATTACATAGGCATTTGCAACCGCGAAGGCGATACTCACGCATATCTTTTAGACGCAACCGACGGCAGAATTATAGCCGAACGCGATATAGAAGGTTAATGCATATAAATATTGCTCTGAATAAAGCGTTTTTTAATATTGTTGATAACTTTATTGTTTATAATAACTAATGTAGAATTTTCCGCTTAAAAACAGTGCGAAAAGTGTCGAAATTTATTAAATTGTTGATAACTTTTTCGCACTTTTGTTTGTTTACGAATTAAACAGCGGGATTTGTTGATAACTTTTTGTGCATAAACGGCTTAAAATAGACTATTATGCAGTATAAAAAGGGGTTTATGCACAAAGAAAAACGGGCTTTTTCAAGCCCGTTTTTCACTGTATAAAATATGTTTATTAAGTTAAAAAATCGCAGATAACCGAGTTCTGAACAAACAGATATTCATCCTTTATGCGCAGTCTGTCTGCCGTTACTTCGAGATACTTTCCGTTCTTTTGTATAGCGGCGGAATAATCTTTTAAAAAATCGGCTGAAAACGTTGCGTTAAACTCGGAAATATTCAACCCATCCGCCGTTCTGAGCGCCAGCATAACCGTTTCATCGCGTCTACCCTGCTCGTCCACCTCCTCGCTGTCAACGACCGGGTAGTGGTTCGTCATTATGCATTTGTAATATTCGTCCAGATTAAACGTGTTCGTGAAACGGACGTCTTTTATGCACGACGAAGCCGAAACTCCGAAGCCTATGTATTCACCCCTGCGCCAGTAATTGAGATTGTGTTTACTCTCCCTGCCCTCCTTACAGAAGTTGGATACTTCGTAACGCTTAAAACCGAGTTCGCGCAGTTTGCCCACTCCGTATTCGTACATCTTAGCAACCTCGTCGCCGTCGGGAAGCTCGCCGTTGAGATAGTCGGTGTAAATGGGCGTTCCGTCCTCGGGCGTGAGCGCGTACATCGAGATATGGCTTGCCCCGAATGCCGAGGCGACTTCTATTGACTTGCCGATATCCTCTAACGTCTGTCCTTTAAGCCCTATCATAATATCGACGCTGAAATTTTCGCCTTTGAGCAGCTTTGCACAGGTCACGAACTGGTTGAGCGTATGGCATCTGCCTAATTCTTCCAGCTGGCTGTCAATTGCGGACTGCAACCCGATTGAAAAACGGTTGACGCCGCTCTTTTTGTACATCTCGATTTTTTCCGCACTCACCGTGCCGGGGTTCATTTCGATAGTTATTTCCGCGTCTTTCGTAAGGTGAAGATACTTGCGCGCGGCGACAACGAGCATTGCGATATAGCTTTCGTCGATGATTGAAGGCGTACCTCCGCCGATATACAGAGTGTCGAAATTATAATCTTTCAGCTCTTCGCTGCGCATAAGCATTTCGCGGTAAACGCATGTCATATAGCTTTCCGCAAAGCCCAGTTTATCGGGAAAGGACGTAAAGTCGCAGTAGCGGCATTTCGATTTGCAAAAGGGTATATGTACGTAAATTCCTGCCAAAATTATACCTCCCACCTGTATTTTTTCATATCTATTTTACCGTCCACGACGGGCACTCCCTCCTCTTCCAAAAGCTGCGCTTGCATGTCCTTACCGCCGAACGCAAAGCCGTCCGTAAGCGAACCGTCCTTGAAAACCACTCTGTGACAGGGGTTAACGATAGGTTCGGGATTGTTGTGAAGCGCCCAGCCCACCTGCCTTGCGCTGCGCGGAGCGCCTATAAGCCTTGCGATATCGCCGTATGTGGTTACTTTGCCTTTGGGCACTTCGCGAAGCACTGCGTATACGCGTTGATTGAAGTTCATTGCGTTAGTCCTTGTTGGTTTTAAGAATTTCCATAAACACTTCCGACGGAACCTCAACACTGCCTATCGAGCGCATACGCTTTTTGCCCTCTTTCTGCTTTTCGAGCAGCTTTTTCTTACGCGTTATGTCGCCGCCGTAGCACTTGGCAAGCACGTCCTTTCTGACCGCCTTTACCGTTTCTCTTGCGATAACTTTACCGCCTATAGCCGCCTGAACGGGGATTTCGAAAAGTTGGCGGGGAATAGCTTCCTTTAAGTTTTCGCAAAGCATTCTGCCGCGCGCATAGGACGAATCCTCGTGCACAATCATAGAAAGCGCGTCGCACACCTCGCCGTTTAAAAGAATATCGAGTTTGACGAGCTTGCTCTTTTCGTAGCCGATAAGCTCGTAGTCGAAGCTCGCATATCCGCGCGTGCGCGACTTTATTTTATCGAAAAAGTCGAAAATGATTTCATTCAGCGGAAGCTTGTATTCCAGCTTTACGCGGTTCGCATCCAGATAAGTCATCTGCTCGAACACGCCCCTTTTATCGCGGCATAAGTCCATAATCTGACCGAGATAGTCGGGCGGCGAATAGATATCCGCGTGAACGA
>CAZACR010000023.1:0-14425 GCA_964483715.1 uncultured Clostridia bacterium
TGTCGCCGACTTTAACCTGCATAGTAACTTCCTTGCCGTCGATAACTCCGCCGGGGCCTACCGCAACTACGGTGCATGTGGAAGGTTTTTCCTGAGAAGCCGCCGTTAAAATAATGCCGCCCTTGGATTTTTCTTCGGCTTTAACTGCTTCAACGACTACCTTGTCGAATAAAGGTTTAATGCTCATTATAATAATTCCTCCGAATTAAAATTTTTTTACAAATAATTTATAAACTTAGTAAAATTAAATCAAACAGAGTAAAGTAAAAAATTGCATTTTTAAATAAGTTATGGTAAAATATCCTTATCAATGATAAGGAAAAATACTTTTATGGATAAATGGGATAAGCGGTTTATGGAAATGGCGGAACAAATCGGCACCTGGTCGAGTTGTTTTCAGGAAAACAGGCACGTCGGCGCGGTTATTGTCAAGAATAAGCGCGTTATCGCAACGGGCTATAACGGCGCTCCCCAGGGTATAAAAAGCTGTGCGGACAAAGGCGAGTGTCTGCGTAAAAAAATGGATATAAAAAGCGGCACCATGCATGAAATCTGCTACGCAGTCCACGCGGAACAGAACGCAATTATTCAGGCGGCGAGAGTGGGGTGCAGTGTGGAAGGCTGCACTCTTTACTGTACGCACCAGCCTTGCGTGATTTGTGCTAAAATCATTATAAATTCAGGCATTTCACGCGTGGTTTATAAGGAAGGCTATCCCGACAATTTCTCGATGCAGTTGTTCGAAGAAGCCGGTGTAAAAGTGGAAAAATATTGCGAATTATAGGAGAAGAAAAAATGAACAATCCCGTAGCTACGATAATAATGAAAAACGGCAAATCAATCAAAGTGGAGCTGTATCCCGACAAAGCGCCTAATACGGTCAATAATTTTATTTCGCTTGCCAATTCGGAATTTTACGACGGACTTATTTTTCACCGCGTAATAAAAGGGTTTATGATACAGGGCGGCGACCCCGCAGGCGTGGGTACGGGCGGTCCCGGATATAATATTAAAGGCGAATTTGCTTTGAACGGCTTCAAAACAAACGATATAAAGCACGCAAGAGGCGTTATCTCTATGGCGCGCGCATATCATCCCGACAGCGCGGGTTCGCAGTTTTTCATTATGCACGCAAACGCGTCCTCGCTTGACGGACAGTATGCGGCGTTCGGCAAAGTTATAGAAGGCATAGAAACGGTAGACGAAATCGCTAGCGTTCCCACGGATTATAACGACAAACCTAGAAAAGACCAGACGATAGCTTCTATAAGGGTAGAAACTTTCGGTGTGAAATATCCCGAACCCGAAAAAGCGCGTTAAAGTATGAACAGAAAATCGGTTACGTCGATTGCGCTCGGCGTGCTGGTAGCGGCAGTCGTGTGCGTAATTGTGGGAATAATACTGTATTTTTCGGCGCAAAAAAACGCAATTTTGCTTATTATAGGCTTATTTATGATATTTATGGGTTCGATAATGGCGATTGTACCGTTGATATTTCTGATTATCGTTTTGATATCGGCTATTGCGGCGAAAAGAAAAAAATAATAGAAATACGGAGCAGAACTTATGGCAGACAACAGCGTTTATTCAAATCCTTTGATAACCAGATATGCAAGCAAGGAAATGGCGGAAGCGTTTTCGGACGAAAAGCGTTTTAAGCTTTGGAGAAAGCTTTGGATCGCTCTTGCCGAGTCCGAAATGGAGCTCGGGCTCAATATAACGCAATCGCAGATTGACGAGCTGAAAAAATATGCGGAGGACATTAACTTCGAGCTTGCGGAGAAATTCGAAAGGGAAGTGCGTCACGACGTTATGGCGCACGTCAAAGCTTACGGAGAGCAGGCGAAAAGCGCAAGGCCTATAATTCATTTAGGGGCTACGAGCTGCTTTGTTGACTGTAATTCAGAACTTATTATGTACCGCGATGCGCTGGCAATCATTAAGAAAAAGCTTGTAAACGTAATGGACAAGCTTAAAAACTTTGCCTTAAAGTACAAGCATTTACCTACGCTCGGGTTTACTCATTTGCAGCCCGCACAGTTGACTACGGTCGGCAAGCGCGCAACGCTTTGGCTGCAGGATCTGGAAATGGACTATATAAACCTCGTCAACCTTGAAAACTGCTTTAAACTTCGCGGCGTTAAGGGTACGACGGGCACTCAGGCAAGCTTTATGGAGCTTTTCAACGGTGACACCGCTAAGATTAAAGAGCTTGAAAACAAAGTCGTTTCCAAACTCGGTTACGACAAAGTTTACGGCGTAACGGGACAGACGTATCCCAGAAAATTCGATTACAATATGCTTTGCGTGCTTTCCCAAATCGCGCAGAGCGCTTATAAGTTCTCAAACGATATAAGAATTTTGCAGAACATGAAAGAGATAGAAGAGCCGTTCGAGAAATCGCAGATAGGTTCTTCGGCTATGGCTTACAAACGCAATCCTATGAGAAGCGAACGTATGGGCTCTCTTGCAAGATACGTGATTTCTCTTCCGATGAACACCGCAATTACCGCGAGCACGCAGTGGTTCGAAAGAACTTTGGACGATTCCGCAAACCGCAGAAT
Source organism: uncultured Clostridia bacterium (assembly GCA_964483715.1). Lineage (GTDB taxonomy): Bacteria > Bacillota > Clostridia > Christensenellales > Borkfalkiaceae > Coproplasma. The sequence continues at coordinate 2,565 of CAZACR010000023.1, forward strand.
AGTAATAGCTCAGGCGTTCCTCGCTCTCGACGGTATTCTGAATATTTATATGAACGTCAGCGAAAATCTCGTCGTTTACGATAAGGTTATCGCAAAACACATTGCTGCCGAACTGCCGTTCATGGCTACGGAAAATATTATTATGGAATGCGTAAAGGCAGGCGGCGACAGACAGGATTTACACGAAGAAATCCGCGTTATGTCTATGCAGGCAGGCAAAAACGTCAAAGAAAACGGCGGAGACAACAATCTTATCGAACTTATCAAAGCCAACCCTATGTTTAAAGCCGTTCACGCAAAGCTCGGCGAAATTCTGGACGCAAGCAAGTTTATCGGCCGCGCTCCCGAACAGACCGTTGAGTTCATAAATAACGAAATTATGCCCATTTTGGAAGAAAATAAGGGTGATTTAGGGTTGCAGGGCAGCGTAAAGGTATAATGGCGCAGAGATTTTTAGTGCCGTCGGCATCAATCTTAATGCTTATAAAAACCGAAAACGGTAAGCGTAAAGTGCTTTTACAGCGCAGGCAGAACACGGGTTTTATGGACGGACTATGGGATTTATCCTGTTCGGGTCACGTTGAGCACGGCGAGAGTATGAGCGAAGCCGCAGTTCGGGAAGCAAAGGAAGAGTTGGGTATATCGATACCTTTAAATGACGTTAAGTTTTTCACTTTTGTACATAAAAGAGAAAAAGATTGGGACTTGACCTATTACAACGCATATTTTGTTTGTGAGAATTTTGACGGCGAACCCTGTATATGCGAACCGCATAAATGCAGCGAATTGCAGTGGTTTGATTTGGATAATCTGCCCGACGATTTAATAAACGACAGAAATAAAGCCGTTCAGGCGTATCTGAACGGCGTACATTATATCGAATACGGTTGGGAATAAGGATAAAAGAAAAACGCCCGACCGATTGTGTGAGCCCTATGTTTGTTCTCGTCGGTCAACCCCAAATACAAAAATCCCGCAAATTGACTTGGGTCAATTTGCGGGATTTGGCAGGGGAGACGCGACTCGAACACGCAACAGACGGTTTTGGAGACCGTTGCTCTACCATTGAACTACTCCCCTAAAAATTCAACAATAGTAATTATATATAATCAGTAAATTTAAGTCAACTGTTTTCGGGAGATTATTATGAAAAAACAATTCAAATTAGGCGTAATAGGTTGCGGTTTTATGGCGCATTCCATATTGCGCGGCGTTATTCTTTCCGATTTTTTACGTTCTAAAAAAGTAATTGTCAGCGACGTCGATAAGGATAAACTGCAGAGCGTAAACGACGAACTCGGCGTGTTTTTTACTCAGGATAACCGCTACGTGGCTGAAAACAGCGAGTTTTTGCTCTTTGCCGTCAAACCTCAGAACTTCTTGCAGATTGCAAAAGAACTGGAAGGGATATGCCCGAATAAAGTTGTAAGCATAATGGCAGGAGTAAAAAGGTCGACAATCAAAAACGCTTTGGGTGTCGGAATAATTAAAGTCGCACGCTGTATGCCTAACTTGCCCTGTTCTATCGGCAGCGGCATGATGGGTTTGGATATGAGCGATTTCAACAAATACCCGAACGACACCGAATTTATCGACAAGCTTTTCAGCAGTATGGGGCAGGTGTTAAGCATTTCCGAAAGTAAAATGGACGCCGTTACGGGCATAAGCGGCAGCGGTTCTGCCTACGTATTTATGTTTATCGACAGTCTTATAGACGCAGGCGTAAAACAAGGGCTTACAAAGGATGAGGCTACAACGCTTGCAATTCAGACCGTTTTAGGCGGTGCTGAAATGGCAGGTCATTCCGACAAACCTCTTTCCGAACTAATTATGAACGTTTGCAGTAAGGGCGGCACGACGATAGAAGCGGTAAAAGTACTCGAAAATAACAATTTCCGCGGAATAGTTTCCGACGCGGTAGATGCGTGCGTCAAACGCTCGAAAGAGCTTTCCGCGCAATGAAAAAGGTAACGTTATACACCGACGGTGCGTGTTCGGGCAATCCCGGCGTAGGTGGTTGGGGTGCGGTTCTTATGTTCGGCGAACACGAAAAGCGCATTTCGGGGGCGTTCGCGGAAACGACCAATAACAGAATGGAAGTGTTTGCCGTAATCAGCGGTTTGGAGTGCTTAAAAGAGCCTTGCGAAGTAACCGTTTACAGCGATTCTGCGTATACCGTGAATAGTTTTAACAGCGGATGGATATATTCTTGGGCAGGGAACGGATGGAAGAAAGCCGATAACAAGCCCGTTTTAAACAGCGATTTATGGCAAAGACTGCTCGAACTCACGAAAATACATAAGGTAACTTTCGTGAAAGTAAAGGGGCACGCCGATAACGAATACAATAACATATGCGATAAACTCGCAACTACGGCAATTAAAGAGTATAAACCGGAATAATCCTGACCCGTTTTACCATAATATTATAGTATTACATACTAAATGTTTGGAGTGATTTTTTGAGTAAAAAAACCAAAACCGCAAAACGGGGAATAATTAAACACGCAGTAAATATTTGCGTCGCGCTACTCACTGCGGCTATAGCTTTTCTTTTTACCGCTTACGGTTTGATTTATAAAAGTCTGCCGTTTATCGAAAAGCACTTTGCACTGTTGTTTGGTCTAACCGCGGGTACGGTAAGTGCATTGATTATAGCCTACGTTTTAGCTTACGCTTTTAAAAAGCAGGCAATTTACAGGCTGATTCTCTGCACTTTTATTTGTTTGGATATATTCGCAGTAATATTTTTTGCACTGAGTGCAAGCGGGATATTACCCACATTGACCGATATAGAAGCTCTCCGCGACTACATTGCGGGCTTCGGCGGTACGGCAATTTTCATATTTATACTTTTTCAGTTTTTGCAGGTCGTCGTTCTGCCGGTACCCGGGTCGGTTTCGGTAGCGGTGGGCGTTGCGCTGTTCGGACCGTTGCGTTGTTCGCTTTTCAGTTTTATAGGTATAGTGCTCGGCTCGATTGTCGCATTCTTTATCGGCAGAGTAGTAGGATATAAAGCAGTTTGCTGGATAGTGGGCAAGGACGATTTGGATAAATGGCTGAAAAAGCTGAAAGGCAAGGATTATTTATTGCTTTCAATAATGTTCCTGCTTCCGCTTTTCCCCGACGATATACTTTGCTTCGTCGCGGGACTGTCTTCAATGACGTGGACGTATTTTATAATAATGATAATAATAACGAGAGCGATTTCCGTTCTGACCACTTCGTATTCCCTCGATTTAATTCCGTTCAATACGTGGTGGGGCTTAATGATATGGGGAGTACTGCTTGCCGCCATAATAGTTGCGTTCTGGCTGGTATGTAAATATTCCGACAAAATAGACGCATTTTTAAAACGGAAATTTGCAATTTTCAGGAAGCAAAAATAAACTGAAGTGATAGCCTCCGCCGATTTTTCGGCGGAGGCTTATTTTTTTGACGAATGAACGCAAAATTAAGTTGATTTTTTCGTCTTCTGCTGATAAAATATTATGTGTAAAAATATTGTCATCAGGAGTTTTTTGCATGGATAAAGTTAAGTTATTGCAGGCGAGAAAGCAGCAGCTTTTTTCCGCAGGCAAAGTTATTCGTGAAGAAATCAGCGAACTGATTGATAAGGACAGCTTTGTTGAATTTTCGTCCTTTTCTTTCTCCGAAAGCGAGTTTTACGGAGATAAGGCGGAGGGCGAAGGTGTTGTAACGGGGTTCGCTACAATCGACGACAGTCCTTTTTATATCGTCGCTCAAAACGCTGCCGTATTGAACGGTGGCGTAAGCAAGGCAAATTGTGAAAAGATTATTAAATGCCTTGAACAGGCGGAAAAGAACCAAACGCCGGTAATTTATATGCTCTCAACTCTCGGCGTTCGCGTAGGCGAAGGAGTGAACGTACTCGAAGGGCTTGCCCAGCTTATTTTGCAGGTTTCACGCCTGAAAGACAGCGTTGCTCAATATCTGGTTATCAACGGCGAGGTGTACGGACAAATCGCTATGCTTGCGGGCTTGTGCGATTTTACGTTCTTTATCGATAAGAAATCTTATCTCGCAACTACGAGCCCCTTGGTTATCACCGCTTCTGCGGGCGAAAACGTTTCCAAAGACGGAGTTGCAAGTGCGGCGGCTTTGCATAAGAGCGGACTTGCAACCTTTACGGTAAAGAATTTGGGTGAAGTTAAAGCTAAGATTACGGCATTAAATTCGCTTTTGAACGAGGGGTTAGACGACTGTGACGAACTCAACCTTTCGTTGCCCGCTTTGAATAAGAAAGCAGATTATAAAGCGCTTTTAAACGTTTTTGATAAGAATTCCGTTATCGAACTCGGCGCTTCGTATGCGCAGGAAGTTAAATGTGTTTTGGGCAGAATAGGCGGAATTGCCGTAGCGGCAGTTGTGTTCGACAATGAGGATGGCGTAAAACTTTGCGCAGGCAAGGCAAATAAGCTTAAAGATTTTGCCGAGCTTGCATGCTATTACAGCTTGCCTTATATAACGTTTGTAAACACGCTCGGCATAAAGGAAACGCCCGAAGTTGCTAACAGCCGCGTTATTAAAACGCTCGGCAATTATGTAAGCGTTTTGGACAGTATGAACTCCGCTAAAATTTCCGTCGTTTACGGCAAGGCAATTGGTTTAGGTTACACATTGTTTGCGGCAAAATCCATGGGTTACGATTTCACTTACGCGTTTGCAAATTCAAAAATAGCGCTGTTTGACAGCGTACAGGGTGCGGAAATCGAACTTGCAAAGGGTAAAGATACGAATTCCGAAAAGCTTGCGGAAAGCTATGCGGAAGAAAATTCCGACCCTATAAATGCCGCGAAAGGCGGATATATCGACAATATCATAGAACCCGCGTTTGTTAGGCAGTACCTGATTGCTTCCTTACAGATGCTCGTTAAGTGAGGTAGCAATGAAAAGTAATTTACTGGCTATCTTGCAGGGCGACGGGTCATATTGGGCAGGACAGCAACATTCGCCGAACAATTACTATTTCAATAACTTCGGTGAAGCCGCGCTCTATGCATTGATAGGTTTCGTCGTCGTATTCATCGGAATAGCAATAATAATCGGAATTATCTGGCTTGTCGGTCTGATTATGCGCAAGACCAACAATCTTGAATTTTTGACTAAAAAACGTGAAAAGAAAGTTAAATGTCAAGCAAAAGCCGAAGAAAGCAACCAAGCGGCCTCGTCGGAAGATATTCCTGACGAAGTCAAAGTTGCGATAATGGCGGCTATAATGGCTTATTATGAAGAACGTGAAGAAAAATGCGAATTCACGGTTAAAAGAATTAAGAGATTATAAGGAGATAAATTATTATGCGTAATTTTGTGGTTACTATAGACGGTAAAAGTTATTCCGTAGGCGTTGAAGAAGTAGGGGCAAGCGATAATGTAATCCCCGTAGTTACCGAAGTTAAACAGGCTTCCGCGCCTGCCGCAGCACCCAAAGCCGCAGCAAACGTGAGCGGAGAAAAGCTTCTTTCGCCTTTCCCCGGTCTTATTAAAAAGCTTCTTGTGAACGACGGAGATACGGTAAAGAAAGACCAGCCAGTTATCGTTCTTGAAGCTATGAAAATGGATAACGACATAACTGCTCCTTGCGACGGCAAAATTTCAATTCAGGTTGCAAAGGGTGCAAACGTAGAAACGAACGCTGTACTTGCAGTTATCGGTTAATCGGAGGAAATAATGCTTACTTCGTTACTTGAAAGCAACGGAATGGGGCAAATTTTCGTAAATCTGTTTAAAGATATGGGCTTTATGAACGGCACGTGGCAAAACTACGTTATGCTTTTGATTTCGTTCATATTGATGTATCTTGCGATTGTAAAGAAATTTGAACCCATGCTGTTACTGCCGATAGCTTTCGGTATGTTTTTGATAAATTTGCCGGGTGCGGAAGCCGAACTTTGGGGCACTCACCCGTTCGACCCGATTACGGGAGAGGTAAACGAGGCATACGACGCAGTGCAGAACAGAGGACTGCTTTGGTATCTGTATTTCGGCGTAGACAAAGTTATTTATCCTCCGCTTATATTCCTCGGAATAGGTTGTATGACGGACTTCGGACCGCTAATTGCAAACCCCAAGAGCATGTTAATAGGCGCAGGCGCACAGCTCGGCATATTTATTGCGTTTTTCCTTGCGGTGATGTTGGGCTTCTCGGTTGCGGAAGCTGCCGCGATAGCAATTATAGGCGGTGCGGACGGACCTACGGCAATTATGGTCACGTCAAAGCTTGCAAGCGACTTTATTCCTATGATTGCGATAGCGGCATATTCCTATATGGCGCTGATACCGATAATACAAAAGCCGATAATGCGTTTACTTACTACCGAAAAAGAGCGCAAAATTAAAATGAAGCAGCTCCGTCAGGTCAGCAAAATCGAAAAAGTGCTGTTTCCGATAATCGTTACCCTGGTAGTCGGTTTAATGCTTCCTGCGTCGGTTCCTCTATTGGGAATGTTGATGCTGGGTAACCTGTTCAGGGAATCGGGCGTTGTAGAAAGACTTTCGACTCAGGCACAAAACGGACTTATGAACACGATTACGATTTTCCTCGGAGTTGCGGTAGGTTGCAAGGCAAAGGGAGAATTGTTCCTGCAAGTGCAGACGCTTTACATCATAATGCTCGGTTTGTTCGCGTTTATCTGCGGTACTATCGGCGGCTTGCTCGTTGCAAAAATTATGTGCAAGCTTACGAAAGGAAAAATCAATCCGCTTATCGGTTCGGCAGGTGTTTCCGCTGTTCCTATGGCGGCGCGCATTTCGGAGGATGTGGGGCGTGAGGACGACCCTCAGAATCACTTGTTAATGCATGCAATGGGACCTAACGTCGCGGGCGTAATCGGTTCAGCGATAGCTGCGGGTATGTTACTTGCCTGCTTCGGCGGCTACTTAGACGGAAGCGCGGCTTCGGCAGCTATTTCTGCAATAATGGTATAAAGGAAGAATTGAAATGGAAGGAAAAAAAGTTCTTATTACTGATACAATTTTAAGAGATGCACACCAGTCGCAGGCGGCAACGCGTATGAAATTTGACGAAATGGAGCCCGTTTTGCCCTTGCTTGACGACATCGGTTACTATTCTTTGGAAGCTTGGGGCGGTGCAACGTTCGATTCCTGTTTAAGATTTTTGAACGAAGACCCTTGGGACAGACTCAGAAATTTAAAGAAATACTTAAAAAAGACGCCCATTCAAATGCTGTTGAGAGGTCAGAACCTTCTCGGCTACAGACACTATGCGGATGACGTAGTAGATAAATTCGTAGATAAATCTATCGAAAACGGAATAGGCGTAATCAGAGTGTTCGACGCGTTAAACGACCCTCGTAACCTTGAAGCTTCTATGAAAGCTATAAAGAAATACGGCGCAGGCGGTAAATGCGTTTGCGAAGCTACGATTTCGTACACGACAAGCCCCGTACACACGACGGAATATTTCGTTAAGCTTGCTAAAACGCTCGAAGATATGGGTGCGGACAATATCTGCATTAAAGATATGGCAAACCTTTTATTGCCGTTCACCGCATACGACGTGGTCAGCAAGTTAAAAGCAGAGCTTCGCCCCGAAACCAAAGTGCATTTGCATACGCATAATACTTCGGGCACGGGCGATATGATTAACCTTATGGCAATTCAGGCGGGCGTTGATATCGTAGACTGTGCGCTTTCACCGCTCGGTAACGGTACGTCAAACCCCGCAACGGAGCCGCTTGTTGCAACGTTGAAAGGTACTGAGTACGATACGGGTATCGATATCGAAAAGCTTTTGCCTATTGTAAAGCACTTCAACGGTGTAGCGGCAAGGCTTGAAAAAGACGGTTTCCTTAATCCAAAGGTTAGAAAAGTCGATATAAATACGCTTTTATATCAGGTTCCTGGCGGAATGCTTTCCAACCTTATGAATCAGCTTAAACAGGCAGGACAGGAAGAAAAGCTTATGGAATGTCTTGCGGAAGTTCCAGTAGTAAGAAAGGACTGCGGCTATCCTCCGTTAGTTACTCCTTCAAGCCAGATAGTAGGAACTCAGGCAGTTTGGAACGTACTGCTCGGCAGATACAAGACGATTACCGCGCAATATAAAGATTTAATTCTCGGCAAATACGGCAAAGTTCCCGGTGACGTCAATCCCGAAATTACTGCAATGTGCACGAAGAACGGCGAAGAAGTCATAACTTGCCGCCCTGCGGATTTGATAAGCGACGAAATGCAGGAGCTTACCGAAAAGGTAAAAGCCGACGGGTTCTATCAGAAAGACGAGGACGTATTGTCCTATGCGCTTTTCCCCGAAGTTTCCACGAACTTCTTTAAATGGCGCAAGGCTAAGGAAATGAGCGTCGATACTGACATGGCGGCTAACCCCAACAAGGTTTATCCCGTTTAATAAATTTAAAGGCACGGTGAGGGTATGATTTACTCTCACCGTGATTTAACGTAATGAGAGTAGCAGTTATAGGTGCGGGCGCTTCGGGACTTATGGCGGCATATGCCGCTGCTAGCAACGGAAACGACGTGACCGTTTTTGAAAAAAATGAAAAGTGCGGAAAGAAAATCTATATTACGGGCAAGGGGCGTTGTAATTTAACTAACGACGTCTCTCCTCAGGATTTTTTAACCAATATAGTTACTAACGCAAAATTCTTGACGGGAGCAGTGTATTCTTTCCCGCCCGAGCGCACGAAAAGTTTTTTTGAAGAAGGCGGTTTGCGGTTAAAGACCGAAAGGGGCAACCGTGTTTTTCCCGTGAGCGACAAAGCGAGCGACGTTACCAAATGTCTTGAAAAGTATTGCAAAAACGCGGGAGTTAACTTTAAATTCAACACAGAAGTGCAGGAATTGTGCGTTTTGGATAGTACTTTGCGTGGCATAATTGTAAAAAACGAAGAAATTCTTTATGATAAAGTAGTCGTTTGTACAGGCGGCATAAGTTATCCCGCAACTGGGTCTACGGGCGACGGATACGTATTTGCAAAGAGCTGCGGTCATAACATTGTGGAAGCTAAGCCGGCTCTTTGCGGTTTGAATTTAAAGGAAAACTATTTTTCTGCAATGCAGGGTCTGGGTTTAAAAAACGTTTCGTTGACCGTATATTATAACGGTAAAAAAATTCATTCGGATTTCGGCGAAGTTCTGTTTACGCATTTCGGTATATCGGGCCCGTTGGTTTTAACGATATCGAGCTTAATCAACCGCCTTGATTTGTCTAAAGTTAAACTAACCCTCGATTTAAAACCCGCTCTTGACGAATTATCGCTTGATAAGCGGATTTTGCGCGATTTCAGCGAAAATAACAATAAAAGTATAGAAAACTGCCTTAAAAATCTGTTGCCGAACGCAATAATCGGCGAAATTTTAAAAAGAAGCGGCATACCGTGCGATAAAAAGGTGCACGCCATTTCCAAAGCTGAAAGAGCAGTATTATTGACAAATATAAAGACTTTTGATATGCTTGTATCGTCCTTACGCGGTTTTGACGAAGCAATCGTCACCAGCGGCGGCGTAAGCGTAAACGAAATAAATCCTAAGACTATGGAAAGCAAGATTGTTAAAGGTCTGTATTTCTGCGGCGAGGTGTTGGACGTTGACGCATTTACGGGCGGTTTTAATCTGCAAATAGCGTTTTCTACGGGTTTTGTTGCCGGAAGCAGTATCAAGTGAGGTAAAAATGAAAGCAATACGCGGAGCAATTACAGTCAGCGATGATTCGCCAGAACAAATTAAAGAGGGCGTTAAAGAGCTACTGACCGAAATTTCGGTTAAAAATTCACTGAACGTAGGTGAAATAATCTGTATAATGTTCTCGAGTACTTCGGATTTACAGTCTTATTACCCTGCAAAAGCGGCAAGGGAGTGCGGTTTTTCGTCCTGTGCGCTCTATTCGTCGGTTGAGCCCGACGTAGTCGGTTCTCTTGAAAAATGTATAAGGGTTATGGTTCTTGTCGATAACGATAAATCACCTGCACACGTTTATCTCCGAGAGGCTAAAACCCTGCGCAAAGATATAACTAAAATAGTAAATATCGCGTTGGACGGACCGGCAGGCAGCGGCAAAAGCACCGTATCCAAAATCGTGGCGCAACGTTTGGGTATTTTGTATCTCGATACAGGGGCAATGTACCGTGCAATAGCTTTAAAATGCGTGCAGAATAACGCTGATTATTGCGATAAAGACGTTGTCAAACATATTGTAAACAAACTTGATTTATCAATTGACTATAAAGACGGAAAACAAATTACGTTGCTGGACGGCGAAGACGTAGGCGAGAAGATACGCACTCCGCAGGTTTCTCTGCTTGCTTCTTATGTTTCCGCATACAGCTTTGTCCGTACTAAAATGGTGGAATTACAGCGCAAAATCGCTAAGAAATTTGCGTGCATTCTTGACGGAAGGGATATCGGTACTAACGTTCTGCCCGACTGTGAGTTCAAATTTTTCCTTACCGCGTCCCCCGAAATAAGAGCTAAGAGAAGATACGATGAAAGCCGTGCAAAAGGGGGCAATCAGTCCTTTGAAGAGGTTTTGAAAGATATTAACGAACGCGATTTTCAGGACAGAAACCGCGCGGTTGCGCCTTTAAAACAAGCGGTGGACGCAATAGTAATAGACACTTCGGATATGTCCGCAGAGCAGGTTGCGGAAGCGATTATAAATAAAATTCAGGAAAAAATATAAAAAATTAAGCAATTTATGAAAGAAAAACCTACGAAATTAAGAAAATTTTTTAATTTGTTACACTTTTGGGAAAAGCACTTGTTCAGAGTTGTTTTCCCCTATGAACGGCACGGCAATCTTACGAAATACGAAAACGGTTCTTTGATTATTATCGGCAACCATTACAGCGTTCTCGACGTCGTTTATCCCTGTCTTGTAACAGACAGACCTATTCATTTTATGGCGAAACAGGAGTTGTGGAAGGGCGGTCCTATGAAGTGGTTCGCTACCAAATGCGAGTGTATCCCCGTAAAACGAGACGGTTCAGACGTTCAGGCTATAAAGGACGCAATGCGCTATCTCAAAAGCGGCGGCGTCGTAAATATTTTCCCCGAAGGTACAAGAAACAAGTCGTATGCGGATTTGTTGCCGTTCCATGCGGGTGCTGCGGCGCTTTCGATAAAGATGCAGGCGCCTATCGTTCCGATAGTACAGATAAAAAAATTAAAAGCTTTTCACAAATCGCACATAATTTACGGCGACCCCATTGAATTCAGGCAGTTCTACAATAAACGCGTTACAAAAGAAGATATCGAAGCGTGCGATAAGCAGCTTCGCGACGCGATAATAAATATGCGTCTTGCGTTCATCGAAAAGTATGGAATAAAATTCAAGAGCGATAAAGTCTGATATGCAGGTAATCGTTGCTAAAAACAGCGGCTTCTGCCGCGGAGTTAAAAACGCCGTAGACACGGCAATGACCGTGCCTGCGGAAAATATGTATATACTCGGTGAAATAATTCATAACGCCGAGGTCGTGGAAGCTATCGGCAACCGCGGGATAAAAGTAGTTGATAAAATCGACGAAATTCCCGACGGTGCGACCGTAATTTTCCGTTCCCACGGCGTTCCGCTTTCCTTTTACGACGAGTGCAAAGACAGAGGAATTAAGGTAATAGATTGCACCTGCAAATTCGTCAACAATACGCAGAAAATCGTTAAAAGCGAATACGAAAAGGGCAATTTTATCGTAATTTGCGGTGAACCGACGCATCCGGAAGTGGTAGGATTGCAGGGGTGGTGCAACAATTCGGCTTTGGTTATTGACGACGAAAACCGCAATTTGTCCGAAATTTGCGATAAAAACGTCAGCGTAGTGGCGCAAACAACCTTTTCGGTTGAGAAATTTGAAAAAATAATAAAAA
>CAZACR010000024.1:0-14182 GCA_964483715.1 uncultured Clostridia bacterium
TTCGCAAATTCTTATCTGCTGGCGGCACTGTTTGCCGCTGTTGGAGTGGTTTGCGTCGATGATAATCGCGGGATTTTTCAAGCCCGACTTGGCGTATCCGTCTATAACCTGCATAACCGTTTCGTAATGGAAGTTGGGAATATCCGTGCCGTTGCCGTCCACCGCGCCGCGCAAAATAGCGTGCGCGAGCGGATTGCCGCTAGTTTTGACCTGCCAGCCGTTGAGCTTGAAAATCTGACCGCTCTGCGCGGCGAATATGGAGTTGAGAAGCACCGTTATTGAACCGCTCATAGGGTTTTTAATGCCCACAGATACGTCCATTCCGCTTGCAGTCAGACGGTGAAGCTGATTTTCCGAACTGCGCGCGCCGACAGCTACGTATGAGAGCAAATCGTCTACGTATGCGTAGTTGTTGGGGTACAGCATTTCGTCCGCGGCGGAAAGTCCGCTTATTTCTATCGCCTTTAAGTTAAGGTCGCGGATTGTGCGTATTCCCTTTAAAATATCTTCCTGTTTGGTAGGGTCGGGCTGTGAGAACATACCTTTATATCCCACCCCTTTCGTACGCGGTTTATTGGTGTATATGCGCGGAACTATTACGAGTTTTTCGCTTAATTCTAAGTTTAATCTGCCCAGCCTTTCAACGTAGTCGAGCACCGGTTTTTCCGCGTGGGCGGAGCACGGTCCGACGATAATTATCATCTTGTCGCTCTTTCCGCATATAACGTCCGCAACCGCCTTGTCGCGCTCCTGCTTTATTTTTGCAAGCGCTGCGCTCATCGGTTGTTCGGCTTTCAGCTCTTCCGGTTCGGGTATCTTTATTTGTCTTTCGAACATTTCTTTTTCTCCGATAATATCTGCAAATCTTGAACTATTTCCTCGGGAACGTAATCCTTCCACTCTTTATCGAACGCGAACGAATTGCGAACTAGTGTGGAGCTTACCTGTATCTGCTCCTGCTCGGCGGGAATAAACAGCGTAACCATTTCGGGCATAAGCTTTCTGCTTGCGAACAGGTCGCGTTTTTCGTACTCGAAATCGATGCAGTCGCGAACGCCGCGCACGTAGAACACGGTTTGCTCTTCTTTGAGCAAGTCCACCGCCGCGCCGCCGAACGAACGCACCTTTACGGCGCTTTCGTCTTTGAATATTTTATTTAACAGCGCAAGCCGCTCTTCCACCGTCAACAGACAGTTTTTGGCGGTGTTGTTCATAACCGCGACGACGACCTCGTCGAAAAGCTTTAAGCAGTTTTCCACAACCGCTTTATGCCCTGTTGTCGGCGGGTCGAACGTACCCGCAAATACACACTTTTTCACTTTGAACTCCTTTGAAAAAAGGTAAGATAAGTTTTGCCGTATTTCCTTTCGTCAAACGCCGTAAGTACTTCCACTTCGCCTGTAAAACTTCTGTCACGCTCATAAATTGCAATTCCGTTTTCAGTCAATAAATCCCTTTCCGCTATCAGTTGAAGGGCGGATATACCGTAATCGAAGCGGTAAGGCGGGTCGATAAAAATTATATCGAACGTGCATTTTACACTGCGCAGGCAGGTTAAATAGTCCGAATTGGCAACCGTGTAATTTGTTTCGCCTTTCAATTTAGCAAGGTTTTTGTTTAGCACCGCAACCGAGCTTGCCGCTATATCGTTAAAGTAAACGCTGTCCGCACCCCGGGAAATGCACTCTATGCCGAGGCTGCCGCTGCCGCAGAACAAGTCGAGAACGGTTGCGCCCTGAATGCGGGTTGCAATAATGTTGAACAGGCTTTCCTTTACCCTGTCGGCCGTGGGGCGGATATCGTCGCCTTTAAATTCGGCGAGGTTCAGTCCGCGGTATTTTCCGCTAATTACCCTCACTTTTTCTTCCTCTTTTTCTTGCCTTTAAGCTCCTGCGCTTCCAGCTCCTTCTGCACTTTTATCTGCTTGAGTTTGCCGAGGTAATACCCCAAAGCGTGAACGCCGACGGGCAATAAAACCATTATGAAGTTCAGCGCCTGATAGCTTTCGCCGAGCAGGCTGAACGGGCAATACGCCCAGCCGAAAAGATACTGCAGGCAGAATTTGCAGAACGTATTCGGAGCGGCAAGCTGTATAATCTGAAAAATTATAAAGGGCACGGTAAGAATAAAGCCTATAAGAAAACCTTTCCATAACCTGTATTCGCCCGTGCAGTAAACCGAAACTTCGTCAGAAGAACCCAAAGCGCGTTTCCTGTCGTGGAGTATAGTTTTTTTGTACGCGGCTGCGCCGTTCGCCCTGCCGAAAACCACCAGAGCGGCAATAAACATTATCTCGCCGCCTATGAGCGAAACCAACGTAACGGCGAGGTCGCCGTTGTACGCAGAAAACGAAATTATCGACGCGCTGAAAATCAAAGATATCATAAACGGAAACGCTATTCCCGCAAGCAAATCCTTTATTTCAAGCAGTATTTTACGTTTAGTCGAATAAGTTATTTGTTCGAATCCGTATTCATTTTCCAAAATCTATTATCCCCCTTTCGCATATGAATTTATCCAAAGGCTCGTCCCAGCTTTCGGCGGTAAAATCTTCCGCATACTGCAAAAAATATCCCAGCCCCACTTTTAAAATGCGTTTGTTCGCGCGGAAAAACCTGTCGTAATATCCGCCTCCGTAACCTAATCTGTAACCCTCTTTATTAACGGTGAGAAGCGGAGCTAAGCAAACCTGTATTTCCTCGTTTGCGGCTTGTCCTTCGGGCTCGCAAATTCCGTATTTGTTTTCTATCAGCTTGTCCTCTTCGCCGAAGTAGCGGACAGCGACCATATTTTCGCCCTCAACTCTGGGCAGATATACGCGCTTGTCCACGCTTAAAAGCTTGTCAATTATCGCGTGAGTGTCCGCCTCCGAGCCGAAGCTGTAATAAACGAAAAAACTATCGTATCCGCCGAGAGCATCCAAAACCAAATCGCAGATTGCACCGTCGGCAACCTCCCTTGCGGAGTGCTGGAAATACTTGCGCTTTATTTTATATTTGTACCTGAGTTCTTCTTTGCCGTTCACCGAATATATATCCTTTCGCTTCTTCTCGTAACCGAACACAGCACCTCGTAGCTTATCGTGCCGCAACGTTTTGCGTAAACTTGCGCGTCCGTCATAACGGGCATAAGTTCACGCATATCCTTGCTTATAAACGCGTCCATACACAGCGTCTTTTCGCCGAGAGGAACGCCTCGCGCAAACCCGTCGGCGTAACCCAGACGGTATGTGTAAAGCTTATTATATTGCCCGTCTGCGAGATTGTACCCCACTCCGCCGCCCGTCGGCGTAGTTGACTGGGAAAGCCTGGCGTAAACTTTCAAAGCGGGTTGCAACGCTTTTGCCGAAAATCCCGACGGGGCGTAACCGTACAGCATAAGTCCGCACCGCACTCCGTCCAAAAGGAACTTGCCGCCGCGAAGTATTCCGCCGCTTGCCGACATATGCGCTTTCGCCCCGGGACTGTGCACCTTTACCGCTTCCGCCGCTTTTATAAACGCTTGGTACTGCGCTTCACAATGCGCCGTATTTTCAGCCGCATACAAGTGAGTGAAAACGCCTTGCGCACCGTTCGGGGGCAGAATATCTAAAACTTTTTGCAACTCCTCTCCGTAACAGCCGTAGCGGTTCATACCTGTGTTAACCGCGATATGACAGGGTGTGTTGCCGATAAGCCGCGCCGATTGCACTCCGCCGACAGTCGGGGTCAATCCGTAAAACGCGATTTTTTCCGCGTCCTCTTTATCGAGCGGAGGCGTAAGCACGAGAACGGGTTTTCTCACTCCGCCTATGCGGAGCTCCGCCCCCTCGTCCGCTATCGCAACGCAAAAACCGTCCGCTATATCTTCGATTGCGAGTGCAACCTCAGTGCCGCCGTGACCGTACGCCTCCGCCTTGACTACCGCATAAAGCAAGCGGCTGCCTATAAGCGAACGCACGTACTGCGCGTTGGAACGTATTGCGTTAATGTTTATTACGGAAAGCGTTTTTTGCATAACACATAAATACGCTTAAGTTCTGTAAAACGTTAATTTATTCCGTATATTATACCATATTGACCGCTATATTGCAATGATTTTCTTTATTATGCACAAAAAAACCGACGCCGTGAAAGCGTCGGTTTGCATTTGCGTATTTACTGTTTTGCCCTGTAATGCATTTTCACTATAACGGGCGTTACCGCTCGCGATAAAAACGCTGCGAGCACGGCAAGAATTAAGTCCTTGGGTAGAAAGACTAGATTGAACGTTAAAACGCTTGACCATAAATTCGGGTTGCCGGTAACAAGCCATACGGCGATAAAATAAGCTATACCTATCACGTAGTCCGCAAGCGTTGCGGCAAGCGCAAGAGCTATAATCAGCCAAAGCTTTTTTTTGCGCTGATAGCAAATTCCCGCTACTCCCGCCGCGGCGATAAATCCGATTATATAGCCGAACGAAGGCTTTACAAAATAGAAAATGCCGCCTCCGTCCATAAATACGGGTAAGCCTATCAGACCCATTACGGCGTAAACAGTCATTGATATCATACCCTTTTTCCAACCGAGCATAAGCCCAGCAAGGACGGCAAAAACCGTCTGGAAGGTGAGCTGCATTACGGGCAACGGTATTTTAATAAACGCGCCCGCCACCATTAAGGCGACGAACACGGCGCATTCCGCAATATCGGTAGCGGTGATTTTTGCCTTGCTTTTTTTCATAACGGCAATAAATATATAACATCACAAGAAAAAAAGTCAAACGATTTTTAATTGCAAAAATTCAAAAATGGGCGCAAAGCTCATTTTGTATTGACAAAAAGCGCAAAATAAGATAAAGTTAAACGCGGTGAAGCAATAAATTTTATTCACCGAATTTACGCAAAAAGATGATTTATACCGTTACTTTTAATCCTTCTTTGGATTTTTACGCAAAAGTGAATAATCTTAAATTAGGCGCGGTAAACAGAACGAGCGCGGAGCGCCTTACCGTCGGCGGCAAGGGCGTAAACGTTGCGTTGGAGCTGAAAGAGCTTGGAAACGACGTTACGGCTTTGGGTTTTACCGCTGGGTTTACGGGTGCGGAAATCCTGGAGGAGATTGAAAAAACGGGGCTTAAACACGAGTTTATTTCCGTCGCGGGGCGCAGCCGCATAAGCGTTAAAATAAAGAGTATGACGGAAACGGACATAAACGGCTCGGGCGCTATAATAGAGCCAAAGGACGTTGAAAAGCTTAAAAACAAACTGCGCAAACTTTTAAAGGCGGGCGACTGGGTGATTATATGCGGAAGCGTCCCCCCCTCCGTTCCGCAAAGCGTTTACGCCGACGTTCTGGACGGGCTGCGCGATATCGACGGAGTAAACTTCGTAGTGGACGCGAGCGGAAAACTTCTGACCGAAACGTTGAGATACAAACCCTTTTTAATTAAGCCCAACCTTTACGAGCTGTGCGAGATATTTTCCACTTCCGTTAATCTGGATACCAAACAGATTGCCGAATACGCGCGTAAGTTACAGGATAAAGGCGCGCGGAACGTTATAGTTTCTCTCGGTTCGAGCGGCGCGATTATGGTTACCGAAACACACCAGAATATGTACGTTCGTGCGGCGCGCGGACAGCTTGTCAATTCGGTTGGCGCGGGCGACTGTATGGTCGCGGGGTTCATTCACGAATACCTGCAAACGGGCAACTACTTCAAGTCGCTCAACTTTGCGACCGCCGCAGGAAGCGCGTGCGCGTTTACCGAAAGCATTCCCACTAAAGAACAAATTGATTATGTTGAAAGCCTGATGTTGTAATCGGGCTTTTTTATTTGCCAAAAAGCCGTAAAAGTAATATAATCTAATTATGATAGTTTTTGTGATTGCTATGGAAAGCGAGGCTAAGCCCGTAATAGACAATATGAACGAAGTACGGTATTCCGAAGCACACGGAAGAAAGGTTGCTTTCGGCAAGCTTTGCGGCGAACAGTGCGCAGTAGTTATCTGCGGCGTGGGCAAGGTGAACGCGGCGGCTGGCACGCAGTACGCTATAGACTGCCTTAGCGCGGATAAGATTATAAATATCGGCGTTGCGGGCGGCTTGAACGACGGCACGCGCGTTGCGGATATTTACGCGATAAGCGAATGCGTTCAGTACGATTTTGACCTCGTTGCCATTAACGGCACGCCTATGGGCACGCTCAACGAATACGATACCCCATACCTTCCTCTTGCCGTTGCAGGTAGTTATCCTTTGAAAAAACTCGGCACGGGCGACAGGTTCAACGACGATATCGAAGATTATAAACTGCTCACTGACGTTTTAAATGCGGATATTCGCGATATGGAGGGCGGAGCAATTGCGCACGCTTGCAGACACGCGGGACTTCCCTGCTATATGTTCAAAGCGATATCCGACGTTGCCGGCAGCGGCTCTACGGGCGAACAGTTTGTAAATAATCTTAATAAATGCACGCTAAAACTCGGCGAAGAAATTTGCAATATATTTACCGCTGTTAAGGAGAAAAACATATGATAGCACTCGGCGGAGGCTGGGACGAGGCGCT
Source organism: uncultured Clostridia bacterium (assembly GCA_964483715.1). Lineage (GTDB taxonomy): Bacteria > Bacillota > Clostridia > Christensenellales > Borkfalkiaceae > Coproplasma. The sequence goes on from CAZACR010000024.1 coordinate 6,532, forward strand.
TGCGCCGTTGTTTGCGGACGAACGGTACAAAAAAATACGCGAATTTTTAAAGAGCGAATACTCCACACGCGTAATTTATCCCGATATGTACGACTTGTATAACTGTTTCCGTTATACTCCGCTTTCTAACGTTAAGGCGGTAATACTCGGGCAAGACCCCTACCACGAACCAAATCAGGCGCACGGACTGTGCTTTTCGGTACGGCGCGGCGTGCCCCTTCCCCCTTCCTTAAAAAACATTTATAAGGAAATAGAGGACGATTTGGGCATAGTTGAGCCCGACTGCGGCGACTTGACGAAGTGGGCTAATCAGGGCGTGTTGCTTCTGAATACCACTCTTACGGTGCGCGAGCATATGGCGAACAGCCATTCCAAATGCGGCTGGGCTTGGTTTACGGACAGCGTGATAAAGCTTGTTTCCGAAAAATGCGAAAACGTCGTGTTTATTTTATGGGGCGGCAACGCGCGCAGTAAAGCGCCGCTGATAGACACCAAAAAGCATTTGATTTTGCAATGCGCGCACCCTTCCCCCCTTTCCGCTTACAACGGATTTTTCGGGTGCAAATTCTTTTCGAAAACAAACGCATATCTTGTCAACCACGGCAAACAAGCCATTGATTGGGACTTAAATTAAGGAGAATAAAAATGAAGTACGTAATTGTCCTTGGGGACGGAATGGCGGACTGGAAGATTGCAAGCCTTGGCAACAAGACCTGCCTTGAAGCCGCAAAAACGCCGAATATGGATAAATTAGCGCCTCTTAGCGAAGTCGGGCTGTGCAAAACCGTTCCCGACGGAATGAAACCGGGAAGCGATGTTGCGAATATGTCCGTACTCGGTTTTGACCCTCACGAATATTATACGGGGCGCTCCCCCCTCGAAGCCGTTTCTATGGGGCTGAAACTCAGCGACACCGACGTGACTCTCAGGTGCAACCTCGTAACCCTTTCCGACGAGGAGAACTACGAGGATAAAACTATGCTGGACTATTCCGCAGGCGAAATTTCCACCGAGGAAGCCGCGGAGCTTATAGCTTACCTTAAAGAGCACCTGGACGGCGAAGATATGAAGCTTTACGCAGGCATATCGTACAGGCACTGCTTGCTTGTCAATAACGGCGTTACGGGGCACGACCTCACTCCCCCTCACGATATTTCCGACAAGCCTGTAAAGGAGCATTTGCCCAAAGGTCCTTGCGGCGAAAGATATCTGAACATTATGAAAAAAAGCGCGGAGCTTCTGAAAGACCACCCCGTGAACAAAAAGCGCGTTGCGGCAGGCAAACGCCCTGCCAACTCCGTGTGGCTTTGGGGCGAGGGCACTAAACCGAGATTGAGCGCTTTCGAAAGCGTTCGCGGACTAAAAGGCGGAATTATTTCCGCGGTTGACTTGGTTCGCGGAATAGGTTTGCTTGCGGATATGCGCATTATCGACGTGCCGAACATTACGGGCAACTACGACACCAACTTTATAGGAAAAGCTCAGGCGGCGGCAGACGCTTTGATAAACGGCGGACTGGACTTTGTCTATATCCATATGGAAGCTCCCGACGAATGCGGACATCAGGGCGACCCCGGGCACAAGATTTACTCCATTGAGCAAATCGATAACAAAGTGGTTGCAACGCTTATAGACGAATTCAAAAAGGCGAACGAGGACTACGCGATTTTGGTTGCGCCTGACCACCCCACTCCCTGCGCTTGCAAGACGCACGTTTCCGAACCCGTGCCCTATATGATTTACACCAACTTAAAAAATCTGGGCAACGGCGCTGTGCGCTACACCGAGGACGAAGCGGCTAAAACGGGCGTTTACGTTCAAGACGGATTTAAACTGATTGAAAGGTTATTAGCTGTAAAATAAAAATTAAAAGCCGTTCGGGGAAACCCCGAACGGCTTTTTCCTTACTTTGCAAGCTGTTTTTGTTCTTTTTTGAACGTTTCGTTTGTCTGGTCAATCATCTGCTTCTGCGCGGGCGTAGGCGTGTAATAGCCGCGCGTAGACATCTGGTTGAAAAGGCTGTACTGGTTTTCCGCAACCGAATCAAGATGCGTTGCAAATTCCTTTCTCACGCTCTTTGAGCTGCCCTCGAACAATGCCGTTGCGTAAAACGAGATAAGCTGTTTTTCGCTTTCGAGCATATCCTGAATTGCGTCTTTTTCGTTCAACTGAGTATCCATTTTAGACGTTTTCATTTAATTAACCCCCTATCAAATTCAAAAGCGCATTGTAGCGGCGCTGATGTTCGTCCGCTATCTTGGTCATACAATCCGCGAGGTCGGTGTCCGTAAGCGTTTTGGAATACGCCCTCGCCTTTTTGCAAATAAGTCCTTCAAACGTAAGCGCGTCTGAAATCATAGTAAGTTCTTTTGACGTCAACTGTGTCATAAAAAATACCTCCGCGTTTGTTATTGCCAAACTGCGGAGGTTACATTCATTTTATTTTGCTTTATTTATCGTCCGCTTCGCCGAAAAGGTTTATTCCCTCTTTGGCGCTGTGCGCGTTTACTACCTGATAGTACGGGTCTGCGGAAAAATCACGCGGCTTATCGTAGCTGCCGCCGAGGCTTTCGATTGCGTATTTCAGTTCCTGAAATTCCACGTAAGATATCCCCTCTTCGTCTATTTTATCTAAAAGATAGGGCAAAGCGCGCTCGTCGCCGTAAGCGGCAAGATAGCTTGCAAGCATAGGCAGATTGTCCGCGTCCGTGCGGAATTCCTTTATGAGTATATCGAAAATTTCGTCGTCGTGAAGCACGCAGCGCGAGAGTATTTCAAGCATATACCCCTTTTGCACGCCGTTTTTGTAGTTTTCAAGCGCCTGCTCCTTTACCTCGTCCGCGAACTCTTTGACGTAGTCTACGCAGGTGTTGCGCACGTCCTCGCTGTCCGACTCGATTAAAAGGCGCATATATTCGGGGAGCGCTTCCTTGCACGCGCCGAGCAGGTTGAGCGCGTAGCCCGTTTCGTCCTCCGTTCCCGATAAAAGCGGAAGCAAAAGCCCGGGGTTGTTGCGGCTTTCGATTGCGTTGCAAAGATACAAACTGACGCCTATCCCCTGCTTTAAATGCGCTTTCAAACAAGCTATAAGCTCTTCGTCCGTCATCTGCGCAAAGTACCGGTTAGGGGACATTCCGAGCGATTTTATAACTGTGTCGCCGAAGCGCTCGTACATTTTGGGAATGATGTCCTCCCACTCGCTCTCTTTGTATTTGTCCGCGTTCTTTTTTAAGTACTCGGAAAGTTTTTCGTCAAACATTCCGTCAAAATCGTAAAGTTTCATACTATTCACCCAAAATCGCATCGACTTTCTGCTTGTCCGCTCCGAAGAACGAAAGCATATTGTCGTCGGTTAATCCGCTTTCTTTTATGTTCGAGCTGCGTATAATCGCCGCCGCAAGCGCAGGCACGCTGCGAACGTCGTCCAGTCTGTCCTCGCTTTCAAGCTTTCTGTAAAGCTTGGTCGCCGCCGCGTTTAAAAGATAGCAATAATCTTCCGCGAGCATTGCAAAGCGCGAATACGCCATACCGTAAGCGCGCAGGAAGGTTTTGCGCTTATACCTGCCCGTTTCCAGCGGAAGAAGCGAAAGCCGTCTGTAAAGGTTGCAAACGACTATGCCGTACTCGCCTGCCACGTCGCGCTGGACGAGTTCGTTGAGCGCTTCCATTTTTATTCCGTCGGGCAAAAACGCATCAAGTAAAATGTCGCGCACCGCGTCGTTCAAGTCCGCTTTTACCGCGCAGGTTGCGCCAAGCAAACGCAATTCGTATGAGTTATTTCCGTCGCCCTCGTCGAAGCACCAGCGCACGCAGCTTTCTATATCCGCGTTTTCGCACAGCTTTTTAGCCGTCTTTTCCGTAAGTCGTGCGAACGCCGACAGAAATTCGAGATTCGTCTGGCTTTCCTCGCGCGGAAGACGGTAAAAATATTCCAGCTCAGCCCTCTCTTCCTCGGGAAGCTTTGCGTTCTTGCTTACGATATAGCGCCAGTATTCCGCAGTTACCGCGTTGGGGTAGATTGTCAAAAGCGTGTCGAAAGCTTGCAGACTCTCCTCGATTTTGCCGCTGTTGTACGCGGAAATTGCCGTGAAAAACAGTATCGAAAAATCGTACGTCAGCTCGTTTTCCAGCTTTTTGAACAGACCGTAAGCCTGCGCGTGCATTTTGTTTTCGCAGCACACGGTGGCGATTTTGTATATGTCGTCGGGCGCTTCCGCATTCAGCGAAAGAAGTTTTTCGGCAAGCGCTATCGCCTCTTCGCTCTTTTTCTGCTGAGACTTGACTGCGGCAAGCGTCGTGAGCGCCTGAACATCCGCACTGTTGCGGACTAAAATCGCCCTGCACTCCTCTTCCGCCTGCTCGCACCTGTCGCTAATAATTTCGCACATTGCTATATAGTTGCGTGCGGCAAAGTATTTTTCGTTGCCCTCGTCCACCTTGGAAAACTGCTCGATAGCCTTGTCGTATTCGTTGGAGCGCATAAAGCTTATGCCGCTTTCTATCTCCTCGGAATAGTCCGCTAAGTGTGGCGGATAAGCGAATTTAAGCGGCTTTTTTTCGGAAGTAAGAAATGACGAGAGTATTTCCTGTCTGTTTTCGGGCGTGAGCTCCGCGTTCGTTTCCATAAGCAGTTTATTGTAGTAGTATGCGGCAAAGCTTTCCTGACCCATATTCATAAAGCTTATCGCAAGCCCTTCGTACGCTTCGGCAAAGTCCGCCAAATCCGCGGCGTAATCTATATATTTGAACCAGCCGTTGACGCATTTTTCGTACAAACCCATATCGTCGAACGCTTCGGCGTATAGCATAAACGAGTCCTCATCGTTGCCGTTAAGGACTGCGTTTTTGTTCAGCATTTTAAGCGCCGTTATATAATTGTGATTTTCGATTGAATCGGCGGCTATGTTCAAAAGCCTGTCCGCACCGAAATCTATCTTGCTGGTTTTGTTCATTTTATCAGAAAATTTTTTCTATCAACTCTCTATCGTACACGTAATCTTTGTTGCAATAGTGGCAATGCACACTCACCGTGCCCTGCTCCTCCGCTATTTTCAAAAGCTCCGTCTTTCCGACGGAAGCGAGTATTTTGATTATTTTATCTTCCGAACAATTGCACTTGTATTCGGGGAAAAGCTCGTATTTATCTCCGTCCGAAAGCGCAGCGAAAAACTTATCGTACACTCCGTCCGCACCCATATCGAATAGCGCGTTTGGCGTATTCTGATATCCGTAGAAAGCCTGACCTGCCTTATCTATCGCCTCGTCGTCGGCATCGGGTAAAAGCTGCATAATCACGCCGCCCGCGCACAAGCACCGACCGTCAGCGCCTATATCCGTGGTAATTGCAACCGCCGTGGGGATTTGCTCGCTTATCTCGAAATAGGCGGAAAGGATATCGGAAATATCGTCCGAAGTTATTTCGCAAGTGCCCACGAACGGCATTGCGCCTTTTTCCTCCCTTACTACGGTAAGTGTGCCGCCCGAAAGCGTGTGCGTGCATGAGCCGTCCGCATAACCGCGGACGTGAAGCTCGCCGTCGGACGATACGGAAACCGCGCCGTCGCCGCCGGACGATTTGATTGTGAGTGAAACGCCCGTATCCGCGGACTTCAACAGCGCCGCGAGGTACGCTCCGCACGTCAAAAGACCGCCTAATATGCGGGATGCGTTTTCCTGGGTATTGTGAACGGTTATTGCGTCGTTGACGAGCCTTGTCGTATCAATAACCGTCAGCGAAACCTGTCCGCCGCAAATGAGCGAGCGAATAATTTTGTTCATAAGCGTTTTAATTTCAGTTTGTTTATTTTTGCCGGTAAAAATACTGCGACTATTTAACAGATATAAACAGCCGCAGTTAATTTTTATCTTAAAAGATTGTCGGAGCTAACTTTCTTGCCCTTACCCTTTTTGCCTTTGGGGGTTTGCAGAGCTTTTTCACGCTCGGCAAACAGTTTTTCGTACTCGACGTAGCGCGTATCCTTTTTATGCTGTTCGTAATATTCGTTTACGCCGGAAGCAATGCGCTCACGCTCCTTCGCCGCCCTCGAAATGTCGTCCCTGCCGAATGCGACGCCGATATCGGTTACGCTGTCACCCTCTTCTATGGGGCGGAGAGGTCTGCCGATAAGCTCGCTCTTGCCCGCCGCGAGCAGCTCGCGCGCGAGAGCTTTCTCCTCCTCTTCCTTTTCCGCTTCCAACTGCTTGGGCGACATCTGCGCGCGCTTTGCTTCTTTCTCAGTCTTTATTGCGGGGGTTATGAACATATCGAATACCCACTGAGTGAACGCAAGCCAGCACAGAAGTATGAACGAAAAACCGAGGAATATGAAGAATATACAACCGAGCCAGAAGAATATAACCGACTTTATGCCGATGAGCATAAACCAAACGGGTATAAGCGCGAAACCGAGCATAAATACCGTCTGAATGATACTGCCGAACATCAGCACGAACGAATTCTTGATAAGATATCTGAATTTAACTCTGTAGCTTACTCCGACTGCGAGGAACCAGCTTGCAATGACGCCTACAAGCACCGTTGCGATTATCATAAATACCTGTGCCGTGACAGGACCGCCGGCAGGGTTGCCGTACGCTATCTGCTGCGCCGACCAGTCGGAAACCACGAACGACGCGAACAAAAACGTCATAAACAGCGTTACGGGGAACAGCACGTTGAAATAGCATACCTTTATTCCGTGAAAATAGGTTTTTAAAGTGAACTGTCCGTGCGTATTGATTATCTTTTTAATAGAATACGAAGCTCCCGCCAGACCCACTGACGCGATAAAGCCCGCAACGATTAAAAGCGAATAGAAAAGTAAATCCGCAGAGAGCACTATACTTTCCGCAACGCCCTGCGTGCTCGGCGTTAACGGGTACGTGAACAGCGCGTTAGACGAGAACGGATACAACAATCCCATCTGGGCGATATAGTTAATGCGGAAATACACTATCGCAATTCCCGGAACGAAAAACAACAGCGTTAAAACGTTTATTATTACGAGCTTGGAAAAATTGCTTTTCAGCACATCCCAGGTGTCCGCCCATCTCCCTTTCGGTACTTGGGTACGTACGTAATCGTCGGCAAGTTCGTTGCCTTCAAGTTCGGTTACTTTTGACTGAGCCATTAAAATATCCTTAAAAATAATTCCGCTTAATGTATAAGCGTTGGGTTTTTCTTACATTATACAGCATAGCCGCAATTATTTCAATTATTTTACCCGACAGAAATCAAAAAAGAATATATTTTTCTTTGACTTTTAATGCCCGCTGTGGTAATATCATTATGCGAATTAGAGGAGCGGCTGAGCAACAGTATCCGCGCGGTTTAAAGTCGGTGGCGGCTTGATACATACGTGCAATCGGAGAAAGGGCATCGCCGCCGAAGTCATGGGGTTGCCACCTCCTTTGGCTGGGCGCAAGGGCTAATACCTTTGCGACTGACACTTTTGTAGTGTTGCGCTATTTGCATTGAACTTTTTCTTTACTTAAGGTTCTTCAAGCGGCGCGCAATGCGCCGCTTATTTTTATACTTTCACAAATTATTTTTCCGGAGAATACGATTATATGAAATCATCTGCAAAATACAAAGTAGGCGTTATAGGCGCTACCGGTATGGTTGGTCAGCGCTTTTTATGCCTTTTGGAAA
>CAZACR010000025.1:0-13731 GCA_964483715.1 uncultured Clostridia bacterium
GGCGCGGACAGAGTTCTTACTATGGACTTACACTGTCTGCAGATTCAGGGCTTCTTCGATATTCCTCTGGATAATCTCGTAGGCGGACCTACGCTTTACAATTATTTCAAACCCAAGGTAGACGAAAACTTCGTAGTCGTTTCTCCCGATATCGGTTCGGTTGCCCGTGCGCGTAAAGTCGCGGCGAGAATGGACGCGAAAATGGCTATCATAGATAAACGCCGTCCCAAGGCGAACGTTATGGAAGTTATGAACATCATCGGCGACGTTGAAGGCAAGAACTGTCTTATGGTCGACGATATGATAGATACGGCAGGCACTATCGTTCAGGGTGCGAAGGCGCTCAAAGAAGCGGGTGCAAAAGAAATTTACGCTTGCTGTTCGCACGGCGTTCTGTCGGGCCCCGCAATAGAAAGACTTGCCGACTCACCCATAACCGAACTTGCAATGCTCGATACGATAAACATTCCCCAGGAGAAAATGCTTCCCATTTTCAAAATGATTTCCACCGCAAGCATTTTCGCGAACGCTATCGAGAACGTCTATATGGATAGACCTATGTCTAAAATATATGATTAAAAACAAAAAGCCACAGCTAAGGTTGTGGCTATAATTTTAAAAACGGTGCTGTAAATGTATATAATAGTGGGGCTTGGTAATCCCGAAGAAAGATACTTTAAAACATTTCATAATATGGGCTACCTCGCGGTGGGCGACGCCGCAAACATTTTAGGCGTGAAGTTCAAAAAGCGGGAGTGCGAATCTCTTACCGCCGAAGCGTATGTCGGCGGCGAAAAGGTCATACTTGCAAAACCCACGACCTATATGAACAACTCGGGCAGAGCGGTCAAACAACTGCTTGCAAAATACAAAGCGACTCCGGACGAACTCGTAATAATTTACGACGACTACGATATTCCCAAAGGCAGTATAAGAATACGCCCCAACGGAAGCGCTGGCACGCACAACGGTATGCGCTCCGTCATAGCGGAAATCGACACTTCCGATTTTGCGAGAATACGCGTGGGTATACGCGATAACGAAGTGAGCGTACCCATTATGAATTACGTTCTTTCCAACGTAAAGGAAGAAGATTACGACCTCTTTATTTCCGCTTGCAACCGTGCGGCGCAGGCGGCGATAGAGCTTGCGAAAGGCAGTCCGTGCGAAAAGGTGATGACCTCTTTCAACGGATAAAAGGACAGCAGTGAAGAGCAATTTTTTCACGTTTCAAAACTTAGGGGGCGAATTCCCGTCCCTGCAAAACGACCTCCGCCTCGGCACGCCGACGGCGGTTTTCGGCGTTTCCGACAGTATGAAATATCTTACGGCGTCGTTGATTTCCGACCCCGTTTTATATATCGCTCCCAACGCGGTTGCGGCGGCTAAGGCACACGCGGCTATAACCACGCTGTCGGGCAAAAAATGCGCTTATCTGTCCGCAAAAGACGACGTGCTTTTATACAAGGACGCAGTTTCCAAAGACGCGCTTTTTAGGCGTATCGAGGGCATATATGCTATCCAATCTGGCGCGGAAGTAGTTGTCTGCGACGTGGAAGCGGCAATGCAGCTTCTGCCGGATAAGCTCCCGTTTATAACCTTTGAAGTAGGATGTGATTACGATTATACGTCGCTTCCTTCCGCGCTCGTAAAAATGGGCTACGTCCGCGAATATGCGGTGGAGAGCAAGGGCTCTTTCGCCGTACGCGGCGACATTCTGGACATATTCCCCGTGGGGTGCGAAAACCCCGTGCGCATAGACTTTTTCGGCGACACGGCGGAGCGCATACGCCCGTACGATTTCGTCAGCGGAGAGCGGCTCGAAGAGTGCAAAAGCGTAACGGTAATCGCCGCCGCGGACTGCATTTTAAGTAACGGCGATAAAGAGGAAATAACAGTTCAGCTCAAAGCCGCGCTCAGGCAATGCAAGACGGACGCGCAGTACAAAAGGCTTAAAGCTATCTGCGAAGATATAATGCATAAAACCGAACTCGGCGTTCCGTTTGCGGGGCTGGATTATCTGTTCCCGGTACTCAGATGCGCGCGCACCGTGTTCGATATAATTCCCAAAAATACGGTAATAGTTTTCGACGAATGCAAGACATCATACGACAGACTTACCGCGCTTTGCAAGGAGCACGCGGAGAGATTTTCCGAGCTTTCCGCAGGCGGCGAAGTCTGCCCGTTTTCCATTGCGCAAATGCTGACGGAAGAGCAGTTTTTAAAGTTCGTTTCGCCGTTCCGCAATCTCGCTTTGCAAACGTTTACAACAGCTTTGAGATTTTTCAATCCGCTTAAAACCTATTCGTTCAAATCGGTGCCGTCGCCTTCCTATCTAAACTCGGTAACGGCGCTCACGGACGACATTAAGCGCTGGCTTTCGGGCGGCTACCGCGTGCTTGTCTTTACCGGCGGCGTTCAGCGCTACGAACGGCTTGCGGAAGCGTTCAGCGAGGCATATATAGGGGTTAATATCCTTCCGGACAGCCTTTCGGCGCTTCGTGATATCACGCTTAGCTCGGAAGAGCTGGACAAAGGCTTTATTATTCACGAAGCAAAGCTCGCCGTTATAGGCAGCGGCGATATATACACAAAGCCCGTGCAAAAGCGCATACGCCGCAAGCGCGGCGATATGTTTGCCGCACCCGAAATAGGCGACTACGCCGTTCACGAAAAGCACTGCGTGGGCAAGATAACGGGCACTAAAAAGATTGAAACCACGGACGGAATAAAAGAGTACGTCGCCATCGAATACCGCGGCGGCGACACGCTGTACGTGCCCGTGGAGCAGATGGATATTCTTTCCAAATACGTGGGCGACGGCAACCCCGCTTTGTCCAAAATCGGCGGTCAGGAATTTGCCAGAGTCAAGGAAAGAGTCAAAGCTTCCATAAGAACTCTCGCGTTCGATTTAAAAGCCCTTTATACGGAAAGGAGCGAAAAGCGCGGCTACCGCTTCCCCGAAAACGCGGTTATGATGGAGGAGTTCGAGAACGCGTTCACCTACGAGGAAACGCCCGACCAGCTTTCGAGCATAGAGGAAATAAAGGGCGATATGTGTTCGGACAAGGTAATGGACAGACTGCTCTGCGGCGACGTCGGCTACGGTAAAACGGAAGTCGCATTGCGCGCAATATATCTGTGCGTTTTGGGCGGCAAGCAGGCGGCGCTTATGTGCCCGAGCACCATACTTTCCGAACAGCATTACAACACGGCTTGCGAGCGGTTTGCAGAGTTCGGCGTGAGGGTTGAAAAGCTCAACCGCTTCAAAACGCCGAGGGAACAGGAAAGGACTATCGAGCGCCTAAAAAAGGGCGAAGTGGATTTGGTAATCGGCACGCACAGACTGCTTTCCAACGACGTGCAGTTCAAAGACCTTGGCTTGCTCGTTCTCGACGAGGAACAGCGGTTCGGCGTTGAGCACAAGGAAAAAATAAAGAACATAAAAAATGACGTGGACTGCCTTACAATGACGGCGACGCCCATTCCGAGAACCTTGCATATGTCGCTTGCGGGCATAAGGGATATAAGCACAATTAACACTCCGCCAACGCGCCGACTGCCCGTGCAGACCTACGTAGTCGAGGAAACGGAAACGCTTATACGCGACGCGGTGCTGCGCGAGATAACGCGAGGCGGTCAGGTGTTCATTCTGTATAACAGAGTGGAGAGCATATCCGCATTTGCAGGCAAGATAGGCGAAATTGTGCCGGAAGCCAACATAACTTACGCCCACGGGCGAATGGATAAAAATTTGCTGGAAGCCAACGTTTTCTCGTTCTACCGCGGCGAAAAAAACGTACTCGTTACTACCACGATAATAGAGAACGGCATAGACCTTCCAAACGCTAATACGATAGTGGTTATCGACGCCGACCGCCTCGGCATATCCCAGCTCTACCAGTTGCGCGGCAGAGTTGGCAGAGGCGCAAGACTTGCCCAGGCGTATTTCACGTTCAAGCCCGAAAAGGTTATGACGGGAGAAGCGGCGGAAAGACTGAAGGCCATTATGCAGTTTACCGAGCTCGGTTCGGGCTTCAAGATAGCTATGCGCGATCTGGAGATAAGGGGCGCGGGCAACGTGCTCGGCGCGGAACAGCACGGACATATGGATAAGGTGGGCTACGAGCTGTACTCCAAGCTTTTAAAGGAAGAGCTCACGGGCGAAAGCGCGTTTGCCGCCGAACTCGACGTGCACGCAACGGCGTATATACCCGAAGCGTATATCGAAAGCAGTGCCGGCAGAATGGACTGCTACAAGCAGATTGCCGAAATACGCTCGGTGGAAGATTATAAGCGCGTGTGCCGCTCGGTGGAAGAAAATTACGGCGCTATGCCCGACGAGGTGCTCAACCTGCTTATAATCGCCGTACTCAAATCTTACGCGGCGACGTTCAACGTCAAAAAAATCACGGTTGACGCGCAGGGAGGTTGTCTGGAATTGCCGTCGCTGGGCAGTTTGAAGGACGTGCGGCTCGCATCGGCGCTGGAAAAATACAAGCGCGAAATAACGCTTTCGATGACGAAATCGCCGCAAATCGTTTTCGCTCCGCAGTCGTCGCAGACGAAAACTATGCTCGGAATGACCAAATTTTTGAAATTTGCGTCAACTTTCAATCAAAACGCGTAAAAATTATTTGTCAATCGAAATTAAATATTATATAATTGTTAAGAACGTATTTATTTACGACACCCTGATTTCGGGAGAAAGACTGTATGAAAAGCAAAAAGATAATATGCGGAGCATTAGCCGCGGTAATGACGATGAGCGTAGCTTTTTCGGGTTGCGGCTTGCTTTCCACGATTAGCGAAGAAGATATGAAACAGACTATCGCTACCGTAAATATCGGAAACAGCGATAAACTCGGCGACCTTAAAGATTACGCTAACCACGTGGGCGAAGAAACGATAATCAAGCGCGATTTGGTAAACGCGTTCGTCAACGTCGGTTCGACGTACGTCAACAGCTACGGTATGTCTTATTCGGCGACGTTCAACACGCTTATGGATAACCTCACCGATAATGCGGTCGTTGTTCAGTACGCAACGGCTTACGTGCTTAAAACCAAGGTTGAAGACGAGAATTCCAAAATCACGCTTGCGGAATACGATGCAAAAACCGAATTGAAGGACAAGCTTGAATACCTTCTCGACGAGAGAGGCGTTCTGGAGGCTAAGTACAATTTGTATACCTCGCTCAACAACGCGCTCGACAGCTACGAGAAGAGGGAACTTGACGACAGCGACGATTACGTCGGCACCGACACGCGTTCTACTCCTTCGGGTATTGATACTACAGTGGAAGATTACCTGCCCTTAAAAGAAGACGGAACTCTCGACTACGGCGTTTACACGGGTTACGAAGGCTATCTTATAGATGGCGCAGGCAAATACGAAGGTCTGGACAAAACCAACCGCAATACCCGCCGTCAGGCATATTCGAAATTTATAAAGAGCATAAAGAGCAATTATCTTCTTTCCGAAGGCGAGGAAGAACTGACGGACATTCTCGAATTGTCATACGTTAAATCGCAGTACGTTTCCCAGCTTCAGCAGTCGGTTATAAACGAATTCAACGATATTTATACCGAAGAGCAGGAAGCTAAAATTTCTATGCAGGAAAACGGCGAATATTCTTTCGTCAAGAAAAAGTACGACGAAATGCTGGAAGAGCAGGGGCGTACTAATACGAAAACTTCTACTTTCGAAAACTCATACGGCAGTTTCTCCGATACGTCGTTCGTGCTCTATGCGCCCGATACCACAAAAGATACGGAAGAGGTGGACGGCACTTACGGCACGTACGGATATGTTTACAATATTCTGCTTCCTTTCTCGGTAACGCAGAACAACAAGCTTTCCCAGCTTCAGAGCTACCGCGACAGCGACGTAATCGACGAAAACGTATACTTTGCGGACAGAAACGCACTCTTGAAGACCATTAAGACAACCGACCAGCGTGCGGCTTGGTTCAACGGTCAGACCGATTATTCGTTCGACGCGTCCGAAACCGAATTAGAATATTATAAGGGCGGCGAAGAATACAGAAATTATCTGTTCTTTGAAAACAACCTCACTAAACCCGACGAGTACGAACCGCTTGAAAAGTACGCGGGCTTGTACTCCTACAACGGCAAGGTTACAAAAAATAAGGACGGCAGTTATACTCTCGTTCCCAACAAACTCGATATTGACGGAATGCTCGAAGAGTTCTCCGCATATATAAATTATGTGTTAGGTACGGTAAACACCGCAGTTGAAATGCACGCAGGCGACACAATGTCGGGAGGCACTTCATCGGCGGCTTATGCGGATTACTACAAAGTAACCGACTTTAAGGACGCAAACGACGAAAGCAAGATAGATTACTCCAAACTCGTATACGCAACGGGCAAAGTAAACATTACTAATTTGTCCGACGCGTATATGTTCAATCCCGAGTCCGACAGATACAAGGTAATGTCTGCGGTAAACGAATTGCAGTATGCGTACACGACGGATACGGGCGTTCTTTCGCAGTATATCGGCTACACCGTTTCCGCTTACGAAACCAACTATATCAAAGAGTTCGAATACGCGGCTCAGCAAGCGCTCAGAATGGGCGTGGGCGCGTTCAAAGTTTGCGCAGGCGACTACGGCTGGCATCTTATCTACGTAACGGATACGTTCGACTTTAAAGGCGGCGAGGTTTACAACGCAAGCTTCACGGAAGAGCGTATAAATATGAAGGGTACGTTCGAAAACAAGTTCTACGAATGGATAAAGGATAATACGTTATCCAATGAAACTACTCAGAAGAGAACGGAAATTCTTCAATATTATTCTACCGATACAACGGTAATCAAGTACGAAAAGGCATATAAAGATTTGATGGAGCTTGACTAATGCAGTGGTGGCAGGCGCTCGTTCTGGGCTTTACGCAGGGCTTGACGGAGTTTTTACCCGTTTCGTCCAGCGGACATCTTACGTTTTTACAAAGGGTGTTGGGCATTGATATAGGCGGTGCGGAGCTGTTCTTCAACATTATTCTGCATATGGGCACGCTGATTGCCGTGTGTGCAATTTTCTGGCGCGATATAATCAATCTGTTCAAAAAGCCGTACAAAACGCTTTTGTATCTGATAGTAGCGACTATTCCTGCGGCGATAATCGGGTTGCTTTTAGACGATATAATAGAAGAGCACGTGATGGGCGGAGCGTATTCGCTCTTATTCCTCGGAATATTCTTCCTTTTAACGGCTTGCGTACTGTTTGCAACCGAAGTATTTGCCAAGCGCAGGTTCAGGCCTTCGTATAACTGGAAAAAAACGACGATAGGCGGCGACGTATACGCAGACAGAACGCCTTTGCCGCTATGCTGGCGGACGACGTTGCCTATGGGTTTTGCACAAGCGATAGCAATTTTACCCGGAATATCGCGTAGCGGCTCGACGATTGCGGCGGGCACGTTTGCAGGCGGCAGTGCGGAGGACGTTTCGAAGTTCTCGTTCTTAATGTCTATCCCCGTAATTTTAGGCAGTTTCTTCGTTTCGCTTGTCAAAGGCATTATGGATAAGGAAACGGGGCTAGCGTATTCTTTTGAGGTTGCAGGTTCGCAGTTCGGCTGGTGCATAGCGATAGGACTTATCGTTTCCGTAATTTCGGGTTTGTTCGCAATCAAGGTTATGCTTGCGGCAATCAAAAAAGCAAATTACAAATGGTTCAGCGCATACCTCGTCGCGCTTTCCATAACCTGCATAGTATTGCAGTGTTGCGGAATTTTCAATTAAATCAAGTTAAGTTCGGTTCGCCGCGGAAATATATCCGCGGCGAACCGTTTTTTATATTAAAACAATTGACAGATATCTGTATCTATTATATAATAACAGTATAAATTCAGACATATATAATATAAGGTAATAACATGGAAGAAATTTTGCAGGTAAAAAACCTTACTAAAACTTTCCGGCTTTCGCGCAAACAGCGCAAACTGGAAGGCGGATTGCAGATAGTGTATAAAACGGCGGTGGACAATTTGTCGTTCACGGCGTACAAGGGCGAAATTTTCGGTTTGTTAGGTCCTAACGGCGCAGGCAAAACGACTACGCTGAGAATGCTTGCAACGCTGATAAAACCCGACAGCGGCGACGCGTTAATCGACGGGAAAAGCATAGTCAAAGAAGAATACGCCGTCCGTTCGAAAATAGGCTTTTTGACAAGCGAGCTTAAATTAGAGGACTTTTTCACGCCTAACTATCTTTTCGATTTTTTCAGCGAGCTGTACGCCGTTCCTGCGGAAATTGCCGCACAGCGCAAACGCGATATGTTCGCACGCTTCGGCATAGACAGGTTTGCGGAAGTCAAGGTCGCAAACCTTTCAACGGGTATGAAGCAGAAAATCTCTCTCGTTATATCGCTTGTCAACGACCCCGACTTCATAATCTTCGACGAACCCACCAACGGTCTGGACGTACTCACGGCAAAAACGGTAACCGACTTTATCTTAGAGCTTAAAGCACGCGGCAAGACGGTCATTCTTTCCACGCACATTTTCAGTTTAATCGAAAAACTGTGCGACAGAGTGGGCGTAATTATAGACGGCAAACTCATAGCTTTGGATACGCTTGAAAATCTGACAGCCGAAAAAAATCTGGAAGATAAATTTTTCGATTTGTATTCACAAGTCAAAGGGGGTATTGTCGGATGAAAACGATACTTACTATAATAAAGAAAGAATTTTCCCGCTTTTTTAAAGACACGCGCCTTTGGATAACGGCAATATTGTTGCCTGGGTTGCTCATATTTGCACTTTACAATATAATGGGCAGCATAATGGAAAACGTTGAAAAGGACGCGGCGGAGCATACGCCAACGGCTGTAATTGTAAATATGCCCGAAAGCCAGTCGGAGGTGTTTTCCACCGTATTCGATATAAAGCAATTTGACACGCTTGAAGCAGCAAACGGCGCGTTGAAAGGCGGCGAGCTCGATTTGATTATCGTTTTCCCGACGGGCGAAGCGCAATCGAAAATAGAAATTTATTATAACTCTGCGGAAACAAACTCGCAAGCCGCGTACAGTATGGCGGTTGCACTGGTTGCAAACTATCAGATTATCGACACGGCGACCGAGCAAAGCACTTCGCGTATGATACTTTCTATGATTGTGCCAATGGTTCTTTTGATGCTTCTATTCAGCGGCTGTATGGCGGTAGCGCCCGAATCTATCGCAGGTGAAAAGGAGAGGGGCACAATCGCAACGCTGTTGGTTACGCCGGTCAAGCGCAGTTATATTGCGGTGGGCAAGATAGCAGCACTCAGCTGTATAGCGCTACTTTCCGGACTTTCGAGTTGTATAGGTATGCTTTTATCTATGCCTAAGCTAATCGGTGCGGGCGGACTTACGCTTTCGATGTACGGCTTCGGCGATTACGTTGCGATTTTCGGAGTAGTACTTTCGACCGTGCTTATTCTTGTTACGCTTATATCTATAATTTCTGCGTATGCAAAGAGCGTAAAGGAGGCGAGCGGGCTCGTTGTTCCGGTTATGCTTCTGACAATGCTGTGCGGTGTGTTCAGTATGTTTGCAAGCGGCGTAAGCTCTGTCGGGCTGTTCTTTATTCCGCTTTTCAACAGCGCGCTCGTCATATCGACTGTGCTGTCTGGTGCGGTAAGCGCGGCGGCGGTGGCGATAACAATCTGCGTAAATATCGCGTTTGCGGCATTGTTGGTATTCGGTTTGACTTTAATGTTCAAGAGCGAGAAGATGATGTTCAATAAATAAGAAAGGCGGGGTTTGCAAAAAGCAAACCCCGCCTTAATTTTATTCAAAAAAAGCCGTGCAGCCCCTTTTGCCGACAAAAGCCGAAGCGTAACCTATACAGGTAGCTACTGCAAAGCAACCTTATGGCACACCCGCCTAACCGTTTAGTGCTGCTATATCCCTATCCTGACACGGTTCGCGGCGGCGAGTTGCATAAGACCTTGTTATCAACACCCCTTATACGGGGCGGCCTTCCACTTTTGACGTCGAGAGGGGCAATTCGGTCCTGCTGTAGCGGATTGCAGGTACAGGGCACCGCTATCTCCCCACTTAGCACGGTAGAAGCATTATAACACAGCCGTTTTGATAAAAGCAACTAAATTTTCGCGCGGAAAGCAAATAAGTTGACTTATTTAAGGCAATATACTACAATGTAAAAGACTGAAAAAGGAGCTGGATTATGGCAGAAAATTGTTCTCACGATTGTTCGTCCTGCGGCGAAAATTGCTCTTCACGTAAAGCAGAAAGCTTAAAAAAGCAACCGCACGAACTGAGTAAAATAAAGCGCGTAATTGCCGTTGTTTCGGGCAAAGGCGGAGTGGGTAAGTCTATGACAAGCGCACTTCTCGCCGTTGCTTCGCAAAATAAGGGATACATTACCGCACTGATGGACGCTGACATTACAGGCCCGTCAATTCCACGTATGCTCGGCGTGCACGAGCGCGCAACTGGTAGCGATAACGGAATACTTCCCGTCGTTTCGGAAAGCGGTATACAGGTTATGAGTATGAACGTTCTGCTCGATAAAGAGGACGACCCCGTCGTTTGGCGCGGCTCGCTCATTTCGGGCACGGTTCTGCAGTTCTGGACGGACGTTATCTGGCACGAGGTAGACTATATGTTTATCGATATGCCTCCCGGCACCGGCGACGTGCCCTTGACGGTATTCCAGAGCCTGCCCGTGGACGGTATAATTATAGTAACGACTCCGCAGGATTTGGTCGGAATGATAGTTCAAAAAGCCGTGAATATGGCTGAAATGATGAACGTTCCCATTCTGGGAATAGTCGAAAATATGAGCTATATTCCATGCCCCGACTGCGGCAGAAAAATAAGCGTTTTCGGCGAAAGCTGTGTGGACGCGCTGGCTTTGGAGCACGGTATACCCGTGGTTGCGAAAGTGCCGATTGATTCCAAACTCACGCAGAGCGCGGACGGCGGCAAGCTTGAAGAGTGGGAGAACAATTATCTTTCCGAATTTTTCGATAAAATAGATAAAAATCTCAATAAAAAAGCTTAAACAATTATATTTTCAGTGAAAAAACAATAAATTACTAAGGTGAAAATTATGCTGAGAGCAAGAGATTTCAGGCAAAGCGCTTGGAACAAATTAAGCCAAACAAACAGTTGGCTTATAATGGTAGTAATTACGTTAATTTACGAGCTTATTTTAGGCGTTTGTTCCGCTCTTTCGGCTGTAGGAGTCGGCGGAATTGCATTACTGCTGTTATCGGGT
Organism: uncultured Clostridia bacterium; assembly: GCA_964483715.1. Taxonomy (GTDB): domain Bacteria; phylum Bacillota; class Clostridia; order Christensenellales; family Borkfalkiaceae; genus Coproplasma. Next base: position 11,258 of record CAZACR010000025.1, read on the forward strand.
CCGCTTATGCTCGGCTTTGCTATGGTTGCGCTGGACGTTTCCAGAGCAAGACAAGCTCAGTTAGAAAAGTTGTTTGACGGGTTCAAAAACTTTCTCAGTGCGTTCCTTCTGGCATTGACTAACGCAATCTTTGTTATCCTGTGGAGTTTGCTTTTTATAATACCCGGGATAATCAAGGCGTATGCGTACAGTATGAGTACCTATATCCTTGCCGATAATCCGTCGATTGGCGTAAACGAATCGCGTGAATGCTCTATCCAGATGATGAGAGGCAATAAATGGCGTCTGTTCTGTCTTCATTGCAGTTTTATCGGCTGGCTGATACTCTGCGTTCTGACTTGCGGTATTCTTACGTTTTGGGTAACGCCGTATATGCAGGTTGCTGTTGCGGAGTTCTATCACGACGTCAGCGGTAGCAATGCAAACGTTGCAAACGGCGGTAATAACCAAAATGCAATTAGCGGCGGAAGCGCGTTCGGTAAGGATTATGACAAATCTACCGAAAGTAAAGAGGAAAGCGGTAGTCAAACCGATTATGATAAATCCGTTGACGACGGAATGTACGGTTACGCCGACAAACCCGTAAATTTAGACGACTTGGACAGTAAAGAGTAATTAGTTATAAATAAAAGCGCCGTGCGGCATTTGCCGCACGGCGCTTTACTATTTTAATTTTTTCTCTGTAAATTGTAGGAAGAGAATTCTTCAGCACCGGTTCCTATTTCTGCTTCGTATTGTAAAGTAATGTGGTCGTCATCGGTAATAATTATCGACCAAGCACCGTCGTCATTACTGGCTACGCCATGAACAATATTGCTCAGTGTGACGGTATTACCGTTCTGAGACCAATTGCCGGAAACTAAATCGTCCGTTTCGTTTGCGTAAGTGGTTGTAGCTCTAAACGTGCCGTTTTCGTTCACGGTCAATACGCAAACTTCTGCAGGAACAGGGGTGGTATACGATTGGTCGTCCGTTTCTTCGGTCAATGAAATACAATCCCATACGCCTGCAATAGTCTTTTTTTGCGTGTTCTCAGTATTTGACGTTCCATTTTGTGCGCAACCTGCAAAGGCAACGGCTAAGACTAATGCCAGCACGGCGCATAAAGTTGTTAGTAACTTTTTCATATTATTCTCCTTTTGTAATATACTATAAGTACAAGTTACTTGTACTTATAACAATATTATACAAGCTTCTTGTACTTTGTCAAGTAGATGAAGACGAAAATTGCGGATAATATTAAATTTTATAGAAAACAAATGGGGCTAACGCAGGAAGAACTTGCGCAAAAGCTGTGCGGAAAAAAGAGCTTGGTTTCGAATTATGAAAACGGTTACAGCACACCCGATATATTTACGCTGTGTAAACTTGCCGATATTTTTGATATTACGCTTGACGAATTGGTCGAGTGGAGTAAAGAATAGAATTTAGAATAAAAATATCGCCCGATTGTTATCAATCGGGCAATTACTTTTTTTCGGGCATAAATTTCCAGTAGCGCACGGGCATATAACCTTTCATCTGCTTTTCGTGGGGACGGCTTTCGATATTGACCGATTTGTAATACTGCCGCCATAAATCTTCGAAATGCTGCTGATATTCCGAAAGGTATATTTCAGCGCCGTCCGCGTCGAACATAACAATTTCGTTGCCGTCGAACAGAGCCGCCTTTTTGCGCTTTACGTCGTGTATGACGAACCTCTGGTTGGAAAACCGCTTTGCAAAGTGCGGTGCAACCAAGTCGGTGATATCGTTATCGGGGGAGTAGGGGGCGTATAGCACGCCCTCGGTATTTTCTATAAACCGCAGAAAACCTGTCATGCGGTGGGTTTCTAAGCTTACCTGATTGCGGATAGTAGTCATTTCCATAACAGAGGGAATGGCAAGCATATTTCTGACTGCGCCGTTATGCTGTACAATCAGCTTTATATACTCGAACGCGGTCTGTTCCTTTAAAGATGCACAGCTGCGCAACAGTAAACCTATATCTTCCAAACAAAGCTTGTCAAGCGCGTTAAGCTTTTTCTTAACGCGCTCGGCTTTTTGTTTGTCCGAAATAACTTCGATAAGCTCGAACCCCAGCCCGAGCTGTAAGTCCTTTTCGCTCGTAATTATGCAGTCTTTATTTTTAAACGCGTCGAACACCGCCGTAAAAAAGCAATCGTCGCTTCCGTCAACCAAGTAATAAGTCATAGCTTTTTTATCTTTATGTAAACGGATAACGCCGTTTGTGCGGCTGCCTGTAACTGATTGAGTGTTCACGGACTACACCTCGCCCGTGAGCGCGCTAAGGGCAACTTCGTCGGTTGAGAATAAACTCAGCTGTTCGTCGATTTCCTTTCTGCCTTCCAAAAGCAGTGCCGCCTGAACGGCGTTGCCGCTGTCCGAGCCGTAAAACTTGCCCTTACAGGTTATAAAGTGTTTTGCGCGCTTTATTATTATGCGCATTTTCGCAAGATTATCAAAATCGAGGT
>CAZACR010000026.1:0-13208 GCA_964483715.1 uncultured Clostridia bacterium
CAAGGCAGAACACCGCGCTTAACGGGTCGCGCACCGTTTCCTTTAAATTGCGTTTGGTCAACGCGAAAAGACTTCTCATATCTCCTCCTCCGACAGGTTAAGGAAAGCCTGTTCGAGCTTTTCCGCGCCCGTCTTTGCAAGAATTTCCTCAAGCGTTCCCTCGCATTTAAGCTTGCCGCGGCTGATTATGCCTATCCTGTCCGCTAAAAACTCCACTTCTTCGAGGTAGTGCGTGGTTAAAATTATTGTCATTTTGCCCTTCAGCGCCGCGATAGCGTCCCATAGAATTTTGCGTGCTTTGACGTCCAGCCCCAGAGTGGGTTCGTCCAGAAAGAGAATTTTCGGATTTGTTATAAGCCCCAGCGCAATGCTTACCCTGCGCATTTGTCCGCCGCTGAGTTTTTTGCATAGCACGTCGGCTTTTTCCTGCAAATTAAACTGCTCTATTATCTCCTGCGTGCGTTCCTTTGCTTCGGGCAGATTGTAGAGCGAGGCTATAAGCATAAGGTTTTCGCGGACGGTCAGGTTTTTTGCCACCGCGCTTTCCTGCGGGGAAATATTTATGAACTTTCTTATTTCCGCTTTATCCTGCACTAAGTCCAGCCCGTTGATTTCCGCCGTGCCCGAAGTGGGCGCAATGAGCGTGGAAAGCATACTCACAAGCGTGGTTTTACCCGCACCGTTCAACCCCAAAAGGGCAAAACATTCGTTATCCGCAATGTTTAACGACAGATTATCCACCGCCGTAAACTTGCCGTACTTTTTCGTTATCGAGGAAATTTCAATCATTTAATATCACCCTTCGCGTTGAAAATAGCTTCCGCAAATTTAAGATAGTCGTCGTACTTTGCGATAACAATTCCCCTTTCCTTATCTCCGAGAAAAATGAGTGTATCGCCTTCGTTTATACCGAACACTTCCCTCGCTTCCTTGGGTATTACAACTTGCCCCTTGCCGGTTACCTTTGCCGTCCACAAGTATTTGCCGTTATTTTCTCCCATTACTTTTCTCCTTAAATCTTACTTGTCTTACTTTTCTTACTTTTATAATAAAATATACGGCGGCAAAAGTCAAGCTTTTGCCGCCGTATTACCGCACTTTGTTATTGCGCTAATTCAAAGATATAAAGCGTTTCGGTTTCGGTCTGGGTTTCTTCGTCGTATTGGTAAACGGTAATTTGCACAGATTTGCCGTCACACAGCCAATTTCCGTTTTCTCCGCTTTCGAGATCTATCGCGCCTTCATAATCGCTGAAACAATAGTAGCTGAAAGCCGTGCCGTTTAAAACGCCGTTACCGAAGTCGTTGAATATAAGCGAGCCGCCGTCGAGAACTTCCTTATCGAGGTTTATTCCGTTGACGTAGCCGTCGACAAGCCTATAGGTTTCTCCGATAAATAATTCGCCGTTTTTGGCTTCGACAAATTCAAAATAGCCTTCAAGCAGATATACTTTACCGTTCTTTTCAACCTGATAGGTATATACGCCGTCTCTTATGTCCACGACTAACCATTTCGTATAACCTAAGCCGTGAACAATACCGCACTCGGCGCAATACTTAATGGTAACTTCGGTAGCGGTAGGTTCGCCTTCCCCGTAAGTCATTAGCGTCGCTTCGGTCTCAGTCCACTCGTGCGCGTCGATAGTTATGGAATAATCCATCTCGTCGTAGAACTTTTCGGGAACGTAAGTTACGCGTATCATATAGTTGGTTATGCCAAGCTGTTCCGCCGCGTCTTTGATATCGTACTTCGCAATGCTGACCGTGCCGCTTCTGTTATAGTTGATTTCAACCGCGTTCTCGTTGCTGTCGATATATCCCAAGTTAGGGATATAGGTTACGTTATCCTCGTCCTCTTTATCCAAATCGACGAGAGCAACGCTGAACGAATAGCTTGAAGATTGCCTGTTGAAATAACCGATTACGTAGTAACCCGTGGAAGTGTAAGACAAATCTTCCAGAACGACCCTACCGTCGATTTCAAGGGGATTTTCAAGTCCGCATTCCGTGCACTTGCCATTGTAATACCAGTGTCCGTGAGGTTCGGCGCCCTGAACTTCCTTTTTACAGAACACGCACAAGCTGGTACTGAACTGGGTACAGGTGGACGGGCTGGTCATCTCGTTTGAAGGGCTGTGATAAACCTCGCCGGGGCGGGGCTGGCTTTCGCCTGCCTGCGTAGATTCCGTTATCACGGGCGAGCAGTAGCCTGCCGAATAGTCGTACACCGTTCTTTGCCAGCGTTTGGGCGTCTCGCTGGGCTCGCCTTTTTCGTCGTAGAAATCGTATGCGTTGTAGTCTTCGGTAATAAATTCGTGATACATCCCTTCGACCCAGACGATTTCCCATACCGCATGGTTAGTATTATCTAAATTGCCGTTTGAATCGTAAGACGAGCCGTCCGTCGTGCGTTTTAACTGCTGTCCGTCCTCGCCGTATTCGTAAGTCGTTGTGGAAATATGTCTGCTTTCGAGGTTTTCCGCGACCATAGCGCCGTTATAATAGGAATTCTCGTAAACGTGCTTTAACAGGTTGCCCTTTGCGTCAAAGACGTCCGTTTCAACGAACTTGGTTACTCTCTTTTCCGTGTTGTCGCCGACGTCGCTTTTATAAGTGGTGTTAATTCTCGTAGTTACAGTCGTACGCTCAGCGGCATTTTCTACAACGGAATACTCTTCCTTGCTTACTTTTAAGCCGCAGTCCGTACACTTGCGCTCTATAACGTAGCCGTTTTCCGTTTCGTCGCGCGTTTGCACGGTGTTATGCTGCCAGCCGTGAGTATATTCAAGAGACTTGTTTTCGAACTTGTCGTAAGCAACGCCGCCGGAAACAGTGCCGCTGTTTCTATCCACAGTCACGCCTAATACGAAATGCTGATAATAAGATGCCCAGCAATGTTCGTCCTTGGTGCTGTCCGTATAGAACGCGAAACTGAATCCGCAGTCGGACACGTAGCAGGTGTAGACGAATACTTCTTTGTCGTCGTACTTGTAATATCCTTCGGGGCTGAAGCTTTCGCTGTTGTTGCCGAAATAGTTGTTGTAATACTTATCTTTAATCAGAGTGCCCAGGTAATATCCGCACGCACAGCTGTGAACGTCTATCGTGTGTTCGCAATTCGCTCCGGCGCCGTACTTCGTAAGGTCGATTTCGCCCACCTTATACGTTTCGTGACGGTTAATCTTATCGGAATGTACGACCTCCTCGCATACGGGGCAGACGTATAATCTGAAAACTCCGTCTTCACAGCTCTTTGCGCCTTCCGCAAGCTTGTATTCAACGTTTCTGTCATAGTCGCCGAGATGATAGATAGGACTTTCGTAGTGGTAGCCGCAGTCCTCGCAATAAATATAATAGAAGCCGCCGCACTCTATCTTGCTCTTGCTTTCGTCCAGTTTAAGGTAATCGGAATGATGAGGGTCCTTCGCCTTGAACTGCTTGGTTTCGGGGTTATAGTAAACGGTAACCGTGCTGTTGTACGAGCCGTTTTCGTAAGAATCTCTGTCTCTGATTACGTCGCTTACGAGTTCGTCCGTCTGCAGACGGTAGGTTCTTTCGTAATATAAGTACTGTGAAGAGCTTGTATAAACGCAGCTGAACGTATATGCGTCGAACGCGCCGCAATAGCCCTTGGTTATCATCGACATAGAGCCGTTTACGATATCGTATTCGTATGTGTAAATGTGAACGCTTTCCGAGCAGTAGTAGAAGTTACCGAACGTGCCGTAGACGTAACGGTTTACATCTTCTTCCGTTCTTATTACCTTTACGATATTGCCCTTGGAATCGGTGTGAACCGTCATTGCCGTACTGCGCGTATGTAAACTCTTTTCGGGCAGAGGTCCTTCGTAATAATCGTCTTTGATAACTACCGTATCCGTATATGCGGTTATTACTGCGTTCTTTTCGAACACGGGCTTAGCCGCCTTTATATCGGAAATCAACGTGTTGTCGATAACTACTTTCGCACCGAACCCGAAGTCTATACCGCCCTTAAAGGTCATAACCGTTTCGTAACGGGAGCTGCTTTCTTTTTCGTACGGGTAGTCGGGGTTCTCTACGGGTTTGTCTGACGGTACATCGCCGCCGTTGCCGCCTACGGGCATATTTTCGATATCGATGTCAACCTTCGCGGAAAGAATATTGCCTTCCTTATCGGTAGCGAACGAAACGTTTAACATATTCAAAGCCTGACCTACGTATGTGTAAATCATTCCGTTTACCATATCGTACAGAGCTTCCGCAGTTGCGCCGCCGCCGACGACAGGCGCTATCGCTTCGTAAATCGTTGCGTCCTTATACTGCTCGAGCATCGCTTTTACTTGCTCGTCTGTTTGTTTTACAAAATCTTCCTTAGTAATCTCTAATCCCGACTTAGCGATAATCAAATCCGCAACGGTCGTCTTCTTCAACGCGCCGTCGTTTGCGCTTAAGTACTCTTCCAGCATTGCCGCGGAGTCGAACTTCTCGCCGCTCTTAAGGAACATAAAGCTGTCGATTGCCGCGCAAACCTGCTCCTTTTCCAAACCGAACTTCGCGGCATAGTCGAGAGCCGTTTCGGGATTAAGGTTGAGTATTATCGAAACAAAATCGGGAATGAGTTCGTAAGCGCCCTTGAACAGGAACTTATCGACAACCTCGCTGACCTTCGCGGTGTAAAGCGTTTCGTTGAGCTTTGCCGCCGCGTCGAAGTCGAACAGGTAGTTATAACCGCCTTCCACTTCCGTGCGAACAAACAGGTTGTTCACGGCTTTTTTGATTAAATCCGCAGCCAAATCGGAATTTGTATTGATTAAATTGTTAAATACGGGGTTAACGCTCGTATTGTACCAACGCACATAATCGCGCAGAGTTGCGGTATCAAGCATTCCGTTCGTCATTGAACCGAGAACGTAGTCGAGGCTCATGGTTATATACATCGAGGGAACGTAATGCGTTTTGTCGGACCGGGTGGCAACGTACATTTCGCCGTCCGTTACCGCAATCTTACAGCTTACCGTTACCGTTTCGCTTACGTCTTCCGAAGAATATACGGTTACGCCCGCACTGCCGTAGCCCGAACCGCTGATTTCGCCCGTAGCGGAAATGCCGAAGGTTATTACGGATATATCGAGCTGGGTAAGACTGCCGAGCCCCTCCGTTTTAACGAGTTCGCCGTTTTCGTAAGTGTTGGTCTGTACTTTGTACGTAAGGTCGTTCAGCGTTATGCTTACGCTTCCGCTCAGCGCGGTATCGACAAAGTTGAGATAGTAGTCGCGCGCCGCGGGATTGGGCGTTCCGCAGTCGGGGCATTCGTCGACGCCGAAGTGATGACCCGTTGCCTTTACGATATCGCCTTTATAGCTGTTTTTGCAGATAGCGCAGGTGTAAACGGTGTAGCCGTCTTCAGTACAGGTTACTTCCGTCCTTTCGCCCTGAATGTAATCATGGTTGCAGCCGTGTCCGCAAACCGAGCAGACGCCGTTTACCAAATTGTGTCCCGTAGCCTTGACTACGTTCGTCTTTGACAGCTCTTCGCCGCAAACGGTGCAATAGCTGAGGGTGAAGCCGTCTGACGTACAGTCGGGAGCAACCGCTTTGGTAGCCGTCTGATGTCCCAGAGCGGCAACGTGGTCGGTATCGTTTTCGAGTCCGCAGGTAAGGCAAACGTTGTGCTTGTGACCGCCTTCCATGCAGGTTGCCGCAATTACGGTAGTTTTGAACGCGTGCGCGGTCTGAGCTAATTTAACAGAATATGTTTCGGTACAGTTATCGCAATGATAGGTTGCGCTTCCTTCGGAGGTACAGGTCGCTTCTTTGTACTCGGTAGCAACCCAGTCGTGTCCGAGCGCGGGAAGAACAACGTCGTATTTCACGTCGCAGCCTTCGCGGATACAGCCGTAATGTCTTACGCCCGCTTTTGTGCAGGTAGCTTCCTCAGTCGCGCTGTCCCATTCGTGTCCCTTTGCGGGGAGGTTTATTTTATCGCCGTTTCCGCAACGCGTGCAGAACGTAAATTCATAGCCAGCAGTAAGGCAAGTGGGCTCGATTGTGTAAGAGGTGTAAACGTGTCCGAACTTCGCGCAACGCTCTGCAGGAGTCATTCTCGTTACCGTGTAGTATGAGAAGTGATTCGTTTTAAACGTTACGAAACCGTTTGCGTAAGTGCCTTCCATTTCGACAAGCTTATTACCGTCGATATACATTATGATTATATGGTTGGGGTCGTCGCCTTCCGCAAGTGAGTAGGGAACGGTTACGGTAACGTAGCCGCCGAGCTGGGAAATGAGCTGTCCGCCCGCTTCCAGCGTGAGGTTGTAAACGGGGTCGCCGCTGTAAATGCCGAGGTCGGCAAGCATGTCGCCTTCAAGCGTGTCGGCGGAAAGATTTACGTCGGTATTGCCGCTTATCGTATTCTTTACGTCTTCGTCGAGGGCAATCGTCGTGTTTGCAAGCTTGACTTCGCCCGTCTGCGTCAAAGTCGAAACGGGCACTACCGCCTGTTTCTCCGTATATACGATTGTCTGCTTGGTATGCTCGTGGTTCGCCGCGCAGTGGAAAGTCGTGACCGTACCGTCGCTAGTGCCTGCGTCCCAGATATGAGCGCCTTCAATCGCTTTGATTGTTTCGGTAGCGGAATACTCGCAAGCCTGGCAAACCAGCGACTTAGTACCCGCTTCCGTACAGTTCGCTTCTTTTATAATACTGCTCGAGAATATATGCTCGGCAACCTGCGTAGATTTCTCTTCGGTGTGCTCGCAGTACTCGCAATGTCCTGCATAAACAATCTCGTAGCAAACGTTTGCGGTATGTACCGGATTTCTCGTGCCGTTATCCCATACGACGCTGTGACCCGTAGCTGCGGAAACGACCGTTTCGTAACCTTCGTTACAGCCCTTATGCGAGCAGGCGTAGATTTCCTTGCCCTGTTCGGTACAGGTAGCCTGCTGCTGACTTGCGAGCACGTAGTCGTGACCGAGCGCGGGAGCTACCGTTACGCCGCAGCCCTCGCGGGTGCAGACGGAAGCGGACGTACAAGTAGCAGCCTCGGCTTTGTGTCCGAGTGCGGGGATATCCTTACCCCTCGTCGTTTCGGTGCAGCCCTTGTTGGTGCACTCCTTATATTCGTAGCCTCTCGTCGTGCAGGTTGCATCTACGGTCTTCGTATCGCTCCACACGTGGGAAAGCTGAGCTACGGTTTCCGACTTTTCGGCGTTGCACACGGAACACTTATAATCATTGTGTCCCGCCGCCGTACAGGAAGCCGCAACGCTCTTATCCGACTGTTTTACCCAGTCGTGCATAGCTTTGCCGTCAACGTTGTCGCTGCCGTCGGTTGCCGCGTGCCAGTGGTAGTCGTTATCGTTCGTCCAGCCCGTTTCGAACGAAGACGAAGGGTCTTCAATCACAGGCGGATTAGGATTAGGGTTGTCGCCTCCCTCGGGCGGATTGTTCGGATTGTTGTTGGAATTAGAACATCCGAACGCTCCGAATGCGCACGCCGCGGCGCTGACCGCGACAAGCAATCCTGCCAAAAACTTTTTCTTCAAACTCATCAAATTATCCTCCGGAAAAGAGTATATTATTTACAATAATATTATCACAGCCGTACCCATGAAAGTCAAGGTTATGAAAGCACGAATTTTGTAATTTTACAATTTTTCCGATACCTTGCGGCAATACGGAACAAAACTTTATAATATATGCCCGAATGGTAATAAATGTCCTTAAAACGCAAAAAAGCATTGACAGTCAAACGAAATGGCTCTAAAATAAAAACGGAAATTAACGCGGAAGAGGTAAAGTTTTATGGTTCAGACGGAGAAGAAAATAAAGATGAAACGCCAGACTGCGGTGTTGCTGATAGGCGTCGTGTGCAGTATAATTATAAGCCTTGCGCTCTTTATAGTTCTCGGCGTCACTACTAACAAAAAGAATACTAAAACCATAAACAGCGTTGGCGAAACGTTTATGGCTGGCATAGGCAGCCAGATGGTTATGCGCTATAACCAGGTTATCGAACAGCGCACGACTATGGTAGAGGCGCTGCATACGACTTATTCTTCCGACAGTCCGACCGTAAACGGCGATTTGGCATTTGCGGCGGAGAACAGAGGGTTCGATTACCTTGCATTTATGGATAAGGACGGCAACCTCGAAATGCTTCTCGGCGACCAGGTAGTGTTGGTAGACCCCGCTCCCTTCCTCAATTCGCTGCTTGGCGAAAAGATAAAGTTTGCGGCGGCAAACAGCACTGATAAAAACGGCAAAGTAACAAGCGGTATCGTGCTTATAGGCGTGCCTACCACCGACGAAGGCGACGACGAAAAGGATAAACCGTATACTCTTGCGGACGGCGAAAGTAAAAGCATAGCGCTCGTCGCGGGGCTGGCAAACCCCACTTTAGCCGAAATGCTTGCGCAAAAGAACACCGACGGCAGCAACGCCAACCGCTTCGACACGCACATTATCCGCAGCGACGGCTCGTACGTTTTAAGCAACAGCGATAACAACGGTCATAGCAATTCCGAAGGCAACTACTTTTACGATATGCCCGAAAACTTAGGCATGGACGAGTCCGAGGCTACAGCGCTTAAGGAAAAAATAGAAAACAGAATGGCGACGGGCGGCGACAACGCGTACTACTCCGCGGTTATCAACACCTCCAACCCCCGCAAACACTTGTACTGTGCAAAGCTGAAAAACTCCGAATGGTACTTAGTTACCGTTATGAACTATACCGTTCTCGACAACGAAGTCAAAGGTTTGTCGGGCGCAATGACTGGTATGACCGTGGGCTTCTGCGCAATAATCATGCTGACGCTCGTCGTATTATTCGGTATTTATCTGTACTTTAACCACAAAAACGTGCAGCAGCTGGAAAAAGCCAGAATTTCGGCGGAAAATGCAAACAAGGCGAAGAGCGAATTCCTCTCGAATATGTCGCACGACATAAGAACGCCTATGAACGCGATAGTCGGTATGACGGCGATAGCTACGGCGAACATTGACAACAAAGAACAGGTTTCCGACTGCCTTAAAAAGATTTCCCTCTCCTCCCGCCACCTTTTGGGGCTTATAAACGACGTTCTGGATATGTCCAAAATCGAAAGCGGAAAGATGACGTTGAATATGGAACGCATTTCGCTGAGCGAGGTTATAGAGAGCATTGCGACAATCGTTCAGCCGCAAATCAAAATCAAGAAACAGCACTTTGATATCTACGTGCACGACATAGTTGCGGAAAACGTTTACTGCGACAGCGTAAGACTCAATCAGGTTTTGCTTAACCTTTTATCCAACGCATACAAATTTACTCCCGAAGACGGAACAATCGAGCTTTCGCTCTGGCAGGAGGCTTCGCCGCTGGGCTCAAGTCACGTACGCAACCACATAACCGTGCAGGACAACGGCATCGGAATGAGCGAAGAGTTCAAGAAGAAAATTTTCGATTCGTTCACACGCGAGGACAGCACCCGCGTCAACAAGACCGAGGGCACGGGCTTGGGTATGTCGATAACCAAATATATTATCGACTCCATGCACGGCACAATCGGGGTAGACAGCGAACCCGGCAAGGGTACGAAATTCCATATCGCGGTAGACCTCGAAATAGCCGATACGGAAGAAATCGATATGATTCTGCCCGACTGGAAAATGCTTGTCGTGGACGACGACCAGATGCTGTGCGACACAGCCGTTGCCTCCCTCGCCTCTATCGGCGTGCAGGCTGAGTACTCCTTAGGCGGCGAATCGGCTATCGAAATGGCGGTGAACGCGGACAAAGACGGCAAAAAGTACGACATTATCCTTCTGGACTGGAAACTCCCCGGCATAGACGGCATAGAAACGGCGAAAAGACTGCACGGCGTTCTGGGCGAGAATATCCCTATTCTGCTCATTTCCGCATACGACTGGGCGGAAATTGAGGACGAAGCGCGCGCGGCGGGCATAAGCGGATTTATCTCCAAACCGCTGTTTAAGTCCACCCTGTTCTACGGTTTGAAACAGTTTACCGAGCCTAAATCCAAACAAGAACCCGTTGCCCCCGCGGCGGCAAAAAAGGAAGTCGACCTTACGGGCAAACGAATTCTCGTTGCCGAGGACAACGACCTCAACTGGGAAATTGCGGAACTGCTGCTCACAAGCGCGGGGCTGGAAGTCGAACACGCCGAAAACGGTCAGGTTTGTCTGGATAAGCTTCTTTCCAAAAAACGGGGTTATTACGACGCGATTTTAATGGATATCCGCATGCCCGTAATGAACGGCATAGAAACGGCTACTTATATCCGCGGACTTAACCACAATTACAAAGATATCCCCATTATCGCAATGACCGCCGACGCATTCAGCGAAGATATTCAGAAATGTCTTGACTGCGGTATGAACGCGCACATCTCAAAACCTATCGATTTAGAGGTTGTCAAAGCGACTCTGGCTAAATTTATTAAAGCAGAATAAATCTAAGCGGCAAGCCGGTACCGGCTTGCCGCTTTTAAATTAAGCATTGCAAATTGATTTACTTTATGATAATATTATTGAAATTAACTATACGGGGGGACGATTATGAAAAAAGCAACGTGTATTATAGGCAGCGCAAGGAATAACGGAAGCTGCGCATATCTGATAAACGAACTCGCAAACAGTTTGACGGAAAGCGGCGTTGCCGTGGAAAAGTACTGCGTCGGCGACGCGGACTTGCACTTTTGCAATGGCTGTAAAAAGTGTTATACCGACGGGAAGTGTATTCAAAGCGACGACGTTCAGAAAATAGTCGAAGATATGCTGTCTTCTGATTTGGTTGTTATCGCCTCCCCATCCTATTGGGCGGACGTCCCCGCGCAACTTAAAACGCTGTTCGACAGAACCACGCCTTACGGCGAGACAAACCCGAACAGAATACTTAAAGCGCAAAAACATATAAAGGGGATTGCCGTTGCGGTGCGCGCAGGCGTCCGTGAAGAAGAAAACGATTTGATTTTAAACTCAATAACACACTATTTCGGGCACTTGGGCATCGAAACGGTTGAACGCATTTCAATAACGCAGACAGACACGTTAAACGATTTATTGGAAAAGAACAAAGCCAAAATTCAGCAGGTTTTACATTCGGGAAGCTACATAGGGGTGCAATTAAATGACAATTGAATTAGTAAGAGCAAACGAAAGCCACGCCGAAGAAATCTGGAATATGCAAAAGATAGCGTTTGCGGAATTGTTAAATAAATACAAGGACTACGTAACCAATCCTGCGAACGAGCCTTTAGATAAAGCTATTATGCGGTTAAGACAACCGTTTACTTATTTTTATCTTATAAAGTTGAACGACGAAAATATCGGCGCAATCAGGGTTGTCGATAAAAAATCGAGCGAAGAAGCTAAGCGCATTTCCCCGTTGTTTATTCTGCCCGAATACCGCAATAGAGGTTATGCTCAAGCGGCAATTTTGCAAGCCGAAAAAATTCACGGCTCTCACGGCTGGGAACTGGATACGATTTTACAGGAAACGGCTAATTGTCATTTATATGAAAAAATGGGTTATGTCAAAACCGATAAAATTAAAAAAGTCAACTCTTTAATGACCTTGGTTTTTTACAAAAAATAAATCAATCCGGTGGAAATATTATGAGCATAAAAGTAATTACAATTTGCGGTAGTATGCGGTTTTCAAAAGAAATTATGAAGATTGCAACCGAACTCGAAACTGATAAGGGCTATTGTGTTCTTCAACCTGTTTATAACTGCGACAATAAAGTTTTGAATGAACGCGAACTGCAAAACATTGTAAAAGCGCATTATAAAAAAATCGATATATCCGACGCTATATACGTGGTTAACGTGGGCGGATATATCGGTAAATCAGTTGCGGAAGAAATAGAATACGCTAAAAGCCTTTATAAAGAAATTCTGTATCTGGAATAAGCTTTTATTTTAAATTCCGTTCAATAAATTCGAAATAGTTTTTGGGCTTTACTGCACTCTTATTGTCTCTATACCATTCATAGGCACGTTTTAAACCGTCTTTTAGCGGTAACAAATCGGGCATTATTGCATTCTGCGCAGTTGTGTCAAGCGCATAAGCATAATCATAAAAAGGGAAATAATTTCTCTGCTCGATTTCTTCCGATACGTTTATAAAAGTCGGGATTTTACCGACTGCATAATAACAAGCCTTCACCCATTCTTTAATGCTTATCGACGTGTTACCTACATTGAAGATTTTTTGCTTGGGCTTTAATCTAATTATGGCTTCAATGAATTTGCACAAATCTTCGACGTGAAAAAATTGTAACGGCATAGAGCCGTTTTCAGGAAGATAAAAAGGCATATCTCTTTCGGCACAATCAAACACGAACGCTTCACGGTAGATATTGTTGTATTCACCGTATAAATAAGGCGGTCTTATTATATAGGCGTTGGGAACTCTCTTTAACAGGGCGTTTTCAGCAGCTATTTTATTAGTTCCGTAATCGCCCCAAAACTTATTTTTACCGCATTCGTCGCTTTCTTTAAAAGGCAATTCAAGCGTTTCGGGATAAACCGCACTCGAACTTATCATAACGTAATTTTCAAAGCTTTCAATATTGTCCAGCAAGGCGTTTATATCTTCGGCAGTGTAGGCGGTTACGTCGATAACCGTATCAAAATGTAAACCTTTTAACTGCCCTTGTATTTCTTTACGGTTACACTCAATCAGTTTTACGTTTTGTACTTGCGGTTTTGTATTTCGGTTGAGAACGTAAACATCGTTACCTTTATTCGCCAAATATTCTGCTACAAATTTGCTTACAAAAACAGTGCCGCCCGTAACTAATATTTTCATATTCCGCTCCTTGCTTTTATCTCAACAAAATTATAGCAAAATTAGTTCGGCGTGGCAACATTTTAAATGATAATTCCGTTTTTAAGGCAGACCCTGTGGATTAATTCCCCAAAAACGTCCTTTGAGGTATGTTGAAAAGAGCGATTTCAGAGCAACTTTTAGCACCCGATTTTCGGTTGTTTATACGACGGAAAATCCCCGAAATTCAGGGACAAAGTCCCCGAATCCGAACCCCGACGAGGTGTTTTAACAATACGCGAAAATACCTTACCAAAACCCCAAAACAGTCCGTAATATGGCGCTGATAATTACAGTTCCCAAAACTCCCCTGAACGGAATTTTCATTCCAGAAACTCCCCAATTTTCGGCTACTTCCGTTCCCATTTACTCCCCAAAGTTTTTAGCAT
>CAZACR010000027.1:0-13037 GCA_964483715.1 uncultured Clostridia bacterium
GCTGATACATAGGGCGGCCGTACATATCGTACATGGGGCGGCCGTACATATCGTACATAGGTTGTGCGTACACGGGTTGCTCCTCTTCGGGCTGTCCCTCTTCGAATTGTTCGTATGCAAGAGGCTGCTCCACAGCGGGTTTTTCCGCAGGCTGCTCTTTAACAGGTTCTGCCGCCGTTTCTTCCGCGACGGGTTGCGCCGTTTCGGGCTGAGTTTCTTCGGGTTTAGTTTCTTCGGGTTGAACTTCTTCCTCCGCTATGCCCGAAACCGCTTCGGGGTGCTTATGCTCCTTAGGTTCGGCAGGATTTTTCGTTGCCGTTTTTACAACGCGTTTAGGCTGTTGCTTAGTTTCGGGTTGCTTCTCACCCTCTTCGGTTTGCATATCCTCCGCTGATGCGGCGGCAACTTCTTCTTTTGCAGGTTCGGAAGTCTCTTTCGTTACCGTTTTTACGACGCGTTTAGGCTGCCGCTTATTTTCGGGTTGTTTCTCGCCCTCTTCGCGGTGTTTGTGTTCATCAGGTTCGGAAGGCTCTTTCGTTTCCTCGTCGGAAGTCGGATTGTCGCCGTCGGGTGAATCGGGAGTATCGCCGCCGTTTTCGCCCTTATCGCCTTTGCCTTTTCTAAACACTATTATAATAAACACAATTGCAACCACAAACAGAATTGCCAAAACGGCGAGCAAGATGAGAAGAAAGACTATACCGCCGCTGTTTCTGCGTGTTACAGAGAAATTGACGGTCGTACTTGTAATCTCGTTGCCGGCCTTGTCATACGCCGTTGCCGTCATAAAGTAATCGCCGGCTTCCGTGGGGGCAAAAGAATTTTTACTGTCGCCGAACGTGAATTTTACCGTACTGCCTTCGGCAACCGCCATACCTTTAGGTATGGGGGGTATTTCGCCGACTTTGTAATTTGACATCGAGGGCTTAATTATCCACTCCGAGTTTACCTCGCTTTCATACACGCCGAACGAAATGCGCGTTTCCACGGATTCGTATTTACCATCCACACCTTCTATTCTGGCAATGAGGTAATATCTGCCGACGGGTATGGTTTCAAGCGCGTTTACAGAGTTTTCACTGTCGTAATAAACTGCTTTTTCATCATCTTCCGCAACGACCTTTATCAAAGCCGTTCCGTGAATAGCTTCCGCCACGGGAAGGTTTGCCGTTGAGCCGGCAACCCAAGCCTGCACCGAAGGTGCGGTTTTCCAGCCGTTGTCACCGATAGAAACGGTAAGACTGACGCTCGTGCGTTCGAACGCAATATGGTGGGCGGTTTCTTCAACCCAAGCCCAAACATAATAATTGCCTGCAACCAAATCGTTGAGAGCAGCCGTAACGGCATCGGAGAATTTTCCGTCCGACATTTCAAACGCTTCAAGCCCTTCGACAGGCTGTTCGCCTGCCTCGTCCGTAGTTATTGCGAATTTCACTGCTCCGTCATCGACTTCACCGCAGATGGCATTCTCCGTTGCGGAGAACGTGTTCCACTTCCATCCCGTGGCGCTGAAAGCTTCCGTCCAGACAGCTTCGCTTTTGACTACCGAAAAGCTTACCTCGTAAACCGCGCCTTTAACGCCGTTCCAGCGGGTAAGTACGGCATCCTTCAGCGTGAAAACCGCTTTGTAGTCGCCGACTTCTGTTTGCGTGTTGCCGGTTACCGTATATCTGTCGTCCTCGGTAAATCTGAGCGTTTGCTCTTCGCCGTTGTAACTTAAATTTACGTTTTCGGGCACGGGGAGTTCAACTAATTCGTATACGTCTACAATAAAGCAGTGTGTTTCCGCCTCTTCACCCTCGTCGGCGGCTACCGCATACGTCAGAATATAGTTCGCAAGGGAAATCCTGTAATAGAATTTATACGTATTTCGCACGGTAACGATATTCGCCCATTCCGATGCGGATTCGTCAAAATAATTTTCACCGTCCGTTGAAGCGGTAAAGCGCACGCCGTCCGAATAGCCGTACTTTTCCGCAACAGTCGCCCAGTATGTTCCGCTGTTCTTTACTTCCGACAAGTGAATACACTCATCGAGTGGAACTTTTGTCCTCGCGTCATCGAACAACGCGGAGGAATTAGCTTTAACGGCAGCTAAGTCTGCGCCGAGGTGAGGCTTATCTGCATTCACGGCAAAATTCAACCCGCTATCGTCAACAGCTAAAGCAACCTCTTTTACTTTAAAGGAATAGCTCATACTCACACCCATATATGCATAATTGCAATACAGGTTAGGCGATCCCTGCCACCAGTCGCGGTGTCCGCTGTTATCGTCGATAGACGTATTGTAGCTTATCGATTTTACCGTGAAAGTTATCGTATAATCGCCGACAGGCGTATATTTGTTAATATAATAACCGAATTTAGAACGGGGAACGTCTTTGCATATTTCGGTTTCACCCTTAAAAATGGTGAACGTAACAATGTCCCTCTCGCCGTTTTTCCACTCTTCGCAATCTTTCAGCGCGGTATTGTATATAACTTCGGTTTCTCTTTTACCGCCGGTCGTCGTGTTTAAATATCTCAATATTTCCGTATATTCATTGCTGTCAGGGTCAAGCTTTGAGTAAAGTGCGTAACCGGAAGGTTGAAAATAACCGTATCCTTCTATTTCGGTCATAACCCTTATTTCATCACCGTGAGCAGCGTACGGTACCGTCAATCCGTCTGGCAGAGAACCGAAGTCCCACTCTTCGGGGAAGGTATACTCCACCTTTTTACTGCCCGCCACGGACTTTGCCCCGTCCAAGAACTCGTTTGAAAAATAAACGATGAACCATTCTTTTTCGATATATGCCGTTCCGTCTGGATTTAGCGTTATATCCATAAACTTAACTTTCGGTTCAGTGTACTTAAAAACATAATTCTCACTGGGAGTAAGCTTTGCTTTAGCCGTGTATTTACCAAAAGCCGACCCTTTGTATTCATCGTTCAGATATTCGATAGTAAATGCTTTACGAGGGTTATCCAGCCTTGTTTCAAAGAAGCTATACTCCTCGCTGTATGCGTGTAATGCCTGAACTTTATATTCGTCCTCGCTCGGTACATACCGCCAATTCTTCCATGCCGAATTTATTGAAACTTCCGACTTAGAGGTAAGGTAAACTGAACGGGTTTCTCCGCTCTCGTCCTCATACTGGTATTCGTATACGTAACCTGTGGTTAATGAATCCCACCTCAATCTATAAGTTCCGTCGCCTATATCGTACTCCATCGGTCTGATGTTAAGCGTGAATTCGGGATTTGTATAGTTTTCCGCATCTTCTACGGTGTATTTATATTCTCCGGAATTTTTTACGGTTGAAACAATCCCTTCAACCTTTTCCTCGCCGTTTTGCTCTACCTTTTTTACTACCATCTTCGCGATATGGTCGTATCCTAAGCTTCTATTATCAGCGCTATCCGGATTATTATTGTATGCAATATTCTGATTAACGGCATAAATATAGTTCACCCTATCCACGGTAGAGGAGTAATCGTCGGAATGCACTACGCCGTTAGATCTCTTATCTTTTTTAAGATTTGCTAAGTCGGTATACCAAACTAAAGTCGCCTTGTTGATATTAAGAATAAAATAGCGTTCCTCCGTAGTTCCGTTTGTCCACGTTTTACCGTCTTCCGGAACTATATATACATAGTACTTTCCTGCATTCCAATTACCTAAAATACCTTTAACGCTCTCCACGTCAACGTCTTCGCTGTCTTCACTATCACACTTGATTTTAACAACCTTTGCACCTTTCGGCACGTAATTGTCATCCCACCTGCCGTATTCCGTATCGTAACGGTACTGCATAGATACGGTCGAGTCGTCTTCGGCGTAAGCTACGGCTTCGGTTACGCCTGTTTCGTTAGGTGTGCTGAAAGTTGTATGGAAAAAGGGTACCGCAGCCAAAGCGAGCGTACCCATTAGCGACGCAATTATAAATTTATAGAATTTGCGGGTAAATTTTACCATTTAATTTTCCTCTGTGTATAAAATTGTTTATTTATATACAGTTTTATTCTATCATTTACTTATTAAACAGTCAAGCGCAGCAACGCAAAAATTCATTAAGATTTATAAAAATATACAACTGAAAGAAAGACGGCTTGCGCCGTAAATGGCGCAAGCCGTCTAAAATTTTATAAATCCTGTTTTTCAGTTTTAAACTTCCGCCTGGCGCATAATGAGCGAAGCCAGCTCGCAGGCGTTTCTGCCGTTCACGTAGTCCGCTCCCATAACGCAGAAATTAGCGAACGAAGCAAACGATTCAACGCTGTCGGCTTTTATAAGGCATTTTCCGCGCACTGCCTGCTTAACGGCTGAAATGATTTCACCGTCCGCATTGTTAAGCCGCACGCAATGAACGCCCGCATCCGCAGCAGTCGCGCAAGCTTTTAAAAGCTCCGCGGAAGTGAAAAGCGAACAGTCGAACACTATGCGCACGGGACGGTTCTTAACGGCTTTGCGCAATTTCTTGCATTCCCTTTTAAAGTACGCGAGATTTCCGTCCTTGACGAGCTGAACGGGCGCGTAAACTTCCACCTCGTCCACCCCGTCCTTTACCGCGCGTTTAACTGCGGCGACCTTTATTTCGGTTGTGTCCAGTCCGTGCGGATAAGACACTGCCGCGACGAGCGAACACTTGGGGTCCTTGCCGAGGAACGAAACGCACGCTTTTACGTAAGCGGGGAAAACCACAACCGCACCGAGGGCAAGTCTGTCCGCACTCCTGCATGTTTCCCTTAAGGTTGATTTGTCCGAAAACTGCGAAAGGCAATCGCACTCTATCTTGGCGATATTCGCCCTCGCTTCCTCCTCGCGCTTTAACCGTTTGAATTCTTGATATTCCTTAACATCGTCTTCCGTTTGGTTATCAGTAATTTCCTGCATAAAAACACCTTAAAATATATTATTTTACAATAAAATACAAAGCCCTTTATTGTAATATTGACTTATGGGAATGATAGGTCTTTTGTATATTGTTTTAATTTATCTGGTGTGTTTTGCATTGGTGCATTTACTGAAGCTTGCGGCAATAGGGTTGAAGAGTTTACGCAAAAAACCCGAACCCAAACCGCCCGAAAAGAAACCCGAGAAGAAGCCCGAACCGGTGTATTACATAGTGGAGAAAAAACGCGCAAAACGCAGTTATTCCGCCCCTAAAGAAATACAGTTCAAAGACAGATAGTCTGGGGTCAATCTTCGTATTTCGTGAGGTTTTTTCCGTCCTCCCACAATCTTTCCAGACAGTAGAAATCGCGCGTTTCGTCGTTGAAGATATGCACGATAACGTCCTGATAGTCGAGAACCGCCCATCTGCCTTCACGCACGCCTTCCTGACGGCGCGGCGTGAGGGCGTATTCTTTATCCAGCTTTTCGTCCAGATTTTCCGCAAGCGCCTTAACCTGTGTTGACGACGTTCCGCTGCATATAACGAAATAGTCGCACAAAGACGTTTTGTCCTCCACGTCGATATATACTATATTCCGCCCCTTTTTAGAACTGAGCGTTTTGCAAATCAAACCGACTTTTTCTTTACTCGTCATTTGTTGTTCTCCTTAATATATTCGTATGCTTTACGCGTAAGATTGTAAACGGGCGCGCCCGTATTATCCAGATACTCTATCTGCCGTTTCAACTGCTCTTTAAGACATTTGTCAATATCCTCTTTAAACAGTGCGCGCAGCTCCTCAATCCCCTCGAAATTCCTGCTCTCTTCCAGCACGTCCGCAAGGAACAAAAGCTTATCGGCAGGACTCATATTCTCCTTTCCGCTCGTGTGGCAGGCTATCGCGTCCAGCACCGTTTTATCCGTTATCCCGAACCCGTGCTCCGCGAGATACGCCCCCGCATATTGGTGAACTACGGGCGGCGGAACGCCTTCGGGACACTCGAAACCTTTCAGGTACGGGCTGCCGTTATCAAGGTATTTCGCGCAGTCGTGAAGCGCCGCCATAGTTATTGCCTGCTCTTCCGAAAGATGAACGCGCGACGCGTTTTCGGCACAAATCAGAGCAACTCCAACGGTATGCTTCCAACGTTTTTCGGGCATCAAGCTTTTCACTTTCCACAGATTGGGCAGCGCATATAAGCCGTTGTCTATAATGTATTGACAAACTTTTTCGTCGACATACTCACAAAATTTTTCGCCCAGCGCGGCGAGAGTGCGTATGCGCGTTGAACTGACCGCGTCGCCAACGTAAGATATGGTTTCTACGCGTGTATTGAAAAATTTTTCTACGTTTTGCTTAAACGAAATAAAGCTATCGGTTGTTTCTCTCGCGCAGGCGGCGAGCGTTAAGTTACTTAAAATTTCCTGCGGATTTTTCCACGATGGAAAGCTTTTAAGCATGTCCGCGCCTATAAGAAAATACAGCTCGTCGTGCGGATACAGAGCGCGGAAATAACTGCTCGTAAGGCAGGTATAGGAAACGCCGCCACGCGTAAGCTCGTAGTTGCTGACCTCAGCCTGCTCTATACACGAAAACGCAAGGCGGCACATCTCGAACCGACGCCAGAAATCGACGACGGGTCTGCCCTTCTTGTGCGGACTTATCGCCGACGGCATAATTATTATTTTGTCTAGTGCAAGCTCCTTTACCGCCGCTTTGGCGAGGTTTACGTGCTCGCGGTGGACGGGGTTGAACGCCCCGCCGAAAATCGCAATTCTCATAATATTTTCTTAACGTATTTTTTATTGAATATAAGGCGATAAATTAATCATGAAAAAAATCAGTTTCGCACTTATATCCGACAGTGTATTCGTCGCGCTATGCGCATTTTTACTGGGTTTTACTTTAATCAGATTTTACGTGAAATCCGCCGTCTTCGCACTCGTTATGGCAATCGTAGCTTCACTGTTTTTCGGCGGTCTGGCTTTCGTTTTGCTGTACAGAAAACGCAAGAAAAAATTGATATATTTTCTTAACTCGCGGGAAAAGAAAACGCTGACGCTTCACCTTTCCGTAAGCGGAGAAAAATACGTTTCCGACCTGTTCCAAAAAGCGTTGGACGGCACATATACCGCGGGTAACCGCCTCGAAGACGAAGAAAACGCGTATTTTTTCTATTTTACAATATCTCCGCTTTCGCCCGACGACGTTGCCGAAACCATCAAATGCGGTACTGAAAAACGCAAAATTATTTATTGCTGTATAGCAGGCGCGGAAGCCGAAAACCTCGCCTCCGACTTCGACGTAAAAATTAAGCAAATCGGCGAAGTTTACGAGCTTTTGAAAGAGAAAAATCTTCTACCCGAAAAGTACGCGTGCGGCGAAATCAAAAAGCAAAGCGCGTGGAAAACAATCAAAAAACGCTTTAACAGAAAGCTTTGTCCATCGCTGTTTTACTGCGGTCTGAGCCTATTGTTTTTCAGCTTTTTTACGTTCTATAAAATCTACTATATCGTGTTCGGCGGACTGCTTTTGATACTTGCCGCAATCAGCCTTTTGATAAATCAGCCAAACCGCTGAAAGGCTTTTTTCAATCAATTTTGATATGCTTGAAATCTTTCTTCGAAGACTTGCGGTACAGCACGGCTTTGCGCCCTATAACTATGACGCACTCCGCGTTAAGCCTTGCCGCAAGCTCCCTTCCGATTGCCTGAGGTTCGCCGTCCGCATTCTCTAAAATGTGCACCTTTATCAGCTCTCTCGCTTCCAGACAGTCCGAAAAGGACTTTAACATATTATCGCCTATTCCCTCTTTGCCAACCTGCCCGACAGGGTCTAAATTGGCGGCGAGGGATTTTAATTTACTGCGTTGTTTACTTGTTAACATATTACACCTAGAAATATAGTTTTTTTCTTTCGTTTTGGGATATTACGGCACGTAATCGAATTCAACGCCGCCTACGACAACCGTATCATTTTCTTTTATGCCCATCTTTACAAGTGTTGATATAACGCCTTTTTCGCGCAATATCTTCTGGAAATACGCCATAGAGTCGGGGTCGTTTAAAGCGACGTTACGGCACAGCATATCCACGAGCGAACCGACAAGAACGAACGCGCCGTCGTCGTCCCTGTAAATCTCGTAGTCGAGGTTGCCGCTCTTTCTGTAAGTGAAGTTTTCGTCTGCAGGTATGGGCTTGGCTTTCGGCAGTGTGCTGAGCTTGTCCCACAAAGCTTTGATAAGCTCTTCCGTGCCCTCTCCGTCCATTGCGGTGATTGAAAAGATTTCGTACTTTTTGCCGTACTTCTTTTTGAACGCAGAAATATTTTCTTCCGCGCCGTACACGTCGCATTTATTCAGCGCAACGATTTGAGGAAGCGCCGCAAGCGCCTTGGAATAGCCCGCAAGCTCCGCGTTTATTTTTCGGAAATCTTCAATCGGGTCTCTGCCCTCGCAGCCCGAAATATCGACGACGTGCAGAAGCATACGTGTACGCTCGATATGCCTTAAAAAGTCGTGACCGAGTCCAGCACCGTCTGCCGCGCCTTCGATTAGACCGGGGATATCCGCCGCAACGAAGCTGTCGTCGTAAACGCGGACCACGCCGAGATTGGGCGAAAGCGTGGTGAAGTGATAGTTGGCTATCTTCGGCCGCGCCGCGGAAATTTTGGAAAGCAAAGTGGACTTACCCACGTTGGGGAAGCCTATAATGCCGACGTCCGCAATTACTTTAAGTTCGAGGATAAGAACGTGCGATTCCGTCTTTTCGCCCTTCTGCGCAAAGTTGGGCGCGTGCCTTCTTGAAGTGGTAAAACGGACGTTGCCTTTACCGCCTCTGCCGCCTTCGCAAATCAGCTTCTTTTCGCCTTCTTCGAACATATCGCAGATGACGGTATCCGTTTCCGCGTCCCTTACCAAAGTGCCCACGGGCACGTGGATAATCACGTCGTCGCCGCCCTTGCCGAAGCAGAGATTTGAGCCGCCGCGCTCGCCGTTTCCTGCGACGTATTTGGTCTTGTAGCGGAAAGGCAAAAGCGTATTGAGCGTGCTATCCGCGAGGACGTATATATCGCCGCCCTTGCCGCCGTCGCCGCCGTCGGGTCCGCACGCGGGCTTGCCCTTGTACGACTTGAACGAATTCATTCCGTCGCCGCCGTCGCCCGACTTTACCGTTATTTTAACTTTATCAATAAATATGTTTTTATCTGCCATTGTAAACCTTAAAAAATACCTGCGCTCTTTTACAGAACTCCTCGTTTGAATCAGTCTTTCCCATTGCCGCGAAAAGCTCTTCCTCGCTTAAGTTTTTAGCCATAGCGCCTCTTATCATAGCAACCGCTTTAAGCTGTTCGTTGCAAAGTAAAAGCTCTTCCTTTCTCGCACCCGACGAGCGGATATCTATTGCGGGGAACACCCTCTTTTCCGCCATCTCGCGCGAGAGAATTATTTCCATATTGCCGGTCGATTTAAACTCTTCGTAAATAACGTCGTCGAGGCGGCTGCCCGTATCGACGAGCGCCGTTGCGATTATCGTGAGCGAACCGCCGTTTTCGATATTGCGCGCCGCTCCGAAAAAGCGTTTGGGTTCGACGAGAGCCTGAGGGTCGAGACCGCCCGAAAGCGTTCTTCCCGAATTGCATACCGAGTTGAAAGCACGCGTTAAACGGGTAATACTGTCAACTAAAATCACGACGTCGCGCCCCGTTTCCACTAGTCTTTTAGCGTATTCGAGCGTGAGCGAAGCCGTGTGTATATGATGGTTGTCGCCGCGGTCGAAAGTGGAGAAAATAACTTCCGCACCCGCCACCGAACGGCGGATATCAGTAACCTCTTCGGGGCGCTCGTCAATAAGCAAAATTATGACCTTTGTTTGCGGATGGTTGCGGCATATGCTGCGTGCAACGTCTTTAAGCATAGTGGTTTTGCCCGCTTTGGGGGGCGAAACAATCAGCGCTCTTTGCCCGTAACCGACGGGGGAAAACAAATCTATCACGCGTTCCGTGAGCGAGCCGCCCTCGTGCTCCAAAGTGTAGCGTTTATCGGGATAACAAGGCGTCAGACTTTCGAACTGGGGTGCGCGCGAACCGTCGGGCGTTTTGCCGTTTACGCTTATGATATACGTTACGCCGGGGCATTCGCCTGCGCGGCGGCGTTTCGCCTTGCACACGATATAATCGCCCGTGCGCAGGCGGTAGCGGTTGATAAACGACGAGTGTACGAACACGTCGCCGTATGACGAAATCTGCATATTCTGCGTTCTTATAAAACAGAACTTATCCGAAAACTCGAGTACGCCCGAATAGGTTTGTTCCTCGTCCTCCTCCGTGTCTGGGGACTTGAAAACGTCAATCGACGAGGGCTGCTGACTCTCCTCGTTCACGCCGCTGTAGTACTGTCTGCAACGCTCTATATCGTCCACAATTTCCTTATCGAAATCGGCAGACTTGGGCGGTGCGCCGCGCGTGGAACGTTCGCACGGCTGAGCTTCGCCGCGCGCTATTGCCATTATATCGGAAATGAGTTCTTCCTTTTTCTTCTGCGTGGGAAAGTGTACGCCTATGACCCTGCCTATCTGCCTGAGAGTATGTATCCCTCTGCTTTCCAGCTTGGCTTTGAGCGCTTCCGAAATACCTTCCATATCATTCCCTCTCCATAACGATTATTTTAGTGCGTTCTTCGTCTATATCCTCGCGCGAAAGCGAAATTTCATTCGCGCCTTCTTCTATCTCGACATCATCGTCAAACAGTTCTAAAAACTCGTCCGCTTTATCGATATCGAGAGTGCAGTTCTTCGTGCGGAAATGCATAGGTATAACCACGTCGGGCATAATTCTGTCCACGTATTCTTTTGCCATTGCAGCGTCTATCGTGTACGTTCCGCCGACGGGGATAAGCAGTACGTTGACGGGCAATATCGCTTCGATAAGCTCGGGCGAGCAGTCCTCTCCCAAATCGCCGAGGTGGCACACGTCCAGCCCGTCCATACGGAATTTGAATATCACGTTGTCGCCGCGCTTAGCTCCGCCTGCGTCGTCGTGAAAGCTCTTAATCGCCTTTATCTCAACGCCGGGCAGAGAATACCCCTGCTCCTTGTCGAGAACGACGGGCGAGCCCGACACCGCAGCAACGTTGTCATGGTCGTAATGATGATGGGAAACTGTTACCGCATCCGCACGCACGGACGGCATAGCAAAACCCACCGACGAATCGTAAGGGTCGCAGACTATAGCCGTACCGGTACTTTCTGTCATAAGAAAACTCGAATGACCAAGATATTTGATTTTCATTTTTATATTTATCCTTATAAGACTTTTTTTAGAATGTAGAAAATTGAAATTAAAGACAATTTTGTCGGGAATTATTTAACCGCATAAGCGGTAATATTTTTGACGATTTTTGAGCTGTTTTCTCCGCCTTCGGAAAACGATATATGCGCGCTGCAGCCGTTAGCCGTGAGAATTATTCTGAGTTCGTGCGTGAATATGCTCAGGTTTCCGCGCATATCACCGCTTTGCAGCGTTCCGACGGTGTGCTGTCCTTCGCGGAATTCCAACTTCATACGCGTGTCGCCGAAACGGTTATGTACGACGTAATTACTGCCTATAACCAGGCTGTAATCGGCACCGTCGTAAACGTAATTTAGTTTGAGTACTCCGCCGCCGTATTCGCCTTCCGCAATAACCGAAAGTGTTTCGCTTTCCGCGCCGCAGTCCTCTATTTTCAAATGGTATCTCAAGTGTTACTCCCCGCCGTTTTTAAGTTCGGTTACGGTTATGCCCTCGCCCGTAAATTCTTCGGCTTTGCCCGCGCGGTACGCCTTAGCCCCTACGCTTAAAAAGTCGGTTAACGCGGATATATCCCCCGTCTTTTGCGCTTCTTTAAGCGTTTTAGTGAAAGCCGTTAAAGAGCAAATGAGATTGTCGCATTTGCTTGAAAGATTGTCCGCGTTTTTAAGATAGAGCGAAGCCCATACTCTTTCGTCCACTCCCGCGATACGCGTCATATCCTGAAAGCTGCCGCCCGTAAAACCGAGGCAAGCCGAAATCTCCTCGTCGTTCACGTAGCAGTTGGAAACGACGTGCGCAAGCTGGGAAGTATACGCAATTTTTTTATCGTGCACGTCGGCGGTACATTCCACAATGCGCGCAAAGCCCATATCCTTTACAAGCGCTTTTATAAGCGATAAAGCGGTTTCGTCCGTATATATGCCGTGGGTAATAACCATACTCGCGTTGTCGAACAGGGCTGCTTCCGCGTTTTCCACGCCCGAAACCTCCTTGCCTGCCATAGGGTGCGCGCCGATATATCTGATATCTTTGCGCTCTGCGTAAACCCCGTCTTCGATAAACTTTTTAACGCCGCACACGTCGCACACTACCGCGTTTGCTTTGAAATGCGTTTGCAGAATAAAGTCCAGAGTATACTGCGGCGGAAGCGCAACGAACACGACGTCGTAAACTGAAAAATCTTCCGCAAAGCTTTCGATTATTCCGTTGGAAAGCAGGTAGTAAGCCGCGTCCGCGGAACAATCGTACCCGTCCGTATTATAGCCGCCGCGTTTAAGCGCCATACACATAGAGCCGCCTATAAGTCCGAGGCCTGCCACACAGATTTTCATACCCTGTCTCCAATGCAAATTATACGCAGTTATTATACCACGGCTTTTGAAATTTGTACAATGATTTTGAAATATTTGTACAAAATTTTTCCGTCGCGCTAAATGCTTCCAAATTATGTAATTTCATTTGACTTTACGCGCGTAATTTTTTATAATAATAGCCGATAAAAATTTATTTTAAAACAAGGAGCTCGAATTAGTTTATGAACAAGATGTCGGTTAAAGACCTCAAAGACCTTAAAGGCAAGAAAGTACTTGTAAGATGCGACTTCAACGTGCCTATGAAAGACGGCGTTATCACCGATGAAAACAGAATTATCGGCGCTTTGCCCACCATCAAATATCTGTTGGAAGCAGGCGCACGCGTTACGCTTTGCTCGCATATGGGCAAGCCCCACTCCATTTTCTCCGATAAAGTTAAGCTCAACAAGAAAGATTTGAAGAAAGTCGAAAAGGGCGAAGCTACCGAAGAAGAAATTATCGCAAAGGCTTTGAAGGACGAACCCAAGAAGCTCACGCTTGCACCCGTTGCAAAAAGAC
>CAZACR010000028.1:0-12858 GCA_964483715.1 uncultured Clostridia bacterium
CTAAATTCATAACGAGCGCGGCGGGCAAGGCGCAGTTTATAGAAAGTGAAAAACCGATAATTGCGGTGTGCGGCAAATCGAACGTAGGCAAAAGCTCGTTTATAAATATGCTCGCGGGGCAGAAAAAGCTTGCCAAGACCTCGCAGTCACCGGGGCGGACGCGGCTAATCAATTATTTCGATATGGGTGAGTTTATTCTTGCCGATTTGCCCGGTTACGGTTTTGCGCGGGTAAGCAAGGCGGAAAAGGTGAAGTGGGCGCGGCTTTTAGACGATTTCTTTGCGGATAAGGATAAAATATCGCACGTGTTTTCGCTGTGCGATATCCGCCACGACCCGACCGCGGACGATTTGACTATGGTAAACTATCTTTATCAGACTGTTATGCCTTTCACGATTATTGCGACAAAGGCGGACAAGCTTTCGCGTTCGCAGATAGATAAATCGCTGACCAACATTGCGGCAATATACAAGTGCGGCAAGGGCGATATTATAGCGACCTCCGCGCAGACCAAACAAGGGCTTGAAGCGGTTCTTAACGAAATAGAAAAAATCATAAGTAAATAATTAAGCGCCCTGCGGAAAATCTTTCCGCAGGGCGCTTTGCGCTTTATCTTATTTTATTGGCAGCCGCATTGATTGTTACAACAGTTGCAGCAATCGCAATTACTGCTTGTGCAACGGGTAAAACGCGTTATGATAACGGTTGGAGGGTCGGGTTGGTTTATTACCGTGGTTACGGGGTTACTGTAAGTGATTATAGGGGGTTCGCCCGAATAATCGGTTACGTTCGATATATTTATTACGGTTTTCATATCAGTTCACCGTTACGTCGAATTCCACCGTTACGGCTTCGCCGACGGCAAGGTCAGGCAAATCGAATCCCGTCTGAGGGTTGTAAGCGGGGTAGCTTACGCCGTCTACCGTCACAGAACCGTCTACAAACGTAGTTCCCGCGGGGACAGGGTCGGTAAATACGAGGTCGGTTTTCAAAAGCGAACCGGTATTCGTAATAACCGAAGTATAGTGCAGGGTGTCGCCCTTGACCGCGTACGCCTTATCCACGCTCTTCACGTTCGTAATTCTGTTGGAAATAATCTGTACGGAAATTGTGTTCGTGTTTTCCGTAAAGGTTACGTCGCTCCTTAAGGGGTCATCTACGGTATACTGGAGAGTTCCGTAGTCCGTTACGGGCGTTTGCGTCATAGGGTTGTTCGCCTGAATGGTATATGCTACTGTTACCGACTGCCCCACTGCAAGATTAGGCAGAGGGAAGCCTGCAACAGGGTCGTAGGTCGGCTGGGAAACGCCGTTTACGGTTACGCTGCCCGCAACGTAGGTCGCGCCGTTCGACATATTGTCCTTGAATATGAGGTTAAAAAGCTGCGTTTGCGAATTGTTGGTTATTACGACGGTGTGCACCGAGGTCTCGCCTTCCTGTAAAAAGGTTTTATCTCCGCTTTTCACTTTCGGCACGGAATAGGTTAAGATTTCCGTCGTTACGATATTGCTGTCCAGCTCGGCGGCAATCGTTTCGCCGTCGGGCAGAACGTAGTTGAAAGCAATGTTCGATTGGTTGGGTATTATCATATATTTCTCCTTAGTTTACTTGTACCTGAAAGACCACCGTCACGGCAGACTGAGGCGTCAGGTTCGCCGCAAAAAAGCCCGTCTGCGGATTGTAGGCGGGATAGCTTACGCCGTTTATCGTCACCGAGCCGTCTACAAACGTCGTTCCCGCAGGAATTTCGTCCTTGAAAATAACGTTAGTAACGGGAACGCTTCCCGTATTCGTTATTACCGAAGTGTAGGTGAGTATATCGCCCTTGACGGCAAAAGCTTTGTCTACGCTTTTCACGTTGGTCATACTACGCGCAATAATGAAAACGGCGACGGGGTTAGAGCTGGAAAAGCTCGTGGCGGGGTAGCCCGCGAACGGAAAGAATTCGTAGTCCGCTCTTGCGATATTGAAAACGGGGTTTACCGCGGGGAAAGAGTTAACTACCGCTTTGAACGCAACCGTAACCGTCTGGTCGGGCGCTATCGTAGGGATAACGACGGGAAGAGCTCCCGCATACGGCACTCCGTCGACCGTTATGGAATTTGCAACCAAAGAGGTTTCGGGAGGAAGTAAATCGCTTATGGTAACGTTCAAGGCGTCAACCGTGCCCGTATTCTGTAGGGCGAGCGTATAGGTTATTTCCTCGCCGACTTCCGCAAACGTCCTGTCTGCCGATTTGGTTATCACAAGGTTAGCGCCCTTGCTGTCGATTTGCAGGGCAAGCGCATTGGGCACGTATAAATCGCCGTCGCTCGTAAAGCGTATAACCGCGCTGCTCTGACTTGCCGCAAGCTTGTCGGAAACGTCAACGGCGGTTATATCCCAGCCCTGACGGCAGGCGGAAGTGTTAGTGCCTGCGGCGGCGTTCGCATTTCTTGTGCCGAACGTGCCCGAGGTATCTAAAGTTCCGTTTGCGTTATTGATTTGGGAAGCGAAAAAGTTGTTCTGCGGATTGTTCGCGCCCGAAAGCAGTTGAAGGGTGGGAACACTTTGCCCGAACAACATCTGATCGCCCGTGAGCACCGCGTCGCCTTCCTGCGCCGAAACGAATATCTTGCCCGTAACAGGTAAAACTTCGGGGGTTAAGAAGTCGGTAACGGTTATCGTAGTGCTTCCCGTATTGGGTGAAACAACAGTGCCGCCGCTCCATACCGTCATATTTCTGAGCGGCAGGGAAGCGTTTTCGTACACGACCGCAAGCGTCCAGCCTGCGTGGTTGGTATCCGCCGTGCGGTTATCCAGCGCTTCTATCAGTGCGGGTACGCCCTGAACGGAATACGTTCCGCCGAGAGCGGACTGTACAAGTGCGGTAACGTTTGCCGACCTCACGTAAAATCCGACGGTGATATTGTCGGCGGGAATATTGAAATTCTGCGCCGTTACGGGGTCGGGAGCAACCGTGAAAGTGCCGAGCGGAGTGGTAAAGGTAACGCTGTTGTTCGTCAGCGCGGAAATATTGTTGACCGACGAACGGAACAATCCGCCCCAAACAAGCTCCGCATACAGCACCGTCGAGTTCGCAGGCAGTGTAAGCGTTGCACGCGAACCGTTCTGCAAGTAATTGAGCGTAGTGCCCGCAGGGAACGTGCCGACCTGTAAAGCGGTGTTTAAACTTGTAAACGCGCCTATAGAACCTTCCGTACCGGGAGCGTTCTGGTTAGCGGCTTTGCTAAGCCCCAGCGTATTGCCCGTAAAAACGATTCCGCCTTTTTTAACGTCGGAATATCGTTGAATGAAAGGCATAAATTTCTCCTTATAAAAAAATACTACATATCCGCCCGGGCATAATGCGAGGGCAAATATGTAGTTAAGGAGATTAGTGTTTATACAGTATATGTTTTAATCTTGCGTTTGCGTTACTGTGGTAAATTAAAAATTGTCTGCATACAATTTTATGTGAGCATATGCGCAAATAAATAAAAAAGGAGAATTTATCTTATGGATGAAAACACCCTCGGCACAACAGAACCTATTTTTAAAGGTAATACGGCGGAAGAACTTTGCGGTTCAACGAACATTCTCGATACCGTGCATCTCAAAAATCTCGTAGAAGACCTTTCAAAACTTTACGGTACGTCAGTTAGCACAAAGGTTGCCAAAGACTCTAAGGTCGCGGCGGAAAAGAGACTCATCGAGGCTATCCGCGCCAACCTTGACCGCTATAACGGTTAAGTAAGAAAAGTACATACGTATAAAAAAATCGGCTTCCGAAGAAGCCGATTTTTGCTTTATTTGTGTTTATTACTTTTTCATTCCTTCTTCGACCGCCACAGCTACTGCAACCGTTGCGCCGACCATGGGGTTGTTGCCCGAACAAGAGTACAAAATGTAATCGTATCAATTTGTCTTAAATTGTACCGATTTATCATACAGAAATGGCGGTTAGTGTAAACAAATAAACCCAATTTGTATCAATCCGTCTTTATCAGTTTTTTGCTGAAATGTTGACAAAATGGTGTACACGGAGACTACTTTATACCTATGGTAGCCATAGAATGAGCTTCAAACCTATGGTAAGAAAAAACATACCTATGGTAGCCATTTACGATATAAAAAAGTACAACCCGATGGTTACCATAATTAATATGTTATACAATCCTATGGCTGGCTAAAAATATTAAATTCAAATTGGCTCGGATTGATACAGATTATATCAAATCAAGATAATAAAAGTCAACTGATAGAGTTGATTTTTTTTTGCCTATACATTTATATGTAAACGACATAATTCGCTAATTTCTGTAATCGCTACGACCTAATAAATAATCGGGTGTAACTTTAAAGTATTCGGCTATTGCAAGCACGTAGTCAACCGCAGGCAAAGTGTTTTCCTTTATCCACTCATAGATGTAGGTTCTTGGGAATTCCATTTTGGAAGCAAGCTGACCATAGTTTATGTGTTTCTCTTCGGTAAGCTCGGCAAGGCGAACATGAAAAGAAGAGGGAGAAGTTGAAGGCGCAAATTCATTTTTATCGTCTAACCCTAAAATATACTTTAAAGACAACTCTAAGCAATCGGCAATTTTTATAAGCGTTCTCAGGCTTGGAACGATTCCGAAGTTTACTGCTTTTGAAATTACGGGAACGCTGACACCTACAAGTTCGGCAAATTGTTTGTTGGACGTACAGTCATTATCGTCCATAATGAGTTTTATTCTTTTAATGAAATAGGGTGAAACTCTGAATTGTGTGCTATCGGGAAATTTCGACATAAATACTCCAAATACGACAAAATAAGTGTGATATAAAAGTATCTTTTCCTATCACACCTATGATATAATTTATAAGCAGATATTGGGAAAGGTAAAGATACTTACCATTCGCAAAAAGGATATTTTATTTTTTTGCTGTATTGGAAAGGAAAGTATTTATACCTATCAAATAAATTTAAGGAGGTTCATATTTTTAACGCTTTTACAAATGATTAACCGTATAAATTTTACTATAAAAAACACAAATAATTTAATTGAAATAAGGAGCAAATATGCAAATCGAAATTAAGAAAGAAAATTACAAACAGTTGATACAATGTATCTATTTGGGTAATTTAATACTCAATGAATACAGGAAAGGCGAAGAGGGTAAAAACGAGTACTCAGATTTTGTGGAAAGCGTTTTGATGCAGGTAGTCAAGGCGACTCCGCAGGCACAGTCAAAGTTAAAGCTTAAAAAAATGCCAAATGAAAAATCGGAAGATGCGTTGTTGGCAGATCTGATTGACAGAATAGAAGATTCGGTAAAAGACTATTACGAAGAATACCGTCGTTCGTTATTTTGTGAAATGCTTGCCGATATAGTTGCCGACAGAAATTATCCCGTAATCGGGAATAGTGAGAACGACGCCTTTGATAATCTGTTGGCTAAAAATCTGTATTACGAACTGATAAAGAGCGCAAACGGAAATTATGTACATATAGATGCACCCAAAATTTGCGATAAAATTAAAAGATTAAAAAGAGAGCTACAATGAAAGTTTTAACGAAAGAACTGAAAAACGACCTTGACCTTCATGAGATTTATTGTGCGGTTGACTCAAGAGAAAAGAGAACATTGCCTATGGTTTTCCTAAACGGTAGCGGTGAGGGGGTGGTTGATTCCGATATTAAAACGATAAAGACAGATTTCAACGTTACGGATAAGGAAAACGAATTGAAGTTTATGATATTACCTGCAACATTTACTTTTTTCGGTGAGGATTTTGAACACGGACGATTTAGGTGGAAACACACACCAGAAAATGATTTTGCAGCCGAATATGCAAACAGGTTAAGAATTATATCATACTTACCCGAAGAAATTTTGATGCAAGTTGAAGACAAAAGGTTGCTTGCTTTTGGTTATGCGGAACAGAAAGTTAAAAAAGAAATAATTAAATATACAAAAGCTGCAACTGCGATTTCAATTAAGATTTTGGAAAGAAGTCTTAAAGAATCATTGGCTGCCGCTTCTGGACTAACGATAGAAAAAGAATTTGGGGAACGCAAATATATCTACTCAATAGAAGAACTGTTTTCGGAATCGACGATTACAGGCGTAAGTAAAATAGGAAATGACCTTTATATCGAATTGGACAATGAAGACACTTTCGTTTTGACTGATGTCGAAACGTTAGAAGAAGAGATTAATCCCGCAAATACTTATATTGAGTTCTTTGAATTGCATAAAGTGGAACAAGGTTATGAGTTGCATTTTTTACTTATGACAACAGATAAAAATTTGATTGAAAATTTCCATTATGTAACTTACGCATTTAAAGATATGATGTTTAAAAAATAATAAAGTAAGGCAGCAGTTTTGTTGCCTTACTTTTTGCATATCGGCTTGACGAATTATGTTATTGAGTCTATAATATTTTCGTTGAAATTAGGAGGTCAAAATGCTTGTAAATAAAAAATGCCCGAATTGCGGGACAGAGCAGGTAGGGTTAAATTTAAAAGAAACAAACGGTTCATTTGTATGCTCAAAGTGCAAGAAACATTTTGTAGTTGAAGGCGAAAAAATAAAAGAAATTGCTGAAGAGCAGGTCAAAAAAGATAAATAAAAGTGTCAAGTTATATTTACGGAGTACAGGTTTGAAAAAATTTAGGGATTTAACGATAATCTTTTTAATTTATGCTGTAGCCTACGGAGTAGGGTATGTTGCTTGCTTTATGATAGAGAATTTTATCTTGAAAATGTTTGTATTCGATGTTGTAGCAACGTTTGTTACTTTTATCTTTTCGCTGATATTTCACAATTCAAGCGTTTACGACGCCTATTGGTCGCTAACGCCTATGGTAATATCTATCTGGCTTTTTGTCGAGGCGCAAGCATTTTCGGTTTGGCAGATTCTATTCTTGGTTGTCTTTAATGTTTGGTCGCTTCGTCTTACAATAAATTGGATAATCGTTACTACGGGATTTTCTTACGAAGATTGGCGATATAAAAAATACCGTGAAGAACACGGTCCGTTTGTTTGGTTTATACTCAACTTTTTCGGCATACACTTTATGCCCACGTTTATAGTCTTTGCAGGTATGCTTCCGCTGTTTGAAATAGTAAAGCACGGAATGAACGCTTTGTCGCTTATCGGAATGGCTATTATCCTTTTAGGTACGGCTTTTGAATTCTTTGCAGACAGACAGATGCATAAATTCTTGAAATTATCGAATGATGCAACTGAAAAAAGCACTTGCCGCATTGGACTTTGGAATTATTCTCGTCATCCGAACTATCTTGGCGAAATAACGGTATGGTGGGGTGTGTTCCTCGTGGCGATACCGTTTGCGTTGAATAGTTGGTATTATATTGCAGGGGCAGTAGCTGTTACGTTATTATTTAACTTTGTATCAATACCCCTAATGGAAAAACGGCAGCTTATGCGGCGCAGCGATTATGTTGACTACCGAAAAACCACTTCAAGGCTTTTAATACTACCGCATAAGAAAGTGCGCATATAACAAAAATAAAACGAAAAGGCGGCATAAAGAATTGAGTGATGATAAATAAAAGCAGGCTTATTCAGCCTGCTTTTAAAATTTTATTTTATTGCGTTTTCATATGCCTTTATCTGTGTTTCGGATAAAGTTTTCATTTCGCAAACTTTATCTAACCACATATATTTGTAATTTCCGGTATTCGGTTCCCAAGTAGTTAAGTTTTCGCCGTTGGGATTTCCCGTCTTGCAGAAGTTGACGAGATAAGATGAAAGAGTTTTTCCGACTTGAACGTCATCATCTGTCCAATAATCGGCACGTAGAGGAGTTCTGTAATTCAGGAAATATGGTATATCTGATGAATGAAATGCGCCGTGGCTGTTTTTATTCGGACCAGACATAGGGAAAGCATAATCATAAATGTACGAAGTACCGGTTGCGTTTCCTTTTTTGCGTGCGTTTACTAATCTTGTAAGCTGAGCCATTAAAGCTTCACCTGAGTTTAAACCTGTAACGTTAGGGGCAAACTGCTTATCGGTATTAAAATTGTTTTCATTATCGAAAACCATTCCTGTTAAAAGATTAACGTTGGAAGCAACGCCTTTTTCTATAGCCGTCATCATACTCTGATTAACGTATGCGCCATCGTTACATACGCCTAACGAGCCAAATGCAAAACCGAGTCCGCCGGTCATTATACCTTGAATATAACGCTGTTGTAATTCTTCGGCTGTAAGGCTACGAAGCTCATTGGCTGAGCCGCAGAACTGCTTATATAATGCTGCTCTTTGTGTTGCCGGACCGGGTTCCGAACCTACCATATTATAACTGCAAGCAACAACGTTTTTTACAAGCCCTTGAGCTTTGGGTGAAACCATCACGTTCTGAACGAGGTTGCTACCTGCAGACTGCCCCATAAGAGTAATATTATTTCCGTCTCCGCCGAAAGCGGAAATATTAGCTTTTACCCATTCAAGTGATTTGATTATGTCCATTAGACCGTAATTGCCCGTGCTACCGTCGGGATCTTCCGCCGCAAGCTCGTCACTTGCATACCAACCGAAAATACCTAATCTGTAGTTTATGCTAACGTAAACAACGTCTTCTTTTGCTATATTCTGTCCGTCGTAAATTTCACAAGAAGAACCGCCTGCCCCGAATGCACCGCCGTGGACGTATACGAGAACGGGTTTATCCTTTTGCGTTTCTCCGCCTTTTGCCCAAACGTTGAGATTTAAGCAGTCTTCCGAAAACGTTTTACTTGAAACAAGGAATTCTGCCGTGTCTCTGGAATTCGGTTTAACTTCTTGTTCATTTGGATCTTGCATTGCGCTATTGCCAAAATTTTTGCAGTCTTTAACACCTTCCCAGCTTATAACGGGTTGAGGGCGTTTCCATCTGTTTTCTCCAACAGGGGGCGCAGCATAGGGTATACCTTTGAATGATAAAATTTCTTCGTTACCTTCAACTGTATAACCCTTAATCTTTCCACCTTCTACAGTAACTGTATCGTTGAGCGTAAAGGTGGTAGAGTTATTACTGCTGTTACATCCAGCCATTGCGATTCCTGCAGTTAATACCATCGCGCAGGACAATGCCGTTGCCGCAAATTTGAATAATTTTTTCATAAAAACCTTCCTTATCGTTTGTTGTTAAAATTATAAATTTTACAAAGCTTAAAAGTCAATAGCGGAACTTAAATATAAAAAGGGGTTGTAACAACGCAATTATGTTTGTTACAACCTTACAGCAAAATTTTTTAAAAATATTGACCTTAAAAGTATTCGTGCTTAGAATTTAAATAAATAAGATATTGACAAGGAGTAAAAATGAAGAAAATTATAAAATT
This sequence comes from uncultured Clostridia bacterium, assembly GCA_964483715.1. Classification (GTDB taxonomy): domain Bacteria; phylum Bacillota; class Clostridia; order Christensenellales; family Borkfalkiaceae; genus Coproplasma. Next base: position 9,325 of record CAZACR010000028.1, read on the forward strand.
TTTTGTATGCGTTATTTCCGTTGTTGTAACAGTTATGGCATTGGGAATATCTGCTTGTTCTAAAGACGTGCTTGCAACGCAAGTCTCGTTGGATGAAACCGAACTGATAATGGTTAAAGGCAACTCGGCACAACTTAATGCAAGCGTTGATGAAAACGCAACCGATAATAGCATAGAGTGGAAATCAAGTGATGAAAGTAAATTTACCGTAAGCGAAACGGGACTTGTAACTGCCGTGGATGAGGGAGAGGCAACTATTACGGTATCGACTAAAGACGGGAGCAATTTAACAGATACGTGTAAAGTTTATTCTGCAAAAGCAGGCGAGATAGCATGTATCAAACTAAAAGGAAATGCGGCAGTTCCTACTGTAAAAGGCAATTCGACTATAAACGTAGAAGATTATATAGAATGTTTGCCCGCAAATGCTACTAATAAAAAAATCTCTTTTGAACTTGATTCGAATACGCCTCCGGACGTTGCGACAATGATTTCTAATCCGTTTAACCCCAGTGAAAAATATCTGACAGCAGGGGTAACTGACGGAGAAATAACGGTAAAGATAACTGCTAATTCCGGTAAAACTTCATTCGATTTAAAATTGAAAGTTGAGTTGCAGGCAAAAGATTATCCGGAAAACTATTTTGAGTCTATAACTCATAAAGGCACTTTGGAAAAGAAATATGCAGTATATGGCAGTAGCGTAGTAAAAGAAATAATAAAAAAGAACGTTACCGGAAAGGCCGAAATCACAGCTTATAAAATTTGGTATCCCGCAGAACTCGAAACTTCGTCGGATAAATATCCTGCAGTTGCTTGCTTAAACGGCAGCGGTACTACTTATGCTGATTGCGAACCTCTGTATAAACATCTTGCGTCGTGGGGCTTTATTGTTATCGGTAATAACCAGCCGCAGGCAGTTTCAGGTATTTCCGGACTCGAAAGCGTTGAAATTTTAAAAGAATTAAATGCTGATTCCGCAAGTCCTTTATATAATAAAATCAATCTTGAAAAAATAGGATTGCAAGGCGGGTCACAAGGCGGTACGGGTGCTTTTAACACGGTAACAAGTGACAGCCCTTTAAATACGTTTGCATCGTTGATTACCTTAAGTGCAGCGAAAAAGGGAGTGCTTGACTGGACGTATGATCTTTCAAGTATTAAAATTCCTTGTTTTATGTTACAAGGAGACGGACCTTTTGATTCTGAATTGGTAACTTCACTTAGAGCGTTAAAAGAAAATTTTGAAGAATGCAATGGCGAAACGTATATGGCGCGCAGGAAGGGGGCTGACCACGAAGATATTCCTAAGGTTGCTGACAGCTATTTAACCGCTTGGTTCCTATATACATTAAAGGGAGATAAAGAGGCGGAGAAAGTTTTCAAAGGCGATAATCCCGAGCTTTTCAATAACGCTAACTGGATTGACGTTGATTCTAAAAATAATTAATAAAACAGCGGTTGCCAAATAGCAACCGCTGTTTCTATACTTTAAGTTTATTTTTTATAGCCGCTACTGACAATCTCTTTGATTATCTTCGCCATTTGAGCAGGAGTTTCAAAAAATCCGCGTTTTATCCATTCGTCTAAAAGTCCGAAAAGTCCGTAAGAATAAAATCGGCTTTCGTAACACTCTTGCGTATTTGCACCGAACTGCGGCATCATAATCTTGTAAAAGGCGTCGTAAACGGTAGGCTGTAAATCTTTACTGTAAATAAGCACAAGCAACTCCTTTATTGAATAATTGAACTCAAAAAAGTCGGTTGCGTTGTCAAGCGTAAACTTTGACCGCTCAACCATATTGTGTTCTTCCGCCCACCGTTCCCAAAGTCGAATAAGTTTGTATGTTATCACTTCCGTTTTTGTCGTGAAGTTGCGAAAGAACGTAGTCCTACCTACGTCAGCCGTTTCCGCTATTTCGGGGACGGTGATTTTTTCTATCGGCTTTGTTTTTAATAATTTAATTAGTCCGTCGGCAAGACACTCTTTCAAAAACTCGGTTGTTTTAGCGTTACCCATACTGCAATTCCTTTTTGGTACTTTTAGGCAAAATCGTACCATTTTAATATTTTTTCTTTAATTCGTTCCAAAAGTGATAACTTTTTCAGTATCGTACCACAAGTCTTTCAGATACTTGCTATGGCTATTGGCGTTTGGTATAATCAAAGCGGTTTGGTACGATAGTACACTGTAAATATAGCATATCCGAACAATAAAGTCAAGGACAGAGAACAGTGATTAAAGCGATTTTGTTTGATTTAGACGGAACATTATTACCTATGCAGCAGGACGAGTTTACATCGGCATATTTTGAAGCATTGTCGAAAAAACTTGCCCCCTACGGTTATGAGCCGCAACGACTGATCGGCGGCGTATGGCAAGGCACGAAGGCAATGATAAAGAACGACGGAAAGCAGACGAACGAGCAAGTATTTTGGAAAGAATTTGCCGAGCTATTCGGGGATAAGGTATATGACGATATAGACAAATTCAATGCGTTTTACGAACAGGACTTCGATAATCTCAAAAGTCATTGCGATTTTACCGAGCAGGCAAATTCAATGGTGCAGATATTGAAGAAAAAAGGCTATACTCTTATCCTTGCGTCTAACCCCGTATTCCCTATGGTAGCGCAAAAAAAGCGTATGCAATGGGCAGGTGTAAACCCCGACGATTTTGCTCTCATTACGTCGTATGAAAACTCTTGCTACTGCAAGCCTAATCCGCTCTACTATAAAGAGATAGCCGAAAAGTTAGGAGTTAAGCCGAGCGAGTGTTTAATGGTAGGCAACGATACGACGGAAGATGCGGCGGCAAAACTTATGGGCGCAGATTTCTTTTTACTTACCAACTGCTTACTCAATAAAGAGCGAAAAGACATTTCCAAATATCCACGCGGAAGTTTTATGCAGTTGCTTGATTATATAGAAAAAATATCCTAAAAGGAGTTTTATAAAATGGAAGAACAAATTGTTATGCAAGAACCCCCTATGCAAGAACCCCCTATGCAAGAAAAGCCTAAAAAGAAAGTAAAACATAAAGGTCTTATTATTGCAGGCTCTATTGTAGGCGGTTTAGTGGTTTTGGTCTTAATACTGTATTTTGTGTTTACTTGCAATACGCAAATTATAGTAGGACTTTTTCAAAAAGGCGCATACGGCGATAAGCCTATCAATTCATACGAGCCTTTTTATGCGCCTATAAACGGTAAGAAGGATAACGGACAATATCTTATCAGCGAGATTAAATATGATACGGAATATCCTAATAGTTTTCTTGACGTAACTTATCCGGATGAAAACAGAGAAGCTGACCGTCCTACGCTTTTTTATTTTCACGGCGGCGGATTTTTTGCTGGTAGCAAAAATATGGGCGACCCTATGGCGGCAACCGAAGCTACTGCTTTGTTGGACGATATTTGTGCCGCAGGATACAATATTGTCAACGTGGATTATGCACTTGTTCCCGACTATCATTTCCCCGTTCCGCTTATTCAGGCAAACAGAGCGTTTGCGTATATGCAGGAACACGCCG
>CAZACR010000029.1:0-12162 GCA_964483715.1 uncultured Clostridia bacterium
CGGTACAGGAATTAGAAGTATCCGTTGACTTCGCTGCGGCTAATAACGACTAATTAACATTACATAAAAATAAAGTTTACCGACGGGAATTATCCCGTCGGTAATTTTTTTGCTAAGTTTTTTTAAAATTTTTGGCGATTTATTAAATAAAGTTTACTATTGCTATTGATTTACTTATTTAAATGTGTTAAAATGTATAAGGTATAAGATAAACAATAGGAAAATATTGAAATGTTCGACAAATTAAACATATCTCCCAAAGCTAAAAAAATAATAAATATAGTAGTCGACGTTTTCGTCGGGCTTGTTTTAGTGCTTGCGTTCTTCCTTGCCGTTTGCGCTATTTCTTCCAAGAGTAAGGGCTATCAGGATTATACGGAAGTTTTCGGCAAAGCATACCTTGCGGTAAGGTCGGATTCAATGGAAAAGCAATACGGCACCAACGAGGTTTTGGAAGATAACTTTGCAAAAGGCGACCTTATCACTATTAAGCTTGTAAAGGGCGACGAAGCAAAGTCTTTGAAAAAAGGTCAGATTATCACTTTTAAAGACCCCTATATCTACGGCGACCAGGACAAATTTGCTCTAAATACGCATAGAATTGTAGATATTATCGAAAACAAGGATGGCAGCATAACTTATATCGCTCACGGCGATAATGTAGAGGCTACTGGTAACTACAATAACAGAGATTACTATCAGCGTGTAAGCGCAGCCGACGTTATCGGCGTATATCAGGGTAAGGCAAGCGGAATAGGTCATATGTTCTTGTTTATGGGCACTTCCACGGGCTTCTTTGTCTGCATAGTTCTGCCTACTTTGATTGTAGTCGTATTCGCGGCTGTAAACCTTGTACTTGTAATTTTGAAGGAAAAGAAGGTTCAGACCGCTGCTGCGGAAGACGCTAAGCAGGCGGAGCGCGAAAAACTGCGCGCCGAGCTTTTGGCTGAAATGGGTATGCCTGCTGAAACAAAGGCTGAAACTAAGGAAGAACAGCCCGAAGTTAAAGAAGAAGAGCCCCAAGAAGCCGAACAGGAAAATAAAAGCGAAGAGTAAGAACTCTGAATAATTGATAAGGGAATAAATTATGGCTGCTTTTGCAGAATACTACGTCAACTTTTTGTGGATGTGGTTAAAAAATTTATGGTATTTTATAAAAACGTTCTTCTATCTGTTTTATAAACTGCTTATAGAGGATGCAATAACCTATTGCCAAAATCTCGCCGCACACGTTTCGAACTTCGACGTATGGGGGTGGATATGCCTTATTATAGTTTCTGCGTGCAATATTGCGTTGCTGTTCTTTATCTGTTACAGATTGTTCCAGCTTGTCCGCAGATACATATTTTTCCGCGCAAAAGAAGTGGATAAGGATAGGTTAATGGAAGAAGTTGCCCGTTTGCGCGAACAGGCCGACCAGCTCGTAAAAGAAAAGAGTCGTATTTTCGCCCTCAAAATGGGTCAGGGCGCGAGCATGGAGCGCGGCGGCAAACTCCCCGAACAAGTTTTAGGCTTAGGCGAGGACGAAGAAGAGAAGCAGGAAGTGACTTCGCGCTTTACAAAGCTTATCAATCTTGACGAAAAGTATGAGCGCAACCCCAACGTAGTATTTATGCAGGACGAGGATATGCTTACGCTTCCTCAGATTGTAACGCGCTTTACCAACTTTGCGGCTTCGCAATTAAAATTGTATTACACGGAAGAAACTATCCGTTTGTTCTTCTCAGGTCTTGCGACCTCCAAGGTTATGATTCTGGAAGGTATCTCCGGTACAGGTAAAACGTCGCTTCCCTATGCAATGGGTAAGTTCTTCAACAACGGTACTTCGATTATTTCCGTTCAGCCTTCCTGGCGTGACAGAGCCGAACTTATCGGTTACTTCAACGAATTCACAAAGAAGTTTAACGAAACGGACTTCCTCGCTTCTTTATACGAAGTGTCTTTAAGGGAAGACCCCAACTTTATCGTCCTCGACGAAATGAACCTCGCGCGTATCGAGTATTACTTTGCGGATTTCCTGTCAATAATGGAAATGCCCGACGTGGCGGAGTGGAAAATCGATTTAATCGCCGCGCCTGCGGACAGCGACCCCAAAAACGTTGTTTACGGCAAGTTCCTCGTTCCTCAGAACGTTTGGTTTATCGGCACTGCGAACAACGACGACTCGACTTTCACCATTACCGATAAGGTTTACGACCGTGCCGTTACGCTTGAACTCAATAACAAGGCGGACTATTTCGACGCGCCGCTTACGGAAAGTTATAACTGCTCTTACAGCTATTTAGACAGCTTGTTCGAGCGTGCGCATAACGATTACAAGATTTCGGAAGAAACGCTTGCACTTATTAAAGAACTTGACGCGTTTATTCGCGAGAAGTTCAAAATCAGCTTCGGTAACCGTATTATGAAGCAGCTCAATCTGTTCGTGCCCGTGTACATTGCGTGCGGCGGTACGGAACTCGGCGGTGCGGATTTCATAATCACTTCCAAGATTTTGCGTAAGTTCAACGCGCTCAACCTGCCGTTCCTTACCAAAGAACTTAAAGAGCTTATCGAGTTCTTCAACGAGAAGTTCGGCGAAGGGGCAATGCCTTACTGCATAGAGTACATTAAGGAATTGCAGAAGCTTTCCTGATAAAATTTGTTTACTGTTTCAGCCTGACCTTACGGGTTAGGCTGTATTTTTAAGGTGGAATATGGATAAAGTCTTTTTGAATAGCTTTATAAAAAAGTTCGGGGATGAACAGAGCATAGGCAACTTTATCGCCGCAATCCGCGGCGGAGAGAACAAGGTTCTTCATAACAGCGTTATGCAAGCCGTCGCTTTGGACGACAGCTGGATTGTTGCTCTTGAAGGCGCAATTTATTCCATTGAACAAATCGTTCGCAATCCCCGTAAATTCATTGCAGAAAACGAGTTGATAGTGGACGTTGCCAAGGCGCGCCGCGTCAATTCCAAAACCGTCAGGCATTTGTCGTCGCATTCTCAGTACGTGCAGAATATTTCCGACGAAGGCGAGGTTATGCCCAAAAAGCTGCTCACCGTTGAGCTTGACGAAGACCTTGCTATTTACGAAAACCGCTTTATCTGTGCGCTTGTCAACCGCCTTATAATATTTGTCGAACAGCGCTATAACGATTTGAACGGCAAAATGGAGGTGTTCGAGCAGACCAACGTATGCCTGCAGTCTAAATTCAATTACGGCGGAAGCAAGTTTAAGTGTGATATCAATTTGCAGGTTGAAGAACCGCCCGAAGGCGAAGAACAGCAGATTAAAAATCAGGACTTATTCGAGCGTATTGAAGTTCTCAGGCGGCGTTTGCGCGTGCTTCAGGCAACGGACTTTATGAAGAGCTTAAGCAAAAACAAGCCAGTTCGTCCGCCCATTCAGAAGACTAATCTGCTTAAAAAGAATGTTGACTACAACAACTGCTACAAGCTTTGGCTGTATATTTCTTCTTATACTTACCTTGGTTACAGCGTGGAAGTGCAGGACAAGGGCTTGCCGGTAGACGGCGATTACTACGACGATTTAACGGTAATTGCAGGGTTGAGCGTTCAGTCGCTGCTTGCCGACAATATACTTAACAAGGATAAATATAAAGCCATTGATTATTCCGAGCCTCAGGAAACGGAATACGATTTGATTAACAACTACACGCTTGTACCTAATTTCGACGCAAGAGGCGGTCAGTCGGGCGAGGAAACTATCAACGAATACTATTTCCGCCGTATGAAAGACGAGCTTGTTAAAGCCGCGCAGGAAGGCGAAGTTGCGGTTGAAAACAAGATTAACATCAATTTTATGAAGTATTTCCGCTCCGTTTCGCGTATTAACGACGAAATGTACAGCGAGCTTATCGAGGAGCAGATTTCAGGCAACCGCGAAGACGATACTAATCTTACGGCGGTTGAAAAGAAGAGAGTTAAAGTCAAGGAGCAGCGCGAAAGAATACGACGCCGCAGGCTGTTCTTAAAGCTGAAATGGGAAGAAGTGGAGCGCGCCCAGCGTATGTTGGAGCGTGCGGAAGCCAAGCTCGAGAAGCTCAGCGAAGATTTAGAGGTGGAAAAACTCAAAGCTGCGCCCAGGCGCATAACTAAGATTAAACTCAGAACGAATAATTCAAACAAAAAATGAGTGAAGAAAAGGTAAGGGAAGGTAAAAAGCCGTCGGCTAAAATAATATCGGTTATCTGTACGGTTTTGACCGTCATTATCGCCGCACTGACTTGTTACGTAGTTGTTAGTATAATTATCGCCAAGACCCAAAGCAAGCCCGTAAATCTGTTCGGTTCATCTTTTGCCGTCGTTCAGACCGATTCTATGGAACCCGAAATAATGACCGGCGATTTGATTGTATTCCGCCTTTGCGATATAGGCGAAGTGCACGAAGGTGACAATATTGTTTTTGTTGCGGGCGACGGTTTCGATAAGAATGTGCGAGGCGAAAGCATTGTACATCAGGCGATAAATCTGACCGAATACGGCATACAGACAAAAGGCGTGCATAATGATTCGGCCGACAGAGATTTAGTTACGGCTGATAACTTCCTCGGTATTTGCACGTATAATTCCGCATTTCTCGGTGCGTTATTTACGTTTCTCTCAAAGTACGGCATTTTTATTATAATTGTCGTGATTGCTTTGCCGTTTATCATTAAGCAAGTGATAAAAATAGTAAAGCTTGCTAAAAACGGTGACAATGATAGCATAGCGGCAAGTGTAGAACAAGACGGTAAAGAGTTCTGGACAACCGTTGAAGGCGAGAAACCTGACGATACACAAGATAATTTAGAATAAAAAGAAAAAAGACTTCGTTAAAACGAAGTCTTTTTGGTGCCGGTGATCGGGGTCGAACCGATACGGTATCACTACCACGGGATTTTGAGTCCCGCGCGTCTGCCAATTCCACCACACCGGCAAATTACTTTAATATTATATAATAGCTTTCAGTAAAAATCAAGCTTTTTTAAGTCAAGGAAATCATTTTATGGATAAATTAGTGCTTATAGACGGCAACAGTCTTTTGAACCGTGCGTTTTATGCAACGCCTGTATTCAGTACTGCCAGCGGACAACCTACAAACGCAATTTTCGGTTTTATAAAGCTGCTTTTTAAGATATTTTCAGATGTAAAACCGCAATATATCATAGTTACGTTTGATTTAAAAGCGCCAACTTTCAGACATAAAATGTACGAAGGCTATAAAGCTACGCGCAGTCCGATGCCCGAGGAGCTTGCTTCGCAGGTTAAACCGCTGAAATCATTGCTTTCTGCAATGAATATCGCTATTTGCGAAAAAGAGGGCTACGAAGCTGACGATCTGATTGGTACGCTTTCACGCAAATTTGACGTTCACAGCTACATTTATACGGGCGACAGGGACAGTTTCCAACTTGTAAACGATAAGACGGACGTGTACTTTACAAAGCGCGGCGTGAGCGATTTATTGAAGCTTTCCGCCGATAATTTTGAAAGTGAAATCGGACTTAAACCTGCCGCAATCGTTGATTTGAAAGCGCTTATGGGCGATAAATCTGATAATATCCCAGGTGTCTTCGGTATCGGAGAAAAATCCGCGCGCTCACTTTTGGAGCAGTACGAAACGCTTGACGGCGTTTATGAAAATATAGACGCAATAAAATCAGCTTCAACCAGGCAAAAGCTCGCTGAGCACAAGGATGAAGCTTATCTTTCGTACACTTTGGCAACAATCAATTGCGAATGCGATATAAATATCGAGCTTTCGAATTGCAAAGTGCCGAAAAGCTATTCTGCGGAAGTCAAAAGCTTATTTGCTCAGTTCGAGTTCAGAAGTCTTATGAATATGGATATATTCGAGGAGAACGACAAAACTACTATAGGTGCGGCTGATTATCCCGAAATCAGGCAGTGTAAGTCTATAAACGAAGTAAGCGAATTGCTGAATACTGTAGGCGAATATTTTATTGATTTACAGGAAAGTTGCTCAAAAATATTTGTGAACGCTATTCAATACGAAATAGGTTACAATAAAACGAATGATTTGCTGTGCGAAATGTCGTACAATGCGTTTCTTGAATGTTTACGTAAGGTATTTGAAAATAACAAAAACAAGGTTGTTTTATACGATTTTAAGCAATTTTTACACTCTGTAAGTGATTTGAATTTTGAAATTAACTGCCAGGTTGAAGATTTGTCCGTTTTGAAATATCTTTCCGATTACTTTGAAAAAAGTGCCGATTTGCTTGAATTATGCCAGGTTAAGGGTTATGATTCGGCTTATTCCGCATATTTAATGAGTAAATTCTATAAGGAATATTGCGATATATTAGAAAAAGACGGCACTTCGAAATTGTATTACGATATAGAAAAACCGCTTATTAACGTTTTGTACGAAATGGAAAATGCGGGCGTTAAAGTTGATTTAGCGCAACTTGATGCGCTCGGCAAAAAGTACTCGGAAAAGATATCCGAGCTCAGAGAGAAAATTTTTGATATATGCGATTATCGTTTTAATTTGAATTCACCCACGCAGCTTGGCGAAGTTCTGTATGAGAAATTGGGTCTGAAGCTGGGCAAAAAGAGCAAGAACGGCAAATATTCAACCAGTGCAGACATTTTGGAAAAACTCGCCGATGAAAACGAAGTTGTTCGACTGATTTTAAGCTACAGACAGTTCCAAAAATTATATTCGACCTATATAGAAGGTTTTAAGCCTCTTATAAATAAAAGCAATAACTTAGTTCATACAACGTACAATCAGACAGTTACGACTACGGGCAGACTTTCGAGTACAAATCCAAACCTTCAGAATATTCCCGTACGCGAAGACGAAGGTCGGGAACTAAGAAAGGTTTTCGTTCCGCGAGAAGGTAACATATTTATTGACGCCGACTATACGCAAATAGAATTGAGGCTTTTAGCGCATTTTTCGGGCTGTAAAGAGTTAATTGAAGCATACGCTAACGACGAAGACGTGCACGCGGTAACGGCCTCACAGGTGTTCGGCGTGCCCAAAGATAAAGTTACGTCAAAAATGAGAAGAGAAGCTAAGGCAGTAAATTTCGGCATAATTTACGGCATAAGTGATTTTGGTTTGGCAAAAAACCTGAATATCGACGTTAAAACCTCACGGCAGTATATTGAAAAGTATTTTGCACAGTACAGTGCAGTCAAAGAATATATGGAAGGTAACGTCGCTTTTGCAAAAGCCAACGGATACGTTTCAACTTTGACGGGAAGAAAACGTTATATCAGGGAAATCAATTCGTCAAATTACAATTTACGTCAGTTTGGCGAGCGCGCGGCAATGAATATGCCTTTGCAGGGTTCTAGTGCGGATATAATTAAAATAGCAATGGTCAACCTTAGTAAAGCGCTAAAACGCGAAAAAATGAAAACGAAACTGATTTTGCAGGTGCACGACGAATTGATTTTAGACGCACCGGAAAACGAAAAGGAAAAAGCGGCCGAAATATTGCGTTACGAAATGGAGAATGCGGTTCAGCTTAAAGTTCCTTTGAAAGTTGAAGTTGCAATCGGTCATAACTGGTATGAAGCAAAGTAAATTGAAAATAGCTGTTACGGGCGGAATAGGCAGCGGTAAGTCCACCGTATGTAAAATAATTAAAGGGATGGGATATCCCGTATTTTCGTGCGACGAAATTTATGCCGGGCTTTTAAACGACGGTCACTTTACAAAAGATTTTATAAATGAGTTTGGTAGCGGCATATTGGACGCAGACGGAAATTTAAATAGGCGTAAGTTAAGCGAACTTGTTTTTGATGACCAAGAAAAATTAGACCGGCTTAATAAAATTACTCACCCGAAAATTTTTGAAAAAATGTTTTCCGAAGCGCAAGGCTGCGAAGGAGAGATGTGCTTTTTCGAGGTTCCAGTTTTGTTCGAATGTGGGTACGAAAATTTTTTTGACAAAATTATTGTCGTTCTCCGTGAAGAAGAAGAGCGAATTAAATCGGTTATGTCGCGAGATGATTTGTCAAAGGAAGAGGTTATATTCCGTTTAAATAAGCAATATAATTACAAAAGCAACAATTTTGCGCAGTACTATGTCTTACATAATGCTGGTAAAATAGATGATTTGACAGATATAATTAAAGATTTATTGTCTAAAATTACAAAACAGTAAAAATAAGCCCGACGAAAATTCGTCGGGCTTATTTGGTGCACTCAACAGGAGTTGAACCTGCATGGAGTTACCCACAAGATCCTTAGTCTTGCGCGTCTGCCAATTCCGCCATGAGTGCAAAAGTATTTTCAAAACATTGATATTCTATAATATCTAAAAGAATAAGTCAAGCTAAAACAATCAATTTTATAAAAAATTTTACCATCTTAATTTGCTTTTTATTTGTTAATTATGATAAAATATTTAAGAGGTTTTTATGAAAAAAGTAATAGTAAGTATTTTTGTAATTGTTTTTATGACCTTAGCGTTTGCTATGTCGGCTTGCTTAAATAATCAAAGTGGTACCTATTATCCTTCTAGTGAGGAAATGAAAGTAAACCTTGAAAACCGCGGATATTTTGTTGAGATTTATAAAGACATTTATTGGTTTGACTCTGAAGAAGGTGTACCGGAAAAGTATGAAAGTAGAACACTCAGAGCAAAAAGCGATGCGGGAGAATATATTCAGTTTCATTGGGTTGAGAAACCAAAAGCGTGTAATTATTATTTCGGCAAGTTAGAAGAAACTTATCAAGACATCGAAGTGCTGGTTAAAATAGAGAACGATGAGGAATTTGGAAGTATAGTTTATTGCGGAACTTCCGTCGCGATTGATGATGCAGGAATAATAGTTGTTAAAGTTAAAGTTTAATTGAAAATTTTGGGTAAATAGTTATGGAAAATGATACTAACGAATTGAATGAAGAATTATTTCAAAAAAAATCAAAATTTTGGAAAAGAATAAATTTTATTTCGACTGTTGTTTGCTTATTACTTTGTTTAGCGTCGTTTACTATCAATTTTATTTATAATAAATTAAATGGATACTTGGTCTTTGCTTTAGGCGTAATTCTTTTAGTTGTTGTTTTGATTGCGTGTTTCGGGATGTTTTTCAGTTGGTTAAAGCTTCGTCGTTTGGAAATGCAGTTTTGTGATGCCGACCAAAAAGATGATGAAAGTGAACCCGACAATGAGCAATAATCAAAAATTAGTAGCGGTTTTGTCAATAGGAGTGGGCTGTGAATAAGTTATTCCATAAAATGAAAACGGAATACGAATTCCGAACTTACGTGTTTGCAGCTTTTTCTATATTAATAAGTCTGATATTTGCGGTATTCAATACCGTACTTGCCTTTTTATATAATGCCGCTTGGAATTTCGGAATAGCGATATACTATTTTCTTCTGATTTTTGTAAGGTCAGTCGTATGCTTTTGCGAGGTAAAATGGTTTAAAGCAGGATTAGACGAAAGTGAGAAAGAGGAAAAACGCAAAGCTTTATATTTTGCACAAAGCATTGTGTTGCTTATACTCGATTTGGCGCTCGTCACTCCGATAAGTCTTATGGTGTTGCAACGTAAAGCGGTCGATTATTCTATAATTGCGGCAATAGGTATGGCTACGTTTACTACTTATAAGATAATAATGTCGTCCAGAGGTTTTGTTAAAACGAGGAAGAGTTACAACCTCGGCGTAAGGATACTCAAAAATCTCAATTTTATCGAAGCTTTGGTTTCCGTTCTGTCCTTGCAATACACTTTGATTATGACGGTTGACGGTAGCTTGCAGGGAGATATGTTCGTGATGTGCGCGATAACGAGTTTTGCTATTTGGGCTTTTGTCGTTGTTGTTTCCATGGTATCGCTTGTAAAATCAATAAAAATTTTTAAAAATAAATCAACTTAAAAAATAAGCGCCCCGAACTTTCAGTTCGGGGCGCTTTAATCTTTTATTATATAATAATGTTAATCAAACGCTTAGGCACAAGAATAAATTTTTTAATCTGTTTACCGTCAATCAGCGGTGCTATATCCGAATGGGACAGTACTAATTTTTCAATTTCCTCTTTCGGCATATCGGAAGGAAGTGAAATTTTGGTTTTGATCTTGCTGTTAACCTGTACCGCATACTCGAATTCGTCTTCGCCGCACTTACTTTCGTCGTATTCGGGCCAAGCTTCGTACGCAATCGTGTTACCGTGCTTGAACGTGGTGTGCCAAATTTCTTCGGTAAGGAAAGGTATAACGGGATTTAACAGTTTTATCAAGCCTTCCGCATATTCCAAGGGGAAGGAATTTCCGTCCGCAATTTCTTTATAGATTGCGTTCACGAAAATCATCATCTGCGAAATTGCGGTGTTGACTTTAAGCGCCATATAATCTTCACCGACCTTTTTGACCGTCTGGTGATACAGCTTTTCAAGGTTTTTGTTGGGGGTGGTGGAGATGACGTCGCTTTCGCAGTAAATTCTGTAAATTCTGTCGACGAATTTCTTAACGCCTTCGATATTTTTCGTGTTCCAGGGCTTCGTATCTGCGACGGGTCCCATAAACATTTCGTACATTCTGAGTACGTCCGCACCGTAATCGCGCACTACGTCGTCGGGATTGACGACGTTGCCGAGTGATTTGGACATTTTATTGTTGTCCTCGCCTAAAATCATACCTTGGTGGAAGAGCTTTTTGAAGGGTTCTTTATAAGGTACAAGTCCTTTGTCGAAGAGGAAATTATTCCAGAAACGGGAGTAGAGAAGGTGTCCGACCAGGTGCTCTTTGCCGCCGCAGTAGAAGTCGACGGGCATCCAGTATTTAAGTAAATCGTAGTCAGCGAATTTTTCGTCGTTGTGAGGGTCGCAATAGCGCATAAAGTACCAGCTTGAACCTGCCGAACCGGGCATTGTGGTCGTTTCGCGTTTGCCTTTAACTCCGCCGACCGAAACGTTCACCCAGTCGACCGCGTTTTCCAAAGGAGCGTTTCCGCCGTGCGCTTTGTAGTCCGACATTTCCGGAAGAATGAGGGGGAGCTGGTCGTCCGAAAGCAATACGTCTTTTCCGTTTTCTAGATGGATAACGGGAAGGGGTTCGCCCCAATAGCGTTGACGGGCAAATATCCATTCGCGCAGTTTATAGGTAACGGTTTTCTTACCGCATCCGTTTTCAGCAAGCCAGGCAGCCATTTTTTCTATTGCGTCCTGCTTGTTCAGTCCGTTTAAAAATCCGCTGTTTACGTGCAGTCCGTCCTGAGTGTAAGCTTCTTTTTCGATATCGCCGCCTTGCAGTACTTCGATAATGGGAAGATTGAATTTCTTAGCGAATTCGTAGTCGCGCGTATCGTGAGCGGGTACTGCCATAATCGCGCCCGTGCCGTAGGAAGTTAAGACGTAATCGGAGATATAAACGGGAATTTTATTGCCGTTTACGGGATTTATTGCGTAAGCGCCTGTGAAAGCGCCCGTTTTATCCTTGTTCAACTCCGTTCTTTCAAGCTCGGATTTGCTTGCGCAAGCTTTTTTATATTCTTCAACAATTTGTTTGTTGTCCGCCGTCGTTATAATATCAACTAATTTGTGTTCGGGAGCAAGTACGCAGTAGGTAGCGCCAAAAAGAGTGTCGCAACGTGTTGTGAATACGGTAAACTTTTCGTTCGTGCCGTCAACCTTAAAGTCCACGTAGCAGCCTTCCGAGCGCCCTATCCAATTGCGCTGCGCAACCTTGGAGGATTCGGGCCAGTCGAGCTCGTCCAAGCCGGCCAGCAGCCGCTCGGCGTATTTATCTATATCGATAACCCACTGTTTCATATTTTTGCGGATAACGGGATAGCCGCCGCGTTCGCTCTTGCCGTCGATAATTTCGTCGTTTGCAAGCACTGTACCCAGCTCTTCGCACCAGTTTACGGGCGTTTCTACGTAGCGCGCCAAACCTGCTTCGACAAGTTGCTTAAATATCCACTGCGTCCATTTGTAGTAGGAGGGGTCGCAGGTGGAAACGGTCTGCGACCAGTCGTAGGAAAGCCCGAGCATTTTAAGCTGTTTTGTGAAGTTTGCGATATTGTTCTGCGTAAATCCGCCGGGGTGATTGCCCGTTTTTATGGCGTACTGTTCCGCAGGAAGCCCGAAACTGTCGAAACCGATGGGGTGCAGAACATTATATCCCTGCATACGTTTCATACGCGCGATTACGTCCGTTGCCGTGTAGCCTTCGGGGTGACCTAC
>CAZACR010000030.1:0-11782 GCA_964483715.1 uncultured Clostridia bacterium
TCAACCTTATGTTCAAGACCTTTCAGGGCGTTACCGAGGACAGCGTGAACACCGTATACCTCCGCCCCGAAACGGCGCAGGGCATATTCGTAAACTTTAAAAACGTACAGAGAGCGGCGCGTATGCGCGTACCGTTCGGTATCGGTCAGATAGGCAAGTCGTTCCGCAACGAAATCACGCCCGGAAACTTCATTTTCCGCGTCCGCGAATTCGAACAGATGGAGCTTGAATTCTTCTGCAAACCCGGCACCGACCTCGAATGGTTCTTGTACTGGAAAAACTTCTGCAAGGACTTCCTTTTATCCCTCGGAATGAAAGAGGAAAATTTGCGGCTTCGCGACCACTCCCCCGAAGAGCTTTGCTTCTACTCCAAGGCTACGACCGACTTCGAATACAAGTTTGCGTTCGGCTGGGGCGAGCTGTGGGGCGTTGCCGACAGAACGGATTACGATCTGACCCAGCATCAGACGGAGAGCGGCGAGAGCATGGACTACACCGACCCCGTCACCAACGAAAAATACGTACCCTACGTTATCGAGCCTTCGCTCGGCGTTGAGAGAATGGTGCTTGCGTACCTTACCGACGCATACGACGAGGAAGTTTTAGACGAAGCTAAAAACGACGTTCGTACCGTTCTTCGCCTGCACCCCTTCCTTGCCCCCTACAAGGCGGCTATTCTTCCCTTGCAAAAAGGACTTAGCGACAAGGCGGACGAGGTTTACAAAAAGCTTGCTAAAAAATTCTCCGTTACCTACGACGTAACTGGTTCTATCGGAAAGCGTTACCGCAGACAGGACGAAATAGGCACTCCATTCTGCATCACGGTTGACTTCGATACGCTTGAAAACGACACCGTAACGGTGCGCGATCGCGACAGTATGCAACAGATAAGGCTGCCCATTGCCGAGCTTGAAGCGTATATCGAAAAGAGTCTGGAATTTTAATTAAAGGAATAAAAAGCGCCGCGCTTATGAATTTAAGCGCGGCGCTTTTATATTTTATTTACTATTTTGCTTTGCGGTTGAAAACGGATAATAATTTATCCCTGAAATTGGGTTTGTTTTCGGTTGAAGCGGTCTGTTTTTTAACCTTGCTTTCCTTGCTTATATCGCCGTATAACTCCAGCTTATCGCAAGGGTTAGCGTCCACATATCCGCACTCTTCCGCGTAGTCGAAAACGCATTTTGTTATCCATTCGCACATATTCAGATCTTCGTCGGGAACGGCTTCGAGCAATTTTCCGATATCGTCCTCGTCCACCGATTTTATATTCGTCTTGCCTACGACGGGCAGGAAATATTTATCCAGACAACCGCCCACGCGCTCGCCGTACCTCTTTGCCAGCTTCTTCATATTTTTGTCAAGCACCTGGTCGGAAGTGAACGAATGATACCATTCCAGCGCGACGAACGAGAATTTGAATTTCATTTTTGCGGGAGATATGAGCCACTTGATAAAACCGCCGATACCGCCGAATACAAGCGGGAACGCCGAGAAGATTATCGACATTACCGCAAATATAATAGCTATCGTATCGATTACAGCGGTTTGCGAATCCGACGAGCCCTCCATTGCGGAAATAACAAGGGCCGTAATGCCTATTCCCAGCGACACCACGCGCAATACGAACAGTATGATTTTACTTATTTTCTTGCGCTTTTTATCCATTGCGGTGGACGTGGAATTACCCGAAGCCAGCGTTACGATAAGGAGTATTATTACGGTAGCTATGTATACGCCTATGCACACGTACAGCGCGACGTCCCAGCCCAGCTCCAAATCTTTGGAAAGCTTTGAAAATAGCAGAAACGGAACGTACAGAATGAAGAACACGATTGATATAACCGTTATTACCACGCTCATTCTGCGCTTGATTTGCGCCCAGTTGTCGCGGACGGGTTTTATCCAGTCGCTGTAAATTTCGCCTACGGTGTCGCCTATGCTTTTAGCCGTATTTACCCAGCCGTCAACCTTTTTTATAAGCGACTGTCTGGGTTGCTTTTTTTCTTCGATAACTTCGACTTCTTCAAGCACCTGCGCTTCGGCGTCAAGCGCAACCGCAGTTTCGTCCTTTTCTTTTTTCTTCATCGGCTTTTCCTCCTTATCCTATAATTTCGCCGTAGCGTGTATACAGTTCGTCAAGCTTTGCCCTGACATTCTGCAGCTTTTCCAGCACGGCTTGTAACGCCTTATAATCGCTTGTCACTTCGGGGTCGGAAAGCTTTGCGTTCAGCTTTTCTTCATCGCTCTCGGCTTGCGCTATTTCCGCTTCCAGACTTTTTATTTCGTTGCGCCGCTTCGCTTCCTCCGCGCGCTCCTTTTTGGAACGATAGGAGTTTTCTTTTTCAGTCTGATATTCGGCGCGCTTTTTATCCTCTTCCGCTTGCCTTAACGCGTTGGCACGCTCTTCCTTTTTAGCTTTATAGCCTTCGTAACCGCCGTCGTATAGGGTGAGCTTTTTATCCTCAATTTCCACAACATGCTCCGCGATTGCGGAGATAAAATATCTGTCGTGGGAAACGAAAATCACAGTGCCGTCAAAAGCATGTAAAGCCTGCTCCAAGCTTTCCCTTGCGGGCAGGTCGAGATGGTTTGTCGGCTCGTCCAGAACAAGCACGTTTCCGCCCGTATTCTCGAACACACAGAGCGCAAGCTTTGCACGCTCGCCGCCCGAAAGCGAGCTCACTTTTTTATCCATATCCTCGGGGTACAAACCGCACTGCGCGAGCGAGGCGCGTACCTCGGTTTGAGTATATGCAACGTGCCTGCCCCACAGCTCTTCGAGCACGGTGTTGTCCGCGTCCAGATTAGCATTTTCCTGGTCGTAGTATGAAAATACGACGTGCCTTCCGATTGCGATTTCGTCGCGCTTTTCATTAACTATTGCGCGCAGAAAAGTCGATTTCCCTGCGCCGTTTTCGCCAACGATTGCGACCTTTTTTCCGCGCTTTATATTCAGTTGACCCCCTACTATCAGCGATTTACCGCCTATTTCGAGGTTTAAATCCTTTATAATCAGCACATCTTCCGCAGGGCGCTGTTCGTAGCCGAACTTAAAGCGCGGCGGTGCGGGCGGCGTGAAAGGTTTTTCTAAAACCTCCATTCTTTCGAGCTGTTTAACCCTGCTCTGCGCCGATTTTGCCGTGGTGGCGCGGACGATGTTTTTATCCACGTAAGTCTGTAATTTTTTAATCTCTTCCTGTTGCGCTTCCCAGTCTTTCAGCGCGCGTTCGTATCTTTCTTTTTTGAGTATTTTGTACTTACTGTAATTGCCTCGGTATGTGGTAAAACCTCTGTTCTCTATTTCCGCAATCTGCGTTACTACTCTATCTAAAAAATACCTGTCGTGCGAGACTACGAATATCGCGCCTTTGAACGTGGCAAGATACCCTTCCAGCCAGTACAGCGTCTGCACGTCGAGGTGGTTCGTCGGCTCGTCTAAAATGAGTAAATCGGGATTTTCCAAAAGCAGCCGAGCGAGCTTTAACCGCGTTTTTTCTCCGCCCGACATAGTGCCGATTTGCCTGTCGTAAAAGTCCGCAAAGCCTATACCGTTGAGCACGGTTTTTATGCGGACGTCAACGTTGTAGCAATCGCGCGAGGCGACGAATTTGTTAAGGCTTTCTATCTTGGCGGAAAGAACAGCATACTCCTTACTTGAGTAATCGCAGGCGGAAAGCTGTGCGGAAAGCGATGAAAGCTTTTCTACCGCGGAATACTCCTCCGCAAACACTTCGCGCATTTCGCCGTAAACGGTGTTGCCGCTTTCGTAACCGCCGTTCTGTTCAAGGTATCCTATCCGCAGTCCGTTCTTGCGGAATATTTCTCCGCTGTCGGGGAATAGCTCCCCTAATATCAGCCTGATAAGCGTAGTTTTGCCCGCGCCGTTTTCGCCGACAAGACCTATTCTGTCGGCTTCGTTGACGGAGAAATTTACGCCCGTAAATATTGAGTTGCCGTCGTACGAAAACCCGACGTTATCGGCAGAAAATAACATAATTTTTTAATAGTCCCATTTGGGAATAAATGACGTATCCGCGCTAGTATCGTCCTGTAAAAACACGTTTTTAAGGTTGTTGCGCTTGACCGCGTCCAGAGCCATATTATACTCGCGCGGAGTGATTTTTCTTTTGAGTTCGGGATATTTTTCGCTGTCACCATACGGCGTGAACTGGCTCATCAGGCTTAAATACACGCTGTCGGGAAGGGTCGCGACAAAGTCTATAATTTTAACGCTGTCGTACGCCGCCAACGGCAAAATCAAATGACGCACTATACAGCCAGAAAGCATCTTGCCGTTCTCCGCAAAATTCAATGGTTTTTCCGCCATAAATTTGATTGCGGGAAGTGCGTACTCTGCATAGTCCTCCCTGCCAGTATAGCGCTTGGCAAGATAAGGGTCGATAAACTTCAGGTCGGGTAGATATATATCCGTGAACGTATCGGCAAGCTTTAAATTCTCTATCATTTCGTAGCCGTGTGTGTTATAGACGACGGGCAACTTCGGGCGGTAGAGCGCGAACGCTTCCGCAATTTTATCCGTGTAGTGCGTGGGCGTTACAAGGTTGATATTGTCCGCCCCCATATCCTCCAGTCGTTTAAAAATGTCCGCAAGCCCGCGCACGGAAATTTCCTTGCCCCGCTCGTTACGCGAAAGCTCGAAGTTCTGACAGAACGCGCACCTTAAAGAACAGCCGCAAAAGAATATACAGCCGCTCCCCTTAGCAAAGGATATTGGCGGTTCTTCGAACGGGTGAAGGTAATATTTAGCTATCTTCACGCCCTTAACGCCGCATCTGCCGAACGCGCTTTCGCGGTCAACTCCGCATGCGACGGGGCAAAGAGTGCAATTCATAGCAACATTGTAACATAATATTAAAAGTTTGTAAACCCTATCTTATTTATTTGACATTGCCGAATTTTATAATTATAATGAAAGCATAACCTATAGAGAGTGTGCGAGAGAACGGCTTTACGACCACACAGCAACCTGCCATGCAAGGTGCTAAGACCGAACCGATGGGTAACGAAAAACGATTATATCACCCGTTCGGTTGAAGCCGTTCGGGTGATTTTTTTAACGAAATGAGGAAAAACTTATGACTAAATTTTTTACGAGCGAGAGCGTTACCGAAGGACATCCCGATAAACTTTGCGACAATATTTCCGACGCGATTGTCGACGCAATATACGCAATAGACAGTGACGCACGCTGTGCGGTCGAGTGTTGCGCCGCATACGACAGACTGCTGATTATGGGCGAAGTAACCACGTTTGCAAAAGTAGATTACGAAGCGATTGCCCGTGAAACGATAAAAAATATCGGCTACGATTTCGGCAACTTCGCTTACGATAAATGCCATATAACCGTGGCTATACACGAACAGAGCGCGGATATCGCGCTGGGCGTGGACGGCTCGCTCGAAAACAAAGAGGGCAACAAGGAAATAGAAAACGAGCTCGGCGCGGGCGACCAGGGAATGATGTTCGGCTTCGCGTGCACGGAAACGGAAGAGCTTATGCCCCTGCCCGTTTCTCTTGCGCACAAGCTTTCCAAGCGGCTTACCGAAGTGCGTAAATCGGGAATACTCCCCTACTTACGCCCCGACGGAAAAACGCAGGTCACAGTCCAATACGACGGCAATACCCCCGTACGCATTGACGCAGTCGTAGTTTCTTCCCAGCACGACGAGAGCGTTACGCAGGACAAACTGAAAGCGGAAATTTTACAACACGTTATCAAGGCTGTCGTTCCAGCTAATCTTCTGGACGATAACACCAAGTACTACATCAACCCCACGGGCAGGTTCTTGATAGGCGGTCCCGAGGGCGATTCCGGACTGACAGGCAGAAAGATTATAGTTGATACGTACGGCGGTGCGTGCGCCCACGGCGGCGGCGCTTTTTCGGGTAAAGACCCCACCAAGGTTGACCGTTCGGCGGCATATATGGCGAGGTATATCTGCAAAAACCTTGTTGCGGCAGGACTTTGCGATAAGGTGGAATTGCAGGTCGCGTACGCTATCGGCGTATCCGCTCCACTGTCCGTTTTCGTGGATACGTTCGGCACGGGTAAACTGCCCGACGACATTTTGGCGAACATCGTTGCAAAGGAGTTTGACCTCCGCCCCTACTCGATTATTAAAACGCTGAATTTACGCAACCCCATTTATTTACAGACTGCGGCGTACGGACATTTCGGCAAAAGCGGCTTGCCCTGGGAAAAGTGCGACAGGGTTGCCGACCTTACAAAATACCTTAACAAATGAAATTTTTCAAGTGGCTGGGAAAACAGCTTTTCCCCGATAATTTCACCTGCGAGCTGTGCGGCAAAGAGATTTTCGACGGCGGAAGATTTTGCGAAGACTGCGCACCGACCGTAACTTTCAACGACGGCAATACTTGCCCCGTTTGCGGCAGAAAGACGGAAGCCTCTTCTCTTTGTTTGGAGTGCAAAGCGTTAGCGCCAAAGTATAAAAAAGCCGCTTCCGCTATAGTGTACGAAAACGGCGGCGCAAAGCTTATCTATAAATTCAAGAACGGCAACGCGTATTTAAAGGATTACTTTGCCGATTTATTAAAAGATAAATGCGCGGAGTTTGCAAGCGCGGACGGAATTTGCTTTGTGCCTATGACGGGCAAAGCCGTGCGCAACCGCGGTTATAATCAAGCCGAACTGCTTGCAAAAGCGCTCTCCGCAAGGTTGAGCGTACCAGTGCTTAAAAACGCTTTGATTAAAGTGAAAGATACGGCTCAGCAGAAAAGCCTGACGAAAAGCGAACGCGAAAACAATTTAAAAGGTTGCTTTAAAGCGGACAAAGAAATTGTGAACGGAAAAACGCTTATATTGGTTGACGACGTTATGACTACGGGCGCGACTGCGGAAGCGATTTGTACGGAACTTATTAAACGCGGCGCGAAAGAAATTTACTTCGTAACAGCCGCTTCGGTCGAATACAAAACGGATAAATAAAAAAAACGGCGGTAGCCCACGCTACCGCCGTTTTTTCTTAATGCAATTATAAAACGTTAGTCGCCTAAAAATGCTTCGACTGCAATAAGTAACCCCAGCTTAAACCCTTCCTTAAAATGCTCTACACTTTGCTCGGCTTCAAGTCCGCCTATAACAGAATACATTTTGTCTAATGTCGATTTTTGCTCGTCAGACAACTCATTCAAAAGTTTTTCATAAAATACTCCTACTTCTTCGTGAACTTTCCAATAATTATCGTTCGTCTTTATCGTTTCCGCAAACCCGCGTTTACCGAAATAAATTTCTTCAATAATCGATTTCATTTTCTCTTCTTAAACAATCTGCAAATTTGTAGATATAATTATAATCTGCAAATATGCAGAAGTCAAGCAAAATCTGCAAATTTGTAATAAACTTTCAGCAGGTGATTAAAATGATAAACTATGGCGAAGAATTGAAATTTCAAAGACTTAAAAGAAATAAAACGTTAAAACAAGTTGAGGCGGACACAAAAATCAGCAACTCTAATTTAAGCCGATGGGAACGCGGCGAAGTTTTACCCAACATCGATTTCTGTGTTAAGCTTGCAGATTATTACGGCATTTCACTCGACGAACTCATAGGTAGAAAATAAATTCTGCGGCGGCGCAAATCTTTGCGCCGCCGCTTTTTGTTTTTTATTACCCTTTTATCATTTCTATAAATTGTGCTTCGTCGATTATTTTAATGCCGAGCTTTTTGGCTTTTTCGAGCTTCGAGCCTGCCGCTTCGCCGGCTATAACCAAGGTAGTTTTTGTCGTTACCGTGCTTTGGCATTCGCCGCCGTTATCTTCTATAATCTTCTGCGCCTGACTGCGCTTGTAAGATGTCAAAGTACCCGTTAAAACCACCGATTGACCAGCGAATATGCCCGAAGCAACGCGTTTTTTGACCTGTTCGCAAGTAATTTGCTTTTGCAGTTCTTCCAGCTCTTTTTTATTGTCCTCGTCGGCAAACCATTTGACTATTGCCGCGGCGGTTATCTCGCCAACGTCGTCAAGTTCCACAAGCTGTTCGACGGTTGCGCCTCTTAAATTTTCTATGCTTTCGAACGCGTTCGCAAGCGCTTTGGAAGCGACCTTGCCGACCCCGTCCACGCCGAGCGCGAATATAAATCTGTCGAGCGGAATGTTCCTGCTTTTTTCTATCGCCTTTAAAAGATTTTCCGTTTTCTTTTGCTTAAAGCCTTCCAGACTCCCCACCTCTTCCGCTGTAAGAGTATATAATCGCGAGGGTTTATCAACACCAAGTTTATCCAGTAGCAACTGTGCGGTGGCTTCCGAAAAACCCTCGATATCCATTGCGCCTTTGGATGCGAAATGCGCTAGCGTTGCGACCACGCGCGGCGCGCAATGCCTGTTGGGGCAGAAAAGGTTTGCGCCCACTTCCGAAACGGCGCTTCCGCAGAAAGGACACGTTTCTGGTTTTTTGACTTCAATGCTTTCGCCAGTGTGCTCCACACAGCCCAGAATTTCGGGTATAACCTCGTTCGAGCGCCTTATCAGCACGCGGCTGTTTATCCTAACGTCCTTGCGCGCGATATCGCCCAGATTGTTAAGAGTTGCTTTTCTTACCGTTACGCCGCCCAAATCGACGGGCTCGACTTCGGCAAGGGGCGTGAGCTTGCCTGTTCTGCCGACCTGCCAGCGCACGTCTTTGACTACCGTTTCCGCTTCCTCCGCTTCGAACTTGAAAGCCATTGCAAAACGGGGAAATTTATCCGTATAACCTATATCTTCACGGCGCGTGCAGTCGTTGAGTTTTATTACCGCGCCGTCGGTCAGCACGTCAATTTTTTTGCGCTCCACTTCTATCTCCTCGATAGCCGCGAAAACCTCTTCTTCCGTCTTGCAGACACGCAGGAAAGGATAGACCTTGAAACCGTTGTCTTTAAGAAAATCGAAATGCTCCGCCTGGGTTGCGAGCTCGTCTTCCGACATATAGTTGACGTTGTAAAAAAGTATTTCGGGCTTGCGCTCCGCCGTCTGCGCGGGGTCGAGGTTACGTATCGCGCCAGCCGCCGCGTTGCGTGCGTTTTTGAGCGGTTCTTTTGCGGTCTTGTTGTAGTTTTCAAGTACCGAAAGTCTTATAACCGCTTCGCCCTGCACTTCGAGCAAGCCTTTATATTTTATTGTTAAGGGGAAAGATTTTATAGTGAGGCACTGCGCCGTTACGTCCTCGCCCTCCACGCCGTTGCCGCGCGTAGTTGCCCGCACGAACTTGCCGTCGTCGTAAGTCAAGCACATTGTCAGTCCGTCGAACTTGTACTCTACGGTAAACTCGGGGTCGGGGACGACTTTCTTTATACGCGTGAAAAACGCGTTAAGCATATCGTACGTTACCGACTTGTCCAGGCTGTACAGTCTGTGGATATGCGCGTGCTTTTCGAATTTGTCTATCGGCTCGCCGCCTACTCTGCGCGTGGGGCTGTCGAACTCGACCTTGCCCGTGCTTTCCTCTATCTCCCTAAGCTCGTCGTAAAGTCTGTCGTACTCCCTGTCGGGCACGGACGGATTATCCAGAACGTAGTATTCGTAAGCCCATTTGTTGAGTGTATCTATAAGCTCTCTTACTCTGTCTTTCATTACAGTATCTCCAGAGGCGCAAGTGAAGCCGAAAGCTCCTTGATGCCCTGATTTTCAAAAGCAACGTTCAGCACCATGCCGTTATTTTTCATTGCTATTACAGTGCCGACGCCGAACTTGGGGTGGCGCACTTTTGCGCCGACGGTGTATTGTTTTCCGCCCGTTTTCTGCGCCGTGCCGCCCGTAAATTTTTTTAAGCCGCCGAAGCTAGAAGCCGCCGAAAACGAACTCTTTGACGTGCTTTGGCTTGGCGCGATGTCGGGGGAATAGCCGTCGTCGGAAGAATAAACGCTGCGGCCGCGCGAGGGAGTTCCGTCCCAGAAATCGCCCTCGTAGCCGTTGTTGCGCTTGATTGACCCCCAACTATTGCCCGTCGAACGGCTTGAATACTGCGAATAGCCGTATTCCGTGCGCATTCCCGAACGCAGTGCGCCCTCCTGTATACCCAAATCGTCTTTGAGTTCCAAAATAAAGCGCGAAGGTTTAGTCGGTTCTCTTCTGCCGTACAGATAACGGCTTTTGGAACGGGTTATCCACAGCCGTTTGCGCGCACGGGTAATTGCAACGTACATCAGCCTGCGCTCCTCTTCCAGACTTGCGGGGTCGCTGTCCGAACGCGATGACGGCATAATTCCGTCCTCCATACCGCAGATGAAAACGTCGTTGAATTCCAAGCCCTTGACGGAGTGAATGGTCGCGAGCGTTACGTAGTTGCCGTCGTCCATTTCGTCCGTATCGGAAGCGAGCGTTACCTGATTGAGATATTCGTCCAGACCCGCATTGGGATTGAGCCGCACAAAGTCGTCCACCGCCGCGATAAATTCGTCGAGGTTGGCGAGCTTCGCGTCACCCTCTTCCGTGCCGTCGTCGTAAGCGGATTTCAAGTCGGCACTCGTTATAATTTCTCTTACCAGGTTGCTTACGCTTTCACTCTGGGCAGTTATAATCAGCCCTTTGATAAGCTGGGCAAAGTCGCCTATTTTGCTCTTTGCTCCTGACGTTAAGGGAAGCTCGTCCACGTCTATGCACGCGTCGTATAACGACAGGGAAAGCGGACGGGAATACTCTTCCATTGTTGAAAGCGTTTTGCCGCCTATGCCGCGCTTGGGCACGTTGATTATTCTGGTGAACGCTTCGTCGTCGAACGGATTGGAGATAAGCCGCATATACGCCAAAATATCTTTGATTTCCTTTCGCTCGAAGAACTTGAAGCCGCCGAAAACTTTGTACGGTATACCGTATTTATTGAACTCCTGTTCGTATGAGCGCGTTAGCGCGTTTATGCGCATTAAAACGGCAAAGTCGGAGTAATTGCCCCCCGCATATATCGCGCCGTTTATAGTTTTAGCCGCAAAATACGCTTCGTCCGCTTCCTGTTCGGACTGAACGTATTCTGGCTTTGCGCCCTCCTCCGCGTCCGTCCACAGCGTTTTTTTATGGCGCTTGCCGTTGTTTGCTATTATGCTGTTCGCAAGGCTTAAAATGGACTTTGTAGAACGGTAGTTGCGTTGAAGTTTATACACTTTCGCATCGGGATAGTCCTTATCGAACCGCAGAATGTTTTCTATTTCCGCGCCGCGCCAGCCGTATATCGACTGGTCGTCGTCGCCTACGGCAAACAGGTTGCCGTGCTTGGAAGCGAGAATTTTTATTATGCCGTACTGCACCGAGTTGGTGTCCTGAAATTCGTCTACTAAAACGTACTTGAATTTATCCGAAAGATACTCTCTCGCCGTTTCGCTGCCGCGCAGTAATCTCAGCGTTTTTAAAAGCAAATCGTCGAAGTCGAGAGCGTTGTTGGCTTTAAGCCGTTCGTCGTAGTCTTCGTAAATTTTTACGACGTCGTCAATGTGCGATTCGTGTTTGAAACGCACGGCGTACTGGTCGGCATCTAACCCTAACATCTTCGCGTTGCCTATGTGGTATTTAACGGATTTGAGCAGTTTTTCGTCGTCGTAGTCGAGGGCGGTAAACGCCTTTTTAATTATGTTATTTCGCTCCGTATCACTGTAAATGGAGAAGTTTGGAAGAATACCTATCTCCTCCCCGAACCTGCGTAAAATCCGCACGCACATAGAGTGAATAGTGCATATCCACATAGTGCTACAATCGCCCAAAATTGCTTCCAGCCTGTCGCGCATTTCCTTTGCCGCTTTGTTGGTGAAAGTTATGGCGAGGATATTGG
>CAZACR010000031.1:0-11458 GCA_964483715.1 uncultured Clostridia bacterium
GACGTTGCCTTTGGTTAAGTCCGTTACCTTTTGTGATTTCATAACTTGTATTATACCGTAAAGAAAGTGTTTCACCCACTTACTATGAACAAGTATAACAAGGCGAAGGAGCATTTTCGAAGGGGTGTTTACTAAACGTAAATGACCCAAGAAATGCGCAAATTCAACGCCGTTAGACACAGTTCAGAGTAAGTGCGCTATTAAATACGGTTTTATTATAGCACTGCGCCCGCCGTTTGCATACGGCGGACGCAGTGTTTTAACAATGTTTTTTTATTTCAGTTTAAACTCTACTATTTTGTGCGAAATTATCACTTGTTTCAAGCGCCCTTATCGTTCTCGTTTTCTCTTGCGGCAACGTTTTCCGCGTAAGTGTTATCGTGAGCGGCGGGCACGGAATACAAATCGAATTCGGCGTCGATGTCGAAGTCGCTCTCGTCGTCGAACGCGGCGAGCTTGGAAACGGAAACTTCGTACGCAGTCATTGTCACAAAGCTTTCGTCGGGCTGTTTTTTCTGGTACTCGCGCGACTGTATTCTGCCGGAGAGCGCTACCTTGTCGCCCACGGCGAGATTTTTAACGAAACGCGCGTTCCTGCCCCACGCTATCGCGGGGATATAGTCGCTCTTGTTGTACGAACGGTTGACGGCGATAAGTAAATCGGCGATTTCGCGGTTGAACGGCGTCGTGCGGTATACGGGCGGTTTGCAGATATAGCCAGAAAGCACTATGCTGTTGGGGTTTTTGCTGAGCTGATAGTCCAGCACTTCCCTTATAAACACGGTGAGCATAAGGCGCGATTTGCCGTTTTCTATCTTGTTGTAGGAGCGGAACTGACCGAGCGCGCAGATATCGTCGCCCTTGTTCATACCGCCGCCTATAAGCCGCTCGGAAACGGTTACGGGCAGTACGTCCGTCTGTCCCGAAAGTCTGGGAACGGCGACGAAAAATTCGTAGAAGCCCTCCCCGAACACCTCGTGCGAGAATACCGCGTCGGATACGATTTTGCCGCAGATGTAGACCCTGTTGTTCTTTTCTGTTACGTAGTTCATTTTTTTATACCTCTTGAATTTCTGATTTGTTTTTCGGTTTATTTTACAGGTTGCTGTCTGCCGTCGGGAGCCATCGTGTAATTCTCTCTTAAAATCAGCTCGCCTATGGGCACGAATGTAAAGCCCTTGTTTTTGAGTGTTTCTATTATTATGGGAACGGCTTCCGCAGTGTGCATGCCGTTGTTGTGCATTAAAATTATCGAACCGTTTTTCGCGGAATTGATGACACGCATGGCGATGTCGGGCGCAGAGAGGTCTTTCCAATCGAGGGAATCAACGTCCCACTGTATGGTGTAATACCCCTCTTCCGCTGCGGTTTTTATAAGCTCGTCGTCGTAGTCGCCGTAGGGCGGACGGAAAAGCTCCACTTCCTTGCCGGTAACGTTTTTGATTGCTTCCGAAGACGTTTTGAGTTCTAAGCGTATCTCTTCCGCGTTCTGTTTAGACATATACGAATGCGTCGAGGAGTGCGTGCCTATCTCGTGCCCCGCGCCGTCGATTTTCTTTACGTACTCGGGGTATTTCTCCGCCCAGAATTCAACCATAAACCAGGTTGCTTTCACGTCGCCTACGCGGAGAGCTTTTAATATCTCGTCCGTATGGTCTACTCCCCAGGCGCAGTCGAAAGATATCGACACCAGCTTTTCTTCGCGTTCGACGGAGTAAATGGGCAACTGCCTCGGCGTGCCGCCGAACCATACGGCGTATGCGCCTGTGTAGTGTGCCGTCAAAGACAGCAGTCCGATTAAAAGCGCCGTGCAAAGGCAGAAGATTATTTTTTTCAGTCTCAGTTTTATTACTACCAAACTACTCCCCCATTTTAGCCGTATTTAAAAGACGAATAATATCTAATAAAAACGGATTATTTGTATTATTGCCGAAAACGCCTTCCCTTTCGCAATCAAGACGGGTTGTACGCGACAGTATAATTTATTTTTTTACTCACGCGTTTATGACATAAATTAAAGCGCGGAAGTCAGCTTTGACTTCCGCGCTTTGTAATATTTGAGTTTTATTTCAGCCGCTTATAAGCTTTCTTAAAATTGCATCGGCTTTCTGTATGTCCGCTTTGCCGCCCGTCGCCTTTTTTATAAATCCGTAGAGCGCGAATATCGCCTTGTCCTTGCCGCCTTTGAAATCTTCCACCACCTTAGGATTGCTTTCTATTGCTCTTTTGCAAATCTCTTCGAGCTCGCTTTCGGATATTCCGGCAACGTCCTGCTCGGTTATATACGCTGAAACGGGCTTACCCTCTTCCAGCATTTGAGTTAAAGTTTTCTGCGCAAGCGTGATGTTTATTTTGCCTTCGTCCGCAAGTTTGACGAGTTTTGACATTTCCCCGGGCGAAACTTTGATTGCAAACTTTTCCTTGTCCTCTTCCGTGGGCAGGGTTGAATATATCGTGCCGACGGTTAAATTCACCGTGTTTTTTACGCCCGCGCCGAGCTTTAAAGCGTTTTCAACAAATGCGCAAACCGCCGAATACTTGTAAAACAATTTAGCCGTCTGAGGATTGATTGCAAGCTCGTTTATATATCTTTGCAATTTTTCCGTGGGCAGTTCGGGAAGCGTGCGCTTTATTTCCTCCACGCGCTCCTGCGAAATGCGCACGGTCAACAAATCGGGCTCGGGGAAATATCTGTAATCCTGCGCGTCCTCTTTTGTACGCATTACCGAGGTTTCGCCCGTGTGTTCGTCGTAGCGCAGCGTGGCTTGCTCGATTTTTCCTCCGCTTTCTATAA
This sequence comes from uncultured Clostridia bacterium, assembly GCA_964483715.1. Taxonomy (GTDB): domain Bacteria; phylum Bacillota; class Clostridia; order Christensenellales; family Borkfalkiaceae; genus Coproplasma. Next base: position 2,795 of record CAZACR010000031.1, read on the forward strand.
CGTCTATCTGGCGTGCATATTCGTATTCGATTGCCTTTACGATATAGGAAAGCGAATTCATATTCTTTATTTCCGTGCGCGTGCCCAGTGTTTCTACGCCTGCGGGCCTGACGGAAATATTTACGTCGCAACGCATAGAGCCTTCCTGCATTTTGCAGTCCGAAACGCCGATATAGCGCATAATAAGCTGCAATTTTTCGACGTATTCGCGCGCCTCTTCCGCGGAAGAAATATCGGGCTCGGAGACTATTTCTATAAGCGGTACGCCGCCTCTGTTGTAGTCGATATAGGTATATCCGCCCTCGTGCACGAGCTTGCCCGCGTCCTCTTCTATATGAATACGCGTGATGCCTATTTTTTTACCGCTTTCCAGCTCGACGTAGCCGTGCTCGCACAGCGGTTTGTCGTACTGCGAAATCTGATAAGCTTTCGGGAGGTCGGGGTAGCAGTAGTTCTTTCTGTCGAGGTGGGTTACGGTGTTTATCTTGCAATGGGTGGCGAGCCCCGCCTTGATTGCGTATTCCACCGCTTTTTTATTCAAAGAGGGCAACGCACCGGGTTGACCCGTACATACCGGGCAGCAATGTGTGTTGGGTGCGCCGCCGAAAGCCGTTGTACAGCCGCAGAAAATCTTGGTCGCCGTGGATAACTCTACGTGCGTTTCCAGTCCGCAAACGAGCTGGTATTTCATAGCTCTACACCCCCTTTGACTTCCGTTTCGGGGAAAAGATTCGCCCTTTCCGCATAGTAGGCAACGTCTAAAACCTTGTTATCCGAGAACTTGCCGCCTATAATCTGCAGACCTATCGGCATACCGCTTTTATCGGTTCCGCATGGAATAGATATAGCAGGCAGTCCTGCTATATTTACCGGTACGGTGCATAAATCCGAAGCGTAGGTTGCGACCGCGTTGCTCTCCGCATACCCTCTTGTGAAAGCCGTATTCGGCGCGGTAGGCGCGAACAGCACGTCGCACTTTTCGAAAGTTTTGGAAAGCTCCGCACAAAGTCTGTTGCGGATTAAGCAAGCCTTTTTGTAATACGCGTCGAAATAGCCCGACGAGAGAACGTAAGTGCCGAGCATTATGCGCTTTTTAACTTCCTTGCCGAAGCCTTGCGAACGCGTTCTGATAACCATATCGTCCACGCCCGAATAGTTTTGCGCACGCAAGCCGTAGCGTATGCCGTCGTACCTGCCGAGGTTGGAGGAAGCTTCCGCACACGCGATTATATAGTACACGGGTAAAGCGAGTCTGATTGACGGTATGCTCAGCCTTATAATTTCCGCGCCTGCCCGTTCGTAGGCGGATATAGCGTTTTCAACTGCGGTTTTAACCTCTTGCGAGCAGCCCTCGAAAAGCTCCTCTGCAACGCCTATTTTAAGCCTTTTTATATCGCCAGTAAGCTGTGTTTTTGCGCTGTCCGTTTTTGCGCTCGTTCCGTCCTTTTCGTCGTAGCCTCGGATAGCGTCGAAGACAATAGCCGCGTCCGAAACCGAACTTGTCAACGTGCCTATCGCATCGAGCGACGACCCGTACGCAATAAGTCCGTAGCGCGAAACCGAGCCGTAGGTAGGCTTGAAGCCCACCGCTCCGCAAAATGCCGCGGGCTGGCGGACCGAACCGCCCGTATCAGAACCTAAGCCGTATGCGGCGATATGCGCGCAAACCGCTGCGGCGCTGCCGCCCGACGAACCGCCCGTAACCTTGGATAAATCTATCGGGTTGAGCGAAGCGCCGTATACCGAACGCTCACCGGTCGAGCCCATTGCAAACTCGTCCATATTCGTTTTGCCCAAAAGCACAGCCCCCGCCTCTTTGAGTTTTGCCCAGGCGGTTGCGTCGTAGTTGGGCTTGTATCCCTTTAAAATCGCCGAACAACAGGTTGTGGGCAAGCCGTCCGTACATATGTTGTCCTTTAACGCAAACGGTATTCCCGTAAGCGGCGTAGCCTTGCCTGCGGCAATTATTTCGTCCGCGCGCTTTGCGCTCTGCATAGCGTAGTCGAAGCAGTTGTAAACGTACGCGTTTATTTGCGGATTGACCTCTTCCACCGCTTTAATATATTTTTCCGTAAGCTGTACGGAGGTGATTTTTCCGCTTGAAAGGGCGCGAGAAAGAGCGCCTATTACGCTTTTCATTTTACCACCCTCCTCACCGAGAAATAGCCGTTTTCCGAAACCGCGCCCGAAGTGATTTTTTCGTTCGGCAGGCTGTCTTTAACTTCGTCGCCGCGCAAATCGTCCAGAGCAACGGAACGCTCCGCAACTTCTCTTATGTCTTCCGTGCCGCCGTCTACCTGCCTGTTTATCTCGTCCGCAAATGCTATGATTTCTTCGAACTCGGCGGAAAAGCTTTCCAGCTCTTCGTCCGTGAACGACAGCTTTGCAAGGCGTGCAAGCGATTTGATTTCCTGTTGTGAAATAGCCATAATTTTTACCTTATTTTAATGTGAACTTCGCGCAGTTGCGTTTCCGTAACTTCGTTTGGTGCGCCCATAGTCAAATCCTGCGCGGAAGCGCTCATGGGGAACGCGATTACTTCCCTTATGTTCTGCTCGTTTTTTAAAAGCATTATCATTCTGTCTACGCCGGGCGCCATTCCAGCGTGGGGCGGAGCGCCGAACGCAAAAGCGGAATACAGAGCGCCGAACTTTTCTTTTAAAGCGTCCTCGTCGTAACCCGCGATTGCAAACGCTTTGACCATTATGTCCAAATCGTGGTTTCTGACCGCACCCGAGGAAAGCTCCACGCCGTTGCAAACAACGTCGTACTGATATGCGAGAATATCTAAAGGGTCTTGCTCTTCAAGTGCTTTCAAACCGCCCTGCGGAAGCGAAAACGGATTGTGTGTAAAGCCGATTTCGCCCGTCACCTCGTCCTCTTCGTACATAGGAAAATCGTTTACGAAACAGAACGCGTAAGATTTTTCGTCTATAAGCGAAAGCCGTTCGCCCAGCTCCGTGCGAATTTTGCCCGCAAGCAAAGGTGCTTTTTTGAACGTGTCGGCAATGAAGAAAATCGTGTCGCCGATTTCCAGCTCCGCAAGCGCGGTAAGCCGTGTTTTAAGCGGTTCGGGAATGAATTTATCTATAGGACCTTTAAACGTTTTGTCGGGCATAACTTCCAGATAGCCCAGACCGCCCATACCTATCGACAGCGCGAAAGCCAGCAGTTTTTCGTGGAAGCTTTTACTCATATCCGCGTGTACCTTTATCGCGCGCACGCACTTGTTTTTAAACGGCGCGAACGTGCATTCGTTGAAAAAGTCCGATAAATCTATTATTTTTAAGGGGTTGCGCAAATCGGGTTTATCCGTGCCGTATTCAAGCATTGCCTGTTTGTACGGAATTACGGGGAACGGCGCTTGCGTTACCGTATATCCCTCTGGTGCGAATTTTTTGAAAGTGGAATACAGCACTTCCTCCGCAACGGCGAACACGTCCTCCTGCGTTGCGAAAGCCATTTCGAAATCGAGCTGGTAGAACTCGCCAGGCGAACGGTCTGCTCTGGCGTCCTCGTCCCTAAAACACGGCGCAATCTGAAAATATCTGTCTATTCCGCCCACCATCAGCAGCTGTTTATACTGCTGGGGCGCTTGCGGCAGTGCGTAGAATTTGCCCTTGTATCTGCGCGACGGAACGAGATAGTCCCTTGCGCCCTCGGGCGAGCCTGCGCAAAGTATCGGCGTCTGCACTTCCAGAAAACCCATATCCGACATTCTGGAACGAAGATATGAAATTACCTGCGAGCGGAAAACTATGTTGTCCCTGACTTTGCGGTTTCTCAGATCGAGATATCTGTATTTGAGTCGGACGTCCTCCCTCGTTTCTTTTGAGGTTATTATTTCGAAAGGCAAAGTTTTGCGCACTTTGCCGAGCATTTCCACCTGTTTGCAGTTTAGCTCTACCGTGCCCGAGGGAATAGACGGGTTGTAAGTATCCTCGTCCCTGTGCTCAATTTCACCGCTAACGCTTATACAGTCCTCGCGGCTTATTCCGTCCAGAAGCGAGGTATCGCGCATAACGACCTGAACTACTCCGTAAAAATCGCGCAAATCTATAAACGATACGCCGCCGTGGTCGCGGATGTTTTCCACCCAGCCCGCGAGCTTTACGCTTTCGCCGACGCACTCCTCGCCTATATCTTTCGTCAGTTTGGTACGATATAAAGTTGACATAACTTGCCTCCCGCTTTCCCTTGCCTTAAAGCAATAAAAAAACGCCCGTCGCAAGAGAAAGAACATTATAAAAATAGTTTTCTCTCGGGACGAACGGTAAATTCGCGGTGCCACCCAAGTTATTGAAATTTTCAATCGCTCAACGGGTTCGAAATATTTAAACCCTTGCCTTTTACGCAGGCTTACGTCAACGCCTAATCGCTTTTGCGGCAAATTTGGTTCGCAAAAACTTTCGGGCTGCAGCTCGGAAGGGTTTTTCGCGCAAGTTCATTCTGCGTAGCTCTCACCTGCCTACGCTCTCTGTGAGCGATAAATTGCGGTACTCTTCTTCGTCTTGGCTTTTATACAATTATTAATGATATATTACTATGTTTATGCAGTTATGTCAAATAAATTGCACTAATTTATGCAAAATTATTAAATTTATTTTTTCTTGCCCTTTATAGCTCGGATTTCTTCCACGGTTTTTTCGTAGCCTATACCCTTGGGTTTATAGTAAACTTTGTCCTTTAAACTGTCGGGAAGATACTGCTGTTCGACGTAGCCGTTGGGATAGTTGTGCGGATATTTATACGCTTTGGAATTACTTTTGTCCTGTTTGCTTCCGAACGTGTTATCCTTTAAGTAAGCGGGAACTCCGTCGTCGTCGCGCACGGCAACCGCGTCCGCCTTTGCCGCGTTCATAGCCTCCACCACGCTGTTGCATTTGGGGGCTTCGCACACGTATATTATCGCGTTGGAAAGGGGAATGAGCCCCTCGGGATAGCCTATTTTTTCAAAGGCGTACATCGCCGACGTTGCTATCTGCAACGCGCGGGGGTCTGCCATTCCCACGTCCTCCGACGAATGAACGACAAGCCTTCTGAGTACAATCATAGGGTCGCAACCGCCCTCTATCAAGCGCATTGCGTAATATAGAGCCGCGTTTGCGTCGCTCCCCCTGAGCGACTTGCAAAAAGCCGAAAGATAGTCGTAAAAGCTGTCCTCGTTATAGGAAAGCGCCTTGCGCTGAATGGACTGCTCCGCGTCCGCAAGCGTTACGTGTATAGTGCCGTCGCCGCCTACGGGGGTTGTCAGAACCGCCAGTTCCAAAGCGTTGTAAGCCGTGCGCAAATCGCCGCCCGCGGTTCTGGCAATGTGGTTCAAAGCTTCGTCGTCCACTACCGCACTATACTCGCCCAGACCGCGTTTTCTGTCTTTTAACGCCTTGTTCAAAGCGCCCTTGACGTCCTCTTCCGAAAGGTGCTTGAACTCGAACACCCTGCAACGCGAAACGATTGCGGGCGTCATCGAAGCGTACGGGTTTTCCGTCGTCGAACCGATAAAAATTATCGTGCCCTGCTCTATTGCTGGCAGAAGCGAATCGGACTGCGTTTTGTTGAACCTGTGGCACTCGTCGAGCATTAAATAGGTGCGCTTGCCGAACATTTTCAGATTGTCCTGCGCCTGCTTTACCGCCGCTTTTACGTCCGAAACACCTGCCTGCACGGCGTTGAGCTTGATAAATTCGCCGTGGGTCGTGGAAGCGATTACGTTCGCGAGCGTGGTTTTGCCCGTGCCCGGAGGTCCGTAAAATATACAGCTGCCCAGTCTGTCGAGCGCGATTGCGCGGCGAAGGAGCGAGCCCTCCGACACAATGTGCTTCTGACCGATAAAGTCGTTTAAATTGTTGGCGCGCATTCTTTCCGCCAAAGGCTTCGCGCTTTCTCCGTTGTCGTTTAAATCGAATAAATCCATTATTTTAACATTCTTTTTATTTCTTTCATTTGTGCTTTTGTTGCGGCGTAACCCTGCTCGTACGCTTTATCCATATCCTTTACGGCGTACTGGCTCATACCCTTCATTTCGGGTGTTATCCACAGCTCGTTTTTGCGTGCCGTGAGCTTTTTCTTCATTTCGTTGGCGTTGTAGTCCATCATATCGTACACGCGGAACACCATTGAAAGAATGTTCTTTACGCTCTTCACCTCGTCGCCCGTGTTGCCGAGCACGTCGATTGCGAGCACTACGTCCGCGCCCATATCCCACACCTGCTGAGTGGGAACTCGGCAGAGAACTCCGCCGTCAATAAGAAGTTTACCGTCCATCCTTACGGGACGGAAGATTGCGGGCATCGAAGACGACGCGCGGACCGCGTCCGTGACCTTTCCGCTCGAAAGGGTCGCAAGCCTTCCCGAAAGCATATCGCTCGCCACGCAGCAAAAGGGAATATTAAGCTCGTCGAATGTGATGTCGCCTATGTTGGAAAGCAGTAAATCGTACATTTTATTGCCCTTGAACAGTCCGAGTTTGGATATGGGAACTGCCGACGGGTCGATTATTTTTACGGCTTTGAGCTTTAAAACCGCTTCAAGCATTTTATCGCATGACATTCCCTTGGAATAGCACGCGCCGACGACCGAACCCATCGAACAGCCTGCGATAAAATCGGGCTTTATCCCCTCTTCCTCCAGCGCTCTTAAAACGCCTACGTGCGCAACTCCACGCGAACCGCCCGCACCGAGCGCCAAACCTAATTTTTTACTCATAAATTTTGTACCTCTATAATAAGTATGTACCGATGAAGTTAAAAACCTTTCTTATTACCGCTCTTTTAATGTTCTTTGCTTTTGCGATTATATCCTTTCCCGACAGATATATTTCAACCTGCTTCGAGGGTTTTTGCATATGGGCGGAGAGCGTTTTGCCCTCGCTGTTTCCTTTTATGGTCATTTGCGGAATACTCATTAAGACGGGCGTAGCCGACGCTGCCGCGCGTCCGCTTTCCAAAATGTGCGGCAAAGCCAAACTGCCGAGCGCCGCTTTTCCGATATTTCTTATGAGCGTTTGCTCGGGGTATCCCGCAGGCAGCCGTATGCTGAGCGAATACCGCCTTAGCGGTCTTGTGAGCGAAACCGACTGCAAAAAACTTGCCCCTCTTTGCTCTACCGCAGGTCCGCTTTTTATTACGGGCACGGTGGGTTTTAAGGCGTTCGGCGGTGGCGGCGCGGGAATAAAACTGCTCTGCGCCTGCCTTATTTCCGTAATTTCCACGTCTTTGATTTACAGTCTTTTAAGCAAACCGAACAAACAAAACACTAACGCTTTGACCGCTTTTAAAAAACAGTCGGAAGTGCTGTACGACAGCTTTTACGGCGCGTTTATCGCGGTGTGTATGGCAGGCGGATTTATCGCGTTTTTCTATACGCTTTCGTACGTGTTAGCCGATTTTAATATCTTTTCGCCGCTTACATATGCGCTGTCGCCGTTGTTCGGAAAAGAGAGCGCTTTTGCCGTACTTTGCGGGCTGTGCGAGGCGACGGGCGGTTGCTTTGCGCTTGCCCGTGCTGGCGGTTTTTTCGCCCTACCTCTCGCGGGATTTTTAATTACGTTCGGCGGCGCTTCGATTATAGCCCAGCAAATGTGTTATCTGGGTAAATGCCGTGTAAACGCGGTGTTTTTTATCGTATTCAAATTTGTTCAGGGAGTTATAAGTTTTGCGCTGTTATGCCTGTTTTCACTCTGGTAAGCCGACCGTATAGCAACCCAAAAGCTTGAAAGACGAAGAAGCGTTCTTCACCTTTTCTATTGCCGCGCAGGTTTCGGACTGCGTGTAGTCGCCCTCTACTTCTATAAAAAATCTGAACTCCCAGACTTTGTCTTTTATGGGACGGCTTTCGATTTTGGTCATATTCAAGCCGTTTTCCGAAAGTATGGAAAGCATTTTAACGAGTGCGCCCACTTCGTGTCTGCACGTTATCGAAAAGAATATACGGTCGGTGCGTTCGGTTATTTCCGGCTGACCGCGCACTATCAGAAGAAATACCGTATAGTTGTTTTGCTCGTCGGAAATGCACTCTCGAGAGAGTTCGAAACCCTCCCTTCGGCACTGCGCGCCGACTATGCCGGCGTCCTCTTCGCTTTTTATCTGGGAAAAACAGCCCGACGTGGACTGCGACTGCATAAGCACCGCGTCGGGAAAATTGCCGTTGAGATAGCGCGCGCACTGCCCCAGAGCCTGCGCGTGGGAATATATGCGCTTGATTTTGCTCTTGTCCGCGCCCTTTAAAGTCACGAGTCGGTGGTCGATTTTAACCGTGCACGATGCTACGGCGCTGACTCCCTGCATATCCTGCAAAAGGTCTAAATTGCCCGTAACCGCTCCGTTCACCGTATTTTCCACGGGCACTGCTGCGCAGTCTATTTCGCCGTTTTTAAGTGCGTTTACGAGCAGCGGAAAAGACCGAAAAGCTATCTTTTCGGACTGCGGACTTAAGCGTTGCGCCGCTATTTCGCTGTACGTTCCCTCGGGACCGAGAAATCCTATCGTGCGATACATATTTTCCCTTTTTAAATTTTGTCCGCTATATCGCGGAGCAAGCGCTCCGTGTCGCTCCAGCCCAGACAAGGGTCGGTTATCGATTTGCCGTAAACCTTGTCCTCAAGCTGGTTGCCTTCTTCTATAAAGCTCTCTATCATAAAACCCTTTACGTTGCGTTTGAAATCCT
>CAZACR010000032.1:0-11300 GCA_964483715.1 uncultured Clostridia bacterium
ATCTGCGCATCATCATAGCGTGGTCACGCTCTTCCTGTGCCTGAATCTGGTACCAGTGCGCAAAACCGTCCAGACCTTCGTCCTCGTAGAAGTTTGCAAAGTCGAGATAGAGATATCCCGAATACAGTTCTTTGTTTACCTGCTCGTTGATGAGCTTTGCTATTTTATTGTCAATCATTGTTTTTCTCCTTGAAAATTATTCGCCTATTATTATAATGCCCGTTTTAACTGAATTCAATAGTTTTGCGGTAAATTTTTACATTTGTTTTGCCGCCTCCGTTGTTTATGCTATCGATTTGTGGTATAATCAAAGTATGGAGCGAATCGTACTACATTCCGATTTGAATAATTTCTACGCGTCCGTCGAGCGCAGGCTTAATCCCGACCTTTGCGGCAAGCCCGTCGCCGTCTGCGGAAACGAGGAAGAGCGGCACGGAATTGTTCTTGCCAAGAGCGAGGAAGCCAAAAAGTTCGGCATTAAAACGGGCGATACCGTGTGGCAGGCAAGACGGAAATGTCCCTCGGTTATTATCGTTCGTCCGCATTTTTCGGAATATATGAAGTACTCGCGCAAGGTAAAGGAAATCTACGCGCGTTACACCGATTTAATTGAAAACTACGGCATTGACGAATGCTGGTTAGACGTAACGCACAGCACGGGTATATTCCCCGAGTACGACGGCGAAAAGTACGTTGAAAAGGACGGCGAAAAGCTTTTTGCGGACGGTTACCTGCGGCATATAGGCGATTCAATCCGTTTTGCAGTAAGAAACGAGCTGGGTTTAACCGTATCGGTCGGCGTGTCGTTTAATAAGATTTACGCAAAGCTCGGTTCGGATTTGAAAAAGCCCGACGGAACTTCCGTCATATCGCTTGCGAACTACAAAAACGTGGTGTACGGACTTCCAGTTTCCGATTTGCTTATGGTTGGCAAGGCGACAAACTCCAAGCTCACCGCAATGGGGTTTACCACGATAGGCAAGCTCGCCGCGGCGGACGACGAGCAGATAATTAAAAAATTCGGTAAGTTCGGGCAGACCCTTCTGATTTACGCGCGCGGTGAGGACGACAGCCAAGTGCGCGCCGTGGGCGACGAGAGGGATTTGAAGTCGATAGGCAATTCTATGACCTGCCCGAAAGATTTAACGGATTTGAACGAGGTTAAACGCACTCTGTTCGTGCTGTCCGAAAGCGTTGCCGCGCGCTTGAGAGAAGCGGGAACGGGACTTGCGGACACCGTGCATTTATGGGTACGCGATAAGGATTTAACGAGTTATTCGGTTCAGAAAAAGGTGCGGCATACCGCTTTGTGCGGCGAGATTGCCAACCACGCATACGATTTATTCATTTCCAAAATTTCTCCGCCGTTTGCCGTGCGCGCGCTGGGCGTTACCGTTTCGGGGTTCGATAAAGGGATATCCCAGCTCACTTTGGACGAAACGAACGGAGATTATAAAAAGCGCGAAACGCTGGAGCGGTGCGTGGACGAAATTCGCAAAAAGCACGGATATTCTTCCGTTCAGCGCGGAATAATCGCGGAGGACGCGGCGGAAATGCACAACGACGTCAAAGGCACTCATCTTATAAAACCCGCGAGGTTCGAGGACGGGTTCGACGAAGACGAATGATATCCATAATTACAGCTTATAGCGGATATAACAACTTATGAAAAGTTTATACCGTCATTAAAAGTTGACAATCGAACGCAATTACAATATAATTAAACCATATTTGATAAAAGAGGTGTATATATGACCCTTCCTCAGGATTTCGGCGAAAACGTATTTAACGACCAAGTGCAGAAAGAAACGCTTCCCAGCGAGGTGTACAAGGCGCTGCGTGCGACCATAGAGTCTGGCACGCGTCTGGACGTTTCTATCGCGGGCACGGTTGCTTCCGCAATGAAAAAGTGGGCGGTTTCCAAAGGCGCTACGCACTACACGCACTGGTTTCAGCCTCTGACGGGACTTACCGCCGAAAAGCACGACAGCTTTATTGAACCCGAAGGCGATAACGTCATTATGCGCCTTACGGGCAAAAGCCTGACGGTAGGCGAGGCGGACGCATCAAGCTTCCCTTCCGGCGGTTCGCGCGTTACCTATATGGCGCGCGGCTATACGGCGTGGGACCCGACTTCCCCCGCGTTCGTAAAGGAAGGAACGCTTTATATTCCCACCGTATTCGTTTCTTACACCGGCGAAACGCTGGATAAAAAGTCGCCGCTGCTCCGTTCTATGAACGCTATCGACAAGCAGGCGAAAAGAATACTTGCAATGTTCGGCAAGGAATGCAAAAAGGTTTCCACAACCGTAGGACCCGAGCAGGAATATTTCCTCGTGGACGAAGAGGAGTATATGCGCAGAAAGGATTTGCGCCTTTGCGGAAGAACGCTTTTCGGTGCGCCCGCTTCCCGCGGACAGGAGCTCGAGGACCATTATTTCGGCGTGCTCAAACCCCGTATCGTTGACTTTATGCACGATTTGGACAAAGAGCTTTGGAGCTACGGCGTGCTTTCCAAGACCAAGCATAACGAAGTCGCGCCCGCCCAGCACGAAATGGCGCCCGTATTCTGCACGGCTAATACTGCCGTCGATACTAATATGCTCACGATGGAGATAATGAAAAAGGTAGCGATAAAGCATCATCTCGCGTGCCTTTTGCACGAAAAACCTTTCGAGGGCATTAACGGTTCAGGCAAGCATAATAACTGGTCTATGTCCACCGACGACGGCTTCAATCTTTTAAACCCCGGCAGCTCGCCCGAAACGAATACGCTGTTCAAGCTGGTGCTTGCGGCGGTTATCAAATCGGTTGACGATTATCAGGGTATTCTGCGTGCTTCCGTTGCTTCTGCAGGCAACGACCACCGTTTGGGCGCGAACGAAGCGCCCCCCGCGATTATCTCAGTTTACCTTGGCGACCAGCTCGGCGCAATCGTGGACGCTATTGTAAAGGGCGTCAACTATGTGCCTGTGGAGGTACAGAAAGGCTCTATCGGCGTACCCGAAAGCCCTATCTTCCCCAAGGACGCTACGGACAGAAACAGGACTTCGCCGTTTGCGTTTACGGGCAATAAATTCGAATTCCGTATGGTCGGTTCGCAGGCTAACGTGTCGGACGCGAATATCGTTTTAAACACAATAGTTGCCGACGCGTTCGGAAAATTTGCGGACGAACTCGACAAAGCTTCCGATAAGGAAAAAGCGGCTAACAAGATTATCGAAAGAGAGCTGAAAGCGCACTACCGCATTATTTTCAACGAGGACGGTTACGGTCCCGACTGGGAGAAAGAAGCGGAAAAGCGCGGACTTCTAAACTACAAAAACACCGCGGACGCAGTTCCCGTCTGCTTCGAGGAGAAGAACATAGAAGTGTTCGTTCGCCAGGGCGTTTACACCCGTGCTGAAGCTATCGCAAGGGCGAATATCCAGCTTGAAAACTATTCCAAGATTATAAATATAGAAGCGCTCACAATGCTTGAAATGGTGCGCAGGGATATTATCCCCGCAGTATCCGACTACGTTGCAAACCTGTGTACGAACGTTGCGGCTAAACAATCGGTGTGCGAGGAGTTGCCCTGCCAGGACGAAAAGGACACGATTATGACGCTCGCAACTTTAAATAACGAGGTGGGCGCGCTTGCGGGCAAGCTTGAAAAACAGCTTGCGGAAATTAACCTTGCCGACGTTTCGTCTTCTTCGCAGGCGATGGCGCATAAAGTCATTCCTTTGATGGAAGAAATAAGAAAGCGCGTAGATAAAATGGAAACGCTCACCGCTTCGGACTACTGGCCTTATCCCACGTATTTCGACTTGTTGTACAGCGTTAACAATTAAGACAGCAAAAGCCAAACTTAATTTAAAAAGTTTGGCTTTTTTTAATTCATTAAGGCATATTACGGGGGTAATTGATGAAAAAAGATATAAAAATAGCCTATATCGGCGGCGGAAGCAAGCTGTGGGCGCGTGTGTTTATGGCTGATTTAGCCGTTGCGGAGGACTTGGGCGGAGAGATTGCACTCTACGATATAGACGTGCCTGCGGCGGAGAGAAACGCGAAAACAGGCGCGTATATAAACCGCGACGAGCGCACTAAAAGTAAGTTCGAATACAAGGTTTATACGCGTTTGGAGGAAGCGTTACAGGGTGCGACCTTCGTCGTCTTGTCCATTCTTCCGGCAACGTTAAAGGAGATGAGAAGCGACGTTCATACGCCCGAAAGCTACGGAATTTACCAGTCTGTCGGCGATACGGCAGGTCCCGGCGGAGTGCTGCGCGCAATGCGCACCGTGCCTATGTACGAAGGGTTTGCAAAGACAATTAAAAAGATATGTCCCGAAGCGTGGGTTATCAATTTCACAAACCCGATGAGTATTTGCGTAAAAACTTTATACGACGTGTTCCCCAAAATAAAAGCTTTCGGTTGCTGTCACGAGGTTTTCCACGCTCAGGATTTTTTAACCTGCGTATTAAAGGAAACGCGAGGCATTTGCGTTTCGCGTGACGACATTTATACAGACGCGAGCGGCGTGAACCATTTTACCTGGATAACGGAAGCTAAGTACGGGCAAACCGATTTGCTTGAACTCATTCCTGAATTCGAACGCAAATTTTACGAAGAGGGTTACTACGAGCACGGCGACAGGTTTGCTTTCCGCACCGACCCGTTCGCTTACGGCAACAAAGTGAAAATGGACTTGTTCAATAAGTACGGCGTTCTTGCGGCGGCAGGGGACAGGCACCTTGCGGAATTTATGCCGAATACGTGGTACTTAAAAGATAAGCAAACGGTTGAGGACTGGAAGTTTTCGCTTACTACGGTGGACTACCGCGAGAAGATGCAAAACGAAAAGATAGAGGAATCGGAACAGATGGCGGCAGGCAAAAAGCCTTTCCCCGTTGTAAAATCGGACGAAGTGGCGGTGCGTATGATGCAGGCGATTTTAGGCTTCGGCACTTACGTTACCAACGTGAATATGCCCAACCTCGGTCAAATGCCGCAAATGCCGCTCGGAAGTATAGTAGAAACCAACTGCACATTTTCCCACGATGCAGTCAAACCCATAATTTCCAAACCCCTTCCTACGGCGGTTGAAAATCTTGTGCACAGGTGCTGTGTGAATATCGACACGGTGTACGAAGGAATTAAAGAGCGCGACCTGAATAAAATCTATTTAGGCTTTGCAAACCAGGCGCTTTGCAATACGCTTACGATGGAGCAATCCAAAGAGCTGTTCAAAAAGATGTGCTATGAAACGCGCGAATACCTCGACGATTATTTCGATTTGGACGGGTATTTCAAAAATTGATATTACGCTAAATATTCGGCGGTCTGAAATTTCAGACCGCTTTTTTTTATAAGAATTTTGCGTAACCATTTAAGGGCGGAGCGGCATATCCTTTATTATCGCTATGAGCAAAATCAGGAACAAAAAGGAAGTTATAAAAAAGCTGAAAAAGCGCGGTGTTTTAGTTTACGGAAGCGACGTGTTGATTTCCGCGGAAGCCGTTATAGAGGGCGGAGCGACTCTGTTTTCGCCCTGTACGATACTTGGCAAAAGCCGCATATGCCGCGGGGCTAAAGTGTACCCCAATTCATATTTGGACGGCGCATATGTGGGCGCGAACGTATGTGTTTACGCGTCAACAATCATAAATTCGCGCGTGGAAGAGGGCAGTATTATAGGACCTCACGCGCATTTGCAAGGCGGTGCATATATAGGCAGAAACTGTCTGATAGGCGACTTTGTTGAAATAAACCGTTCGTCGGTGGGCAATAGCAGCAAAGTCGCCCATCTCGCGTACGTGGGTGACGCGGAAATAGGGGAAAACGTGAACATCGGCAGCGGCGTTATTTTTGCTGATTTTCAAAGAAAGCGCGAGTTTTCGACCGTTGTGGAGGACGGCTGTTTTATCGGCCGCAACTGCAATCTGATTGCTCCCAGCCGCATACGCAGCGGCGCGTATATTGCCGCGGCGACAACGGTGTGCGGCGAGGTCTGCGCCGGCAGTTTATGCATTGGAAGAAGCAAGCCGGAAATGGTTAAAGGCGGCGCTTCGGGGAGGTATATCAACGGGTAGATATTTCGGTACCGACGGTTTTCGCGGAAGGGCGGGGGAGAGCATTACCGCAGAACACGCGTTCAAGGTAGGCAGATTTTTAGGCTGGTATTATTCGGCAAAGGGCGGTAAGTGTAAGGCGGTCATCGGCAAGGATACCCGTCTTTCTTCGTATATGCTAGAATACGCCCTGGCGGCGGGTATAACCGCTTCGGGCGGAGACGCGTACATAATGCACGTTACGACAACACCGTCAGTTTCTTTCGTTACGCGCTGCGACGACTTCGACTGCGGAGTCATGATTTCCGCAAGCCATAACAGCTTCGAAGATAACGGCATAAAACTCGTCAATTCGCGCGGGGAAAAGATGGACAGGGGCGTGCTCAACTTGATTGAAGATTATATCGACGACAGACTTTTTATCGGCGGTTCGCCTTTTAAAGTGCCATTTGTCCAGGGCGAAAAAGTGGGCAGAACGGTGGACTATATTGCGGGACGAAATCGCTATATAGGGCACCTTATATCCCTATCCACAAGCTCTTATAAAGGACTGAAAGTGGGGCTGGACTGCGCCAACGGAAGCGGTTATAAAATCGCGAGGAGCGTGTTCGAAGCACTTGGTGCAAATTTGCATATTCTGGGCGGAGAGCCCAACGGCGTTAACGTGAACGACGGGTGCGGTTCTACGGATTTGAGCGGTCTTAAAAGGCTAGTGAAAGAGGAAGGACTGGATATCGCTTTTGCGTTCGACGGCGACGCAGACCGCTGTATATGCGTTGACGAACGCGGAAACGTCATCGACGGGGACGGTATTTTATACGTTGCGGCTAAGCATTTAAAGTCCAAGGGAGAGCTGCTCGGCGATAGAATAATCGCGACCGTTATGAGCAATATCGGACTGAAAGAAAGTCTTGCGCGCGAGGGCGTGAAAGTTGAGGAATGCCGCGTGGGCGACAGCTACGTTTACAGCGCTATGGCAGAGCGCGGCGCGGTGCTTGGCGGCGAGCAGTCGGGGCATATTATTTTCGGTAAAGTCGAGACTACGGGCGACGGACTGGTTACCGCAATTATGATGATGGAAGCGCTGACGGAAAAGGGCGTGAAAGCTTCAGAGCTCGTTCGGGGGCTCACGTTGTTTCCGCAGCTGACAGTCAACGTTAAAGTAAAAAACAAACGTGAAATTTTAAAGCGCGGCGAAGTGACTGCGGCGATAGCCGAAGCGGAAGATATGCTGGATAACGGACGGTTGCTTGTGCGCGCTTCGGGTACGGAGGAAGTCGTAAGAATTACCGCGGAGTGCGACTCGGCGGAAAAGTGCAAAGCGGTATGCAGACACGTCGAAAGCGCGCTGCGCCGTGCGGACGGGAGGTCGTGATATGTGCGGAATAATAGGGCTGGTTAAAAGAAACGGCAACGCCGCGGAAGAAGTTTTCGAGGGGTTGAAAAGACTGGAATACCGCGGTTACGATTCGGCGGGTATCGCTGCGTTAGACTGCGGTAAAACAACTTGTTATAAGCGCAAGGGCGGAGTCGATAATCTTAAAGACGGCGTTTGTCTTTTAAAGGGGTGCGTGGCTATGGGGCATACGCGCTGGGCAACGCACGGCGAACCTTCCGACGTAAACGCGCATCCTCATACGTCGGGTAAAATCACAATCGTTCACAACGGCATTATAGAAAATTTCTCGGCGCTTGCCAAAGAGCTTGAAAATGACGGCGAAGTGTTTTATTCGCAGACGGACAGCGAGGTTATCGCAAAGCTCATAGATAAATATTATAAGGAAAGCGGAAACTTGCTTGACGCAGTTTCAAAGACCGTTAAAAGACTTGTCGGTTCGTTCGCGCTGTGCGTTGCGTGTCCCGATACGGAAGGGCTTATTGCGGTTAAATACAAAAGCTCGCTCGTTCTGGGCTTTGCCGACGGGGGTACGTATATAGCCAGCGATATTCCCGCTCTGCCGCGCAGCGTCAGCGAAGTTTGCCTGCCGCCCGACGGCGTGATTGCAAAAGTTGCTCACGATAAAGCCGAGCTGTACGATTTTGATTTACAGCCCGAAAAATGTATTCGTCAGGGCATATCTTTGGGGCAATTGGTGGCGGATAAGGGAAAATATCCGCATTTTATGCTGAAAGAGATAAACGAAGCCGAGCAAACGGTGAAAGATACCGCGGAAGCGTTTTTCCGCTGCGGCTGCCAGAACAAGCTGGAAAAACTAGTCGCCAATGCGGACAGAATTATCATTACGGGGTGCGGTACCGCATATAACGCAGGGCTTGTCGCAAAACCGTTCTTTGAAAAAAACGGTGCTTTTTGCAGTGTGGAAATTGCAAGCGAGCTGCGGTATTTTCCTCCCGAAGTCAATAAAAAAACCTTGGTGATAGCGGTTAGCCAAAGCGGTGAAACGGCTGATACGGTGGAAGCGGTCAGTTTGCTTAAAATTCGCGGAGCTAACGTTATTGCGGTAACGAACTGCGGTTATTCTGCTATAACGCGCGTTGCGCATGCTGTCGTGCCCGTATGCGCCCGTGCCGAAATATGCGTGGCGGCAACAAAAAGCTATATCGGGCAAATCGCGGCACTATATATGTTGGCATGTATAGCGGACGGGTGCGTAAAAGCCCGGGAAGAGTTGGAGTCCGTTGCAAAGCTGATTTCCACAATTCTGGAAAGGGAGCAAATTGCAAAAGATATTGCAAAGCAATGCGCGGACAGCCGCGCCGTGTTTTTTCTGGGAAGGGGGAGCGATTACAGCGCGGCGGTGGAAGCAAGCCTCAAATTAAAGGAAGTATCCTACGTGTTCAGCGACGCGTATCCCGCAGGGGAATTGAAGCACGGAACACTTGCTCTGATAGACGAAAAAACGCTCAGCATATTTATTATCTGTGAGAGCACGGTGGCGGAAAAGTGCGTGAATGCGGTTGAACAAGTGCTTTCGCGCAAGGGCAGAGCGGTGGTTATAACATGCCTTGACGAAGTGGAGCAAAAGCTGAAAGATAAGGTCAAAATTTGGCGTATACCCCGTACTATACCCGGGTTAATGCCCCTTTTAAGCGCAATAGCGCTACAAAATGTTGCGTATTATACTGCGGTTGAACTGGACCGTAACCCCGATAAACCCCGAAACTTAGCTAAGTCCGTCACGGTGGAATAGCTTGACAAAAATCTTACATACCGATATAATCTCTTTATAAGATTTTAAAGAGGTTACATATGGAAAACGTATTGGTTACGGGCGGCGCGGGTTTTATAGGAAGCCATACTGTTGTCGAACTGTTAAATGACGGTTACGGCGTTGTGGTTGTGGATAACCTTTGCAACTCTTCAGAAGAGAGCCTGAAACGCGTTGAAAAAATATGCGGCAAGCCCGTAAAATTCTACTTGGGCGACGTTAGCGACGAGAGCCTGATGGATAAGATTTTTGCGGAAAACGAGATAACATCCGTAATTCATTTCGCAGGGCTGAAAGCCGTGGGCGAAAGCGTTGAAAAACCTCTCGAATATTACAGAAATAATATAGACAGCACGTTATCGCTGTTGTTCGCAATGAAAAAGGCGGGCGTTAAAAAAATTATATTTTCTTCGTCCGCAACCGTTTACGGAGTACCCGAGAAACTGCCGCTTACGGAAGATTGCAGGCTTTCGACAACCAACCCCTACGGTGCGACCAAGCTTATGATAGAGGGTATACTTGCGGACGTAGCGCGTTCGGATAAAGAGTTCAACGCTGTGCTGCTTCGATATTTCAACCCCGTTGGTGCTCACGAAAGCGGACTTATCGGTGAGGACCCCAAAGGTATTCCAAACAATCTTATGCCGTATATTGCGCAAACGGCTTGCGGTAATCGCGAAAAGGTGAGGGTGTTCGGCAACGATTATTCTACTCCCGACGGAACGGGAGTGCGCGATTATATTCACGTCGTGGATTTGGCCCGCGGACATATAGCCGCGATTAAGAGTTGTAACGAAGCAGGCGTTCATATTTATAATCTCGGTACGGGCAAGGGGTACAGCGTTCTCGATATGATTGCTGCGTTCTCCAAAGCCTGCGGAAAAGATATCCCTTACGAATTTATCGGCAGGCGCGCGGGAGACGTCGCGGAGTGTTACGCCTGTGCGGACAAGGCCGAAAAAGAGCTGGGGTGGCGTGCGCGGTATTCACTTGAAGATATGTGCGCTTCGCAGTGGAAATGGCAGAGTCGCAATCCCGAAGGTTATAATAAATAAAATGCAAAAAAGCGGCTGACTTCAAAGAGAAGTCAGCCGCTTTATCGTTAAGCTTTTTTTGTCACGTATTTAGATTTAAGCGTTGCGATATCTTCGTCGGTTACGCCCAGTTCCTGCTTGCAGTATTCCGCAATAGAACCGTATTTCTTTTTCATATCTTCGATAGGTACTTTCATATAGCTCGGTTTTGCCGCCATCAACCCGAACAGTATTTTTTTAAACCGCAGGTATAGCGGAGCGATAACCAGTCCCGCACGGTTCCAGAAAAAGCGTTTGCGCTGGAAGTAGTGGGAGGCTAAATAATCCTGCAATATGATTTTTTCGTCCACGCCGAGCATACCTTCGACGAGCATCGCGACTATGCCTGCCCTGTCTTTGCCGCCGCTGCAATGCCATAAAATGCAGCCTTCGTTGTCTATTATCAGCCGCAGCGCTTGTTTAAGTAACCTCTTGGGTTCTTCCGAAAACAGCACGGAGCGGTATACCTCTATCATATAATTGTCCGCAGTGCCGAACTCGTCTTTTATTCTCCGCGATTCGATAGCCATAGTTTTCCGCATGCTCTTTTCGCGGGTAATGCCGGGCGTAGCCGTGCACAGTACGGGCAGGTGAACGTAAGTTACCCCTTCCCAAAGCGTATCGGGCGCGTCTTCGGTTTCGGTGAAAATGCGTAAGTCGATTACGGTGTTTACGCCCATATCTTTGAGCGCCTGCACCGTGCTTTCGGGAATTTTATAAAGTTTTCCGCTGCGGATAAGCTTTCCTTTCTTTATAACGCCGTCTTCAGTGGGTATGCCGCCGAGGTCGCGTGTGTTGAAAAGCTTTTTCAGCTTCAATCTCTTTATGTGCATGGTTTTATTCTAACATTGATTTTTGCCGCCGTCAAGTATAATTATCCCGTATGCAAATGCAAAAAGACAGGCGTTTTTGACAGACTGTGTTCACTTATGTAAAAAAAATTGTGCCAAAAGTGTTTAAGGCGGCTGTAAAGGTTTATATTTATATTGTAAAAGAAA
>CAZACR010000033.1:0-11265 GCA_964483715.1 uncultured Clostridia bacterium
TTTACTATAACTAATCTTGCGGAATTAGAACCAAGGTCGATTATACCGATTTTCTCCATACCACAAACTCCTTTACGTGTCAAAAAATCTCTCTTCCGCCAATTAGCAACCTAACGCCCAAAGCCGCAAAAAAAGACAAATTTTTACATCAAAAAATGTGAAACAAACTTCTTTCCACTATGCTGAATTATAACACTTCCCGCTTGATTTGTATAGTATGAACAAAAAAATTTGTGCAAGTTGCACAAATTTTTGTAAGGTTTATTGTTAAAACTTATTATTATTTACCGATTTTTATCGAACCCGAAGCGAGCGGCATATCCGACACGCGCAAACGGCTTACGGGGCAAACGAAATCCGGGACGATTTGTTTTAAGGGCACGAGCACGAAATCGCGGTTTGCATAGTCGGGATGGGGAACGCTAAGCCCCTCCTCCGCTATTATTTTGTCGCCGAAGAAAATTATATCGATATCGAGCGTTCTGTTGCCCCAGCGTTCGCCTCTTACTCGCCCGAAATTATTTTCTATTCCGTGTATGACTTCCAGCAGTTCGCGCGGAGCGAGCAGACATTCCGCAAGGCAGGCGCAATTTAAAAATTCGCAGTTCGCAACTCCGCCGTACGGTTCGGTTGCGATATAGTCGGAAGTCTTTATTACTTTTATTCCGCGCACTTTATCCAGCGCGGATACCGCGCCGTCGAGCATAGCTTTTCTGTCGCCGACGTTACTGCCGAGCGAAAGCACCGTTTTAACCCTTTCGAGGTTTGCGCACACTGCGATATCTCCGAACGGAACATCCACGGGCGCTTGCGGTTTATGAACGGTTACGCTTATATTCTGTATTGCATCAAACTTTTCCGCTATCGCAAAATCTATCTCGTAAGCGAGCTTTTCGATAAGGTTGAAGCTGTTGTTTGCGCATACGTTATACGCGACCCCGCACACTTCCGCGTAATTGACGGCATCCGCAATATCGTCGCTTTTGGCGGCTTTAAGGCAGTCGTAATCAAAAGTAATATCGATAATAAAATTCTGCGGAGTAACCTTTTCCTGCGGGAGCACGCCGTGGCGCGCATTGACTGCTATTCCCTTAATCTCTACCGTTTTCATATGCCGTTACCGTCGTCGTACTCCTCTTTTACCGCTTCCACATTTTCTTTTACGTCGTGCACGCGCACAAACAGCACGCCCTTTCTTACGGCAAGACGGGTACTCGCCAGCGTGGGTGCAAGTCTGTCTTCTATATCTCCTCCGAAGAGCGATTTGCGGCTCGTGCCGATAAGAAGCGGAAAGCCCAGCGAATGCAGTCTTTCATATTCGCTCATAAGCTGCCAGTTGCTCTCCCTCGACTTAGCAAAGCCTATACCGCCGTCCACGCAAATTCTGTCCGCGGATATCCCTACCGCCTCCGCCTTTTTCAACGCTTCGGAAAGAAAGCTTAAAACGGGCGGAAACACGTCGCCCTTTAACTGGGCGGGGGCGTTGTGCATAATGCAGACGGAAGCGCCTTTTTCGGCTATCGTTTCCGCCATACCGTCCCCGCGCGACAGCCCCCAGACGTCGTTTATCATATCCGCGCCCAGCTCGAGCGCGACGCGCGCGCTTTTTTCATAGTACGTATCCACGGAAACGGGAATTTCGAAGCGCCGCTTGATTTCGTAGACGGCGCGTCCGAAGCGCGCAATTTCCTCGTCCGCGGAAATTTCCGTATACCCCGGGCGCGTGGACTGTGCGCCTATATCTATTACCGCCGCACCATCCTTAACCGCTTTTTCAACGCGGAAAAGCAAGTCGTCGCTGTTTGCTCGGCTATTTGCAAAAAAGCTGTCGGGCGTGAGGTTTATTATCGCCATAACGTAAGTATAGCCGTGAAAAGTTTTATCGCCTATTACCATAGTTTTATCTTATAAACGCAAGTGCTTCCGCTTTTTTGTCCGCGGGAAAATCTCCTAAAATTTTGTAAGTAACCGTTTTACTGCCAGCCTTTTTAACACCGCGGCAGGTCATACAGGTATGCTCCGCCTCGCACCAGACGAGAACGCCTTTGGGCTGCAAGTACTGCATAACCGCCTGCGCAATCTGTTCGGTCATACGCTCCTGCAACTGCAGGCGTTTTGCGAAAACTTCCACGCAACGGGCTAATTTGGAAAGACCGACAACTTTGTCGTTAGGGATATAAGCTATCGCGACCTTGCCGAAAAAAGGCATTAAATGATGTTCGCACGTGGAAGAAAAAGATATATCTTTTTCGACTACCATATCACCGCCCTCGACGGCAAACGTTTTGGATAAAATTTCCTGCGCGGACATACCGTTTCCCGATACGAATTCTGCAAAAGCGTCAGCCACGCGGCGCGGAGTTTCCCGCAAGCCCTCGCGCGAGGTATCCTCGCCGAGCGCTTCCAATAATTCCTTTACGGCTTTCATTGCCCTTTCTCTATCCATTTCTTTGCCTCCTTTAGCCCTGTGAACGAACCGCATACGACGACCGTTTTGCTCTTTACCGTATCCAGCGCGGCGCTGACGTTTTCCGCGGCGCTTGCCGCTTTGAACGCGCAAAGCATTTCGTCCGCCTGCATTGCGCGGTAACTGTCGGTTGAAAATAATATTATTCTATTAAATAACGGCGATAAAAGCTCCGCCGCTTTGCCGACGTCTTTATCCGAAAGACAGCCGAACACGAGAGTTTTATCGCCCTCGATGCCTTCGAGCAAGTTCATAAGCGGCGCGAACGCCGCAGGATTGTGCGCACCGTCCAGAATATAGGTTGTTCCGCTCTTTTCGATTACTTCGCACCTGCCTGCAAGCTTGGTCATCGCAAGCCCCGTAATGATTTTGCAATTGCCTATTTTAAGCTTTCGCGCCGCCTCGACTGCAACTGCCGCGTTATAACACTGGGCGTCGCCTAAAAGACGTATGAAATATTCGCTGTTTTTGTATTTAAAAGTCTGCCCCTCTGAAGAACGCGAAGTGATTTCCAAACCGTCACCGGCAAACTCTTCCGTATATCGCGATAAAAACGCTCTGCCCTCTTTGCTCTGCAACGCGCTTATTACCACGGGGCAGTCCTTTATTATTCCGGCTTTGTTTTCGCAGATTTTTTCAACCGTATCGCCGAGAATTGCGGTATGTTCGAGCGAAACGGAAGAAAGCACGGCAAGGCACTTTTGCGAGATTGCGTTGGTTGCGTCGTCTCTGCCGCCCAGACCGCACTCTACCACTGCGTATTCGCAATCCGCCGCGGCAAACGCGGCAAGCGCTGCTACGGTTTCTATCTCGAAAGCGGTAGGTTTGTCTTCCAACGTAAGAGAAGCGGAATAAACCTCGGAAAGATAGTACTTGATAAACTCCTCCGCAGGTTTGCCGTCAAAAAGAAATTTTTCCGCGTAGGAGTAAACCTCGGGCGAAGTGAACGTGCCCGTTTTGTATCCCGAAGCAACCAGAATGTTTGTAAGATACGCCGCAATACTGCCCTTGCCGTTACTGCCCGCAATCTGTATAATTTTCAGCTTTTTATCGGGATTTCCGAAGAGCGCCAGCAGGTTGCGCGTGCGTTCCAAGCCGTATTTACTGCCCTTCTGCTCGTAATTTTTAAGTATCTGAATGATGTCTGTATAAAAAATAGCGGATACCTCCGTTCGTTAAGGCGTCCGCTAAATGTTTTTTACAGAGGACGCACACGGCTACCGCAGACTTTTTCAGTCTTTCGTGTGAGGGCTGTCCTACCCGCACCACTTTACGCAACCGAGTTATTTACGCATATTATAACACCGGGCAAATATTTTTGCAAGAAATTAGTTGCTTTGACACATACTTTTTTTATGGCACTGATTTTTATAAGAACGACCGCTATTTTCATAACTCTCTTATTCGTTATGCGGCTTATGGGCAAGAGCCAGATAGGCGAAATGCAACCGTTTGAGTTGGTTATTACCCTGCTTATCGCGGAGCTCGCCTGCATACCCATGGCGGACAGCTCGATACCCCTTTTATACGGCGTTATCGCCATAGTCGCGATTTTTATTCTGCACCAGATTGTGTGGCTTCTAGACTTATGGTTCAAGCCGTTCAAGACGATAATTTGCGGCAAACCGTCTATCGTCATAACGCGGGAAGGAATTGACAGCTATCAGCTGCGCCAGAACAATCTGGACGTGAGCGACCTGATAGAGAGCATGCGCGCGGCGGGGTATTTCAATCTGGACGACGTTTACTACGGCTTATACGAAGCGAACGGCAATTTTTCGGCTCTTGCAAAAGAAGAGCCTACTTACTCTATGCCGATTTTGCTTATCGACAGCGGAAAAATAGACGAAAAGAATTTGAGAATTGCGAAACTCGACCACGACTATATAAAAGATTTTATAGCTAAGCAGGGCGTTAAACTGAAAAACGTTTTAGTTATGACGGTTGACTCTGACGGAAGAGTTTACTTCCAGCAAAAGGGAAAGCCCTATAAAATACTGCATGCGGAGGTGAACGGACAATGGTAAAATCGGTTGTAACTACTCTTGTTGCCATAGCGCTGTGTCTTGGATTTTTTATCTTTTCGCAAGTTTATCTCGACAACCAGTTCGAAACGTTCCACGCAGCGCTCGAAACTCTGTACGACAAGGTTGAAAACGAGGAAGCCACACGCGAGGACGCTTACGCCGTAAAAGCAATGTGGGAAAACAAAAAGAGCAAACTGCACATCTTTGTTCCCCACAACGATATATCTTATCTGGATTACTGGCTCAACGAGGCTTGCGGTCTTATATACAACGGCGAGTACGATTTGGCGCTCGGCAAAGTGGAAGTGCTTCTGGAAATCACCAAAAACCTGCCTGACGCGTATTCCGTCAAGCTCGAAAACGTTTTCTGATACCCCTATTCTCCTACTCGTAGTCGTCGAAACTGCGGCGCGGGTCGGGCGGGAAGTTCGGCTGATTACAATTCGGCGGACAGTTGTTCGGCGGACAGTTGGGTCTGTAGTTGGGCGGACAGGGCTTGCCGTTTTCGGGCGGGTGCGGAGGCCTTTCGCTTGTATTTACCAAAATCACGTCCTCGCCTATTTTCACTATCTGCGATAAGGGAATAAAAATATCCGATTTGGAGAAATGAAATCCTCTGCTGCCCGTTACGAAAAAGCCTTTGATTTTATTTTCGGGATATAAAAAGGCAATATCGCACACTCTGCCGAGATTTTTCCCTTCGTTGACGGACACAACGTCCATTTTTTTAATCTGACTGAACAAAAATTCCATTGACATAATATATGCGGCAGGCAATAAGTTATTGCCTGCCGCATAAGAATTTTGTCGAAATCGGATTAGGTTTTTATTTTCTTTTTGCCGTTCGGGTGTTTTGTCGAAAGACGGTGAACCGCAGAATAGACCGCCGGAATAAGTACGAGGGTGACTAACGTGCCTATCAGCAGTCCGCCGATAACCACTATGCCGAGGGGCTGCATAAGCTCGCTTCCCTGCCCTACGCCTATTGCCAGAGGAATAAGCGCAAGTATCGTGGTGAGCGTTGTCATAAGAATAGGTCTTAACCTTACTTTGCACGCTTCGATTACGGCGTCGTAGTGAGGCATACCCTCCGTTTCGAGCTGTTTGATTTTTTCGAGCATAACGATTGCGTTATTTACGACCACGCCCATAAGCATTATAAGCCCGATGAACGAGACCACGTTCAGGCTCGTGCCCGTAATAACCAACGCCAAAAATCCGCCCGTGAAGCTGAACGGTATGCTCGCCATTATGATTAGAGGTTTCAGCGCCGAGCCGAACTGTATAGCCATTACCGCATACAGCAGGAAGAATGAAACCACGAGCGCAACCGCAAGTCCTTCAAACGCGTCGTTTAAGTAACTGGTTATACCGCTGCTTTCGAAAGAATAATCGTTGTATTCCCTTAACACTTCCTTAGCGGCAGCCTGCATCTTCTTGCCCGCCGTACCTGTATCCACGCCGGGAAGAGCCGCGGAAACGGTAATTTTATCTTTGCCGTTGCTTCGGCGTATGCACGCTTCGGTTTGCTCTTCTGTTACCTTACCGCCCTTTAACACGTCTTTAAGCTTAATCTGTTCGCCGTCAGATGCTGAGAAGCCGACTATGAAGTTTTCCAGCGCTTCCTTATCGGTTACCGCGCCGTCTTCGAAAGATACGTTAATATTAAAATCTTCGCCGTCGAGCGTAACCGTGCAAGCCGTGTATGAAGCTATACCTATTCTGAGCGTTAACACGAGCGTCTGATAGTCGAGACCGTAGTCGGCAACCGCTCTGCGGTCAAATTCCAAAGTATATTGCGTCGACGTATCCGTTGCGCTGTCCTTTATATCTTCGAAGTTGCCCTCTTTCAGCTTTTCCTTTATCTTTTCCGAAATCTCGCCGAGCTTTTCGCTGTCGCCTACGATAGTTACGGACAAATCGTCCGTACCCGACATAAGCGAAGCCACGACGCCGTCTATTTCTTTTACGGTGACCGAGCCGAGAGGTTTGTACTCTTTTGCGAGCTGGCGTATTTTATCAACCGTCTTATAGGTATCGCGGTTTGTTTTGAGCTGAACGGTGATTATTCCCGAATCGGTAAGGGCGAGTATTCCGTTTTTACCCACGCTTGCGGAAAGATAGTCGATATTATCTATATTTTCCGTAAGCACCTTTGAAAATTCAAGCACGTCGTCCTGAACTACCGCAAGCTCCCTTCCCGAGCCGTAGGACATGGTAACTTCCACCTGACCTTTATCTATGGACGGTAAAAACTCCGTGCCTGTCAACATTAAAAGTCCTATGCTCGCGCCGAATATGACGACTGCCGTTATTATGGTTATCAGCTTTTTGCCAAGCACCCACGGAAGTATCTTAGAATAGAAGCCCGTGATTTTATCCATAACGTAAGGCTTTGTGAACGAAAACCTTTTCTTGGGCTTTTCGGGCTCTTGTTCCGCCGTTTGCGTATCCTGCGGCTGTACGCCGCTCTCTTCTTCCGATAAAACCGTATCTACCGTCAACTGTTCTCCAATAGGGATTTGCGAAATCTTACTGCCCTTTAACAGTCTGTTTTTGCCCTCGAGCATAGCGTACAACGCGGGTATGACGGTTACCGCTACTATCAGCGAGAACGTGA
Source organism: uncultured Clostridia bacterium (assembly GCA_964483715.1). Taxonomy (GTDB): domain Bacteria; phylum Bacillota; class Clostridia; order Christensenellales; family Borkfalkiaceae; genus Coproplasma. Next base: position 7,115 of record CAZACR010000033.1, read on the forward strand.
GCGAGAATATTACCGCAAATGATAAGTCGGTGAATATTTCCGCAGTAAGTCCGCCCGAAAACAGTATCGGAATGAACACGCAAACCGTTGTAAGCGTAGAACCGAACAGTGCGCCGCCCACTTCCGTCGTGCCGTCCACTGCGGCTTCGAATGCGGTTTTGCCCATATCGCGGTGCTTGGAAATCGCCTCTATGACGACTATGCTGTTATCGACGAGCATACCTATTCCGACGGCGAGACCGCCGAGGGATACCATATTAAGCGTTATGCCCATAAGATACAGGCAAATGAGTGCGGCGAGCACCGAAAGCGGCATAGTAATTGCTATTACGAGCGAAGTGCGCACTTTTTTCAGGAACAGGAAAATTATAAGTATAGCGAGCAGTCCGCCGATAAGCATGCTTACGAGCACGTTGGATATGCTGTCCGAAATAAATTCCGACTGGTCGTCGAGAAGGCTGATTTTTGCGCTGTAACCTTCCTCTGCGGAGATTTCCGCATATACGCTTTTTACGGAATCGACTACCCTTGAAGAGTTCGCGCCGTTGGCTTTGAATATTTCTATTATTATGCCCTTGACGATGTTTTTACCGTCAAAGTAATATGCGTAAGAGCTGTATTCCGCCGTGGGGACTACGTTCGCGACGCTTGCCGTACTGACGACGAGCACCGTGCTTCCGTCCGACTTGGCAGTAAGCTCCGTCAAATCGGTATCGAGTATAAAACCTATCAGCTGTTCCGAAAGATTAATCTCCAGCACGCCTTCGAGATTTAACTGCGTATACAGTCCGTAAAATTCGGCGGCAGATATTTCTTCGCCGAGCTCCGCACGCCGCGAAATTAAGATATCCATATTACCGTCGTAGTGTTCGCTTCTCACAAACGCTATGAACGTGGACGACATTATAATGGGGTGCTCGCTTGAAAGCTCGGTTGCGGTGAACAAAAGCGCGCACTCGGCGTCGGTCGGATTATAAGCGTCGCCCTCCTCGCGCTTTTTATCGGCAATCTGCGCAAGCCCCGTTGCCGAAGTCTTTTTCGCAAAGTTGACGTTTTCCTTTATCTCTTCGTCGGACGTATCTTCGCCGTAAACGCCCATATGCTTTGCGAGAGCAACGTAATCGTCGTCGGTCAGCTCGTAATATTCGTTATTTTCACTCGACTGAATATAACCTTCCTTCTGTTCGAGATTTTGTCTGTACACAATGATATCGTCCAGCCTGCCGTCGCGCACGACCTTTAAAAAATCCTGCGAGACCTTGAAAGGCATATTCGGGTACTGTTCGTTTATCTCGTCCGCAAGGTCTTTAAGCTCCTCGTCGGACTTGGGGTTGCCGTTTTCGTCCTTTACCTGTTTTTCGATAGTGTTGTAATATCTGCTCGTCTTTATTGTCGTAAGCTGCTCGGCGGTATACGAATCGGCAATGTTCATATACGTTTTGAGTTCGGCAAACTTATCCACTTCTTCGGCGGTCATTCCGCTTAAATCGCGCAGCACCTGAGAAACTCCGCTGTCGAGGTCTTCCCTCAGCTTTATTAGGTCTTCCTCGGTGCTGTCTTCGTAATAGCCCATCACCTGCTTTACGGAAGAAAGCATACTTACGAGCGACGACGGAAGTTCCACGGGCATATTTTCTATATCCCCGTATTCTTTTACGTCGGAATTGTTGCGTATCTGTATATCGCCGTTTTCGTCCGTAATACTGCCGAGGGGCAAATCGAGCGAGCCGTAGGAAAACGCCTGCACGATAAGCGGACTGATAAGCTCTAACCCGCCGAAAGGTTTTATCGTATACGAGTATTCCGCACCACCCTTTATTTCGACGTTTTCAACACCGTCGAGCGCGGTAATCTTAGCGGAAAGCTGCTGAGCCTTGTCGTATGCGTCGTCCGCTCCCTCATCCGAAACGACAGACAAAACGGCGAGCGCCTCCGCATTTAAATCCACGTCGTAAACGGTCGTCGATACGTTGGACGGAAGCTCGATTGAAGCCAACTTATTCTGAATTTCCGTTTTCTTTGCGGTTGTGTCCGTTCCGTAATTAAACGACATAACGAGTGCGGAAAGATTGTCGTAGGAATAGCTTTCAAGTTCGGTAATTCCGCTTATCGAGCCCAACCCTTCCTCTAAGTTCTTTGTTACGTCCTCTTCGACCGAAGCCGCATTCGCACCAGGATATATTACCTGCACGCACACCATAGGCACGTTAATATCGGGTAGCAGATTGATATCCATATTTACGGTGGACCATACTCCGAAACCGAGAACGAACGCAACTATTAGGACAATCGCTACCGACTGTTTAATGATAAATGCAAAAAATTTTTTCATATGCTGATTATTTAACCGAAAATATTTACGCTTTGATTTTATCACAATTGGTTTGGCAGTACAAGTGTTTTGCCGGAAATCTTCATTGAAAAAAAGCAAGGGCATTTAAGCCCTTGCTCGTCAAAATTTGATTGTTCGATTTTATATTGCTATGCTGCCTATACTTTTGAACAGCCAGTTGAGCGGATTGTTCTCGAATACCCATTCGAGATGGAACGCACCCGTAAGCTTGTTATAGAAGGTTTCCGCGGAGTTGCCGCCTACCCACGCCACTATCTGGAACACAATCAGCGTTAGCATAACCACTATAGCAAGCATAAACACCATACCGAAGAACTTGTTTACGGTGCGCATTACAACGTTGTCCATTTCCACGATATTCTTTATAATCGAAACTATTATTATTCTTGCTAACTGCACCACTACGAACAGAGCTATTGCGAGAATGATTTTTTCTATTCCTATTTTCAACAGGAAATCAACGAAGCCGTTATTTGCGCTTACCATAGTTTCGTGAAGCTTCGCCATTAAATCCTGAACGAACGGCCAGCTCGACACAATGCCCAGGAAGAAATATACGACGACGAGCGAAATTACAAAGCCGATTATACCGCTCGTAAAGAATTTAAGGCACTTGCCGAAGCCGAGAATCAGCCCTATCAATGCGGCGACGACAATTATGCCTAAAGCTATCCAGTCCACTGTCTGCATCGGGCTTTTCCTCCTTTTTTTGTTCGCTTCCTCTTTATTTTACCGCACAAGACGGTTAAAAAGCAACCGCGTTTGCGATTTTCTTATTTTTTATTGCCTCGTTTTTTGCATTATATACTTCAAACAGGACAATTTTGTCATATTTTTTGCGACTTTTTGCTTTCAACGAAAACTATGCCGGCAGCCCGCGGTCCTATATGCGTGCCGATTACGGGGCATATATTTATCTTTTGCCCCGCCGCTTTTTCTTTTGCGGTGAGTTTAAGCTTTTCTATCATCGCGTTGCAGTTGGCGTCCTCTTTCGTGTAAAGATAGTATATAGGCTGGGAACCGTCGAGAGCACCGCTCTTTACCTTTTCCGCAAGGCTCTTTAACGCAAGGGTAAAACCTATCTGCTTGGAAGCGATTTTGACTTCGCACTCGTCCGTGAAATATATTACGGGTTTGATTTTAAGCACGTTGCCGATAAAAGTAGCCGTGCCCGAAAGTCTTCCTCCCTTTTTCAGATATTCGAGAGTGTCGAGAGCTGCGTAAAGTTTTATGCGCGGACGGAGTTCGTCGAGAATTGCTATCACCTCGTCGACGGGTTTTTCCGCGTTTTTCACCGCCTCGCATACAAGAATGCGGAGCACTGCCGTCGTTGCGCGTGTGTCGTAGACGTGAACGTTTGCAAAGTTCCCTTCCTGAGCGACTTTTTGCGCAAGCGCGTGCGTGCCCGAAAGACACTTCGCCAAAAACATTACTATCACTTCGTCCGCGTTTTTGCTCTCCCTTTCGAAAAGTTCCTGCAATTCCTCGCGCGAAAGCTGCGACGTGTGCGGAAATTCCTTTGACGAGGTGAGCTTTTCGTAAAACTCGTCAGTGGATAAATCTTTTCCGTCGAGATAGGCTTCCGCGCCGAACGAAACGCCCAGGGGCAATACCGTTATGCCGAGTTCTTTTGCTTCTTCCTGCGAAATGTTGGCAGACGAATCGGTGATAATCTTTATCATTTTGCTCCTTACTTTACAATGCTTTTTTATAATTATATCATATTCACGCTAAACGGTCAAATTATTATTGTGAATAGAAAATGAAAAAAATCCTGCGCCAAACTTTGGCGCAGGAT
>CAZACR010000034.1:0-11265 GCA_964483715.1 uncultured Clostridia bacterium
TCCATTTCGTTTTTCTGCGCGTTGGGGATAATCCACTTTAAAAGCATACCGTCTTCGTGCTTTTCGATAAAATCTTCCGTCGAAAACACCACGCGCTGGTCGTCTTCTTTTTTAAAAAATTCGGAAAGGTCCGTGCCCAACGCCGCAAGTATATCAATTAAAGTGGTAATCGATGGGGAAGTCAAATCGTTTTCAAGCTGGGAAATGTAACCTTTCGTAAGCTCGCACCTGTCCGCAAGCTCCGATTGCGAAAGGTTGAGCTGTTGTCGCAGCCGTTTTATTTTAGAACCTATTTCCATAAAAAATTCTCTCCGTATACAATAATAAACTCCCCGTTTACTTTTATTAAACGGTTAATAAAAATAAACGAAAAGTTTAGCAATAATAAACTTAACGCAATGATTATATAAATATTACGCGCGCGTGTCAATAAATTCAATAATAATTTTAAAGTGTTAAAAAATTTATCATTTTTTCGCGAAAATGATAGTAATTAACATAAAAAATAAAGAAAAAGGCGAACGGATTTTATCCGTGCGCCCTAAACTAAACAGGCGCGGAACTTTTAGCTCCGCGCCGTATGCATTCTGTTTTAAATTTTACGCCATTGCGTTAAGCTTCTTTGCAAGACCGGACTTCTTGTTAGCCGCCGTGTTCTTTTTAAGTACGCCTTTAGTTACTGCGCCGTCGATAGTGGAGCATACTTCGGGGAACATAGCCGTTGCAGCCGCTTTGTCGCCTGAAGCAACAACTGCAAGGAACTTCTTCGTTTCATTCTTAACCTGAGTTTTAATGATTTTGTTCTGCGCGGTTTTCTTCTCCGTTACTAAGGTGCGCTTCTTTGCTGATTTTATATTAGGCACGTCAATCTCTCCTTTTGGATATATTCAACTTAAATCTTGAATGATTTTATCATAAAACGCCGTGGTTGTAAACTGTTTTTATGCGTTTTTGCAATTTTTTTAATATAATTTTTAATCTTTTAATATTTATATTATATGGAAACGAACCGCTATAAACCAAAAGCTTCCGTCGCCGTTTTCGACAGCGGTATCGGAGGGCTCAATTTGCTTAAAGAGTGCGTGCTGCATTTGCCGACGGTTGATTTTTATTATCTGGCGGACAATTTCAACGTGCCTTACGGGGCGAAGAAGAAGGAGGAAATCTTTTCGCTTGTAAAAAGCAAACTCGATATTGCGGCGAACGAGGGAATATCCGCCGCTGTAATCGCGTGCAATACGGCTACGGCAAACTGCATAGAAGAACTGCGCGAAATTTATCCGTTCCCGATAGTAGGTATCCAGCCTGCCGTAAAACCTGCCGTTCAGCTTGGCGGAAAATGTCTTGTACTCGTTACGGCGGCGACCGCTGCCAGTTTGTCGTTTAACAGACTGCTTTCGCGGTTCGATAATAAAAACATTATTGTGCATCAGTGCGTCGGGCTTGCCGATTATATAGAAGAAAACTTGTTCAATTTAGGGGAGGAGTTGCCGAAAGAGTTGTTGCCTGACGTAAAAGCGGACAGCGTTGTACTCGGTTGTACTCATTACGTTTACATAAAAGATATTGTGCAAAAGCGGTATAACTGCCCTGTTTTTGACGGAATTGCAGGGACGGCCGACCACTTGCGTGAAATTTTAGGGATGACTGACCACTTAAGGGGAAATTCAGGGATTTATGACCACCAAAGCGATAAACGGTTAAAAGTAACGTTTTTAGGGGGTGATATTGTTAAAAATAAGCGTATTTTTGATTGTTTAATAAATATGGACGGGTAATAATTCGGAGCGTTTATTTTAAAAATTACGAAAATTTGAAAAAAATCTAAAAAAATTTTAAAAAAGTGGTTGACAGTGGTCATTCTGTGTGTTATCATTAGTTCACTAACTGACTAAAGGGCGGAATAGTATGTCTATGCTCACCGGTGAATACAATCACCAACTCGATGCAAAAAACAGAATAAGAATTCCCGCCAGGCTCAAAAAAGAGCTTGGTGACGAATACTATTTCGCAAAAGGCGATAACCACTGCGTTTACGTTTTTCCCAAGCAGGAGATGGAAGCAAAGTTGGAAACGGTCAAACAGACTAAGATTTCCGATATCGAAAGACAGAAAAATATCCGTGCTTTTATGAGAACGATTACTCCCGTGGTTGAAGACGGTCAGGGCAGAATAGTACTCAACCCCGAGCTCCGCACTCATCTCAAGTTCGAAAAGAACGAAAAGGACATCGTTGTTATCGGCGTGGGCGACAGAGCGGAAATATGGTCTAAATCAAATTACGACGCATACTTCAACGGAGTGGACGAAGATTACGATAACGTTATAGCTAATATAGATTTCTGATATGGCGACGTTTTCTCACATCCCCGTAATGAAAGACGAATGCCTTGCCGGACTTAAAGTAAAGGACGGAGGGATATACTTCGACGGAACAATAGGCGGCGCGGGACATTCGTATGAAATTCTGAAAACGAGCTCGCCGTCGGGCAGGCTGATAGCAACCGACCTTGACGACCAGGCGATAGAAGCGGCAACGCAAAGGTTAAGCGAATTCGACGGAAGGTTCCGCATCTTCAAATCGAATTACAAAGATTACGAAAAAGTTTTCTCTCTTGCGGGAGTGGAAAAAGTTGACGGCGTCTTGCTTGACTTCGGCGTTTCAAGTCACCAGATAGACAGCGAGGAACGCGGGTTTGCGTATATGAAACCCAATTCTCCGCTCGATATGAGAATGGATCAGACTTCGCCGTTGACAGCGGAAGTAATTCTTAACGAATATCCGCGTGAAGAGATAGCAAAAATACTTAAAATTTACGGAGAAGAGCGGTTTGCTCCGCTGATTGCTTCGAATATAGAAAAAACAAGAAAAAACTGCCGCATAGAAACGTGCGGACAGTTCGTGGAGATAATAGAGAAGAGTATACCGAAAAAATTCCAGCAAAACGGTCCGGCCGCAAGGAAGAGCTTTCAGGCGATAAGAATTGCGGTCAACGGCGAACTCGACGGGTTATACGATTGCGTAGTCGGCTTAACCAGAAAGTTGAAGAAGGGCGGAAGAATAGTAATTCTCACCTTTCATTCGTTAGAGGACCGAATTGTGAAAAACGCATTCAGGGAGCTTGAAACAGATTGTATCTGCGATAAAAGCCTGCCCGTATGCGTTTGCGGCAAAAAGCGAGAAATAGAAATAATAACGAAAAAACCGATTATAGCATCCGTTAAGGAAATGGCAATTAATTCCCGTTCAAAATGTGCCAAACTAAGGATAGCGGAGAGAATAATCTAATGATAAGGCGATAAGGAGAATGAAAATGGCAGCCGAAACACCCGTTTTAGAACACAGACCCGTTGAAAAATTCAGAACGCAATTTTCTACTCAAGCGTATATGGATTGCATTAACGAAGAGGAAAAGCACAACGCCCGTATAAGAGATACATACGCAAGGCTTATAAATCCCGATTGCAAAATCGAGGATGTTATTTCCGGTGCTCCCAAGCAGGAGAAAATCGAAGACAATTTCGTGGAGGAAGCTGCTCCCGTACGTCCTTATTTAGTTGAAAACGCAAGGGCGGACGCAGATATTTTCCGCGCGGACAGTCCTATAAATAAAGCTTCGGCTAAAAACGCAGCCGAAACCGACGTGTTCGATTCCGAAGAAGAGGACGAAGATTTGCGCCCCACGCCTACGACTATACAATATCAGACGATAGGCAGAGCGAGCGCAAAAACCGAAATCAAATCTTCCACGGGTAAGAGAGAACACATTCTCGGCAAGAAGGAAAAGATTATAATTGCGGTATTTATCGGCGTGGTTTTGGCGCTTTTAACGCTTGTAATCGTAAATTCTTCCATAATTGCGGGACTTAACGCCGATATCGCAAACGTCGAGAGTGAAATCTTAACGGTAAGAGGCGCTCTCGCAGGCGTGAATTCTTCCATATCCGAAATCGTTCCCGATACGGTCAGAAATCTGTTAATCAAATAAAACGGAGATAATAAAAATTAAAAAACAAGGATTTTCAATAACGGTTTTACAAAAGAGGTTATTGTCAGTGATACTGGCGATAACCTTTATTTTTTTGATAATTTTCGCACGGTTTTTCTACATACAGGTGGTTTGGGGCGGCGAACTGGTTTACCGCGCAACCGACCAGTGGAACAGGGAAATTCCCGTAGTTGCCGCCCGCGGAAAAATAACCGATACTAACGGGCAGTTGCTTGCGGGTAACCGCCTGACTTACAGTGTGTTTGCACGTCCGAACGCTATAGTAAATGCGGAGTATTCCGCTTCGGTTATTGCAGGAGCGCTCGATATCGACGCCGCGCAAGTGCTGGAAAAGATATCGTCGGGCAAAGTTTCCGAAATAACTCTCGCCCGCCAGGTGGAAAAAGAAAAGGTGGAAAAACTCGCTTCCTACGATATCGCGGGCGTATATTACGCCAAGGACAATACGAGAGTGTATTCGTACGGCGACGTGCTGTGCCAGGTTCTCGGTTTTACGGCGAACGACGGAACTGGGCTGAGCGGTATCGAAAAATACTATGAAAACGTCCTTGCCGGGACGAACGGGGAGATATCGTTCACGACGGATATAGTCGGCGTGCAGACCGAGGATTCCAAAATAGTCTATACGGAGGCGACGGCGGGGAGTGAAATCCGACTGACGATAGATATTGATATTCAGCTTGCCGCGGAAGAGGCAATGAAGTCTGTTTATTCTACGTCGGGAGCAAAGCGCGTTTCGTGCGTGGTTATAGACCCGGGCAATTTCGAATTGCTGTCAATGGTCAATTATCCGTCGTACGATTTGAACGACGTGCCGAGGGACGACATCGACACTTTGAACGCTTTAACCCGAAATTCGATGATAAGCGATATTTACGAACCCGGTTCGACTTTCAAAGTCGTTACCGCGGCGGCGAATATCGAAGAATACCTGCGCGGAAACAAAAGTGCGTTTTCGCCCTCGTACGTGTTTAACGGCAGCCGCACGCGAACCGTGGACGGTACCAAAATCAAATGCTGGTCCGACCACGCCAACGGCAAACATTCCAATCAGACTTTGGCGGAAGCGCTGAACAACAGCTGCAACCCGTGCTTTACCGATATGGCGCTGGCTCTCGGCAAAGACACTTTTTACGATTATCTGTCCGCGTTCGGACTGGGTAATGTGACGGGCATAGATTTCGCGGGCGAAGCTCTCGGTATGCTTGTTCCGAAATCGCTTGTCCGCGACTGCGATTTGGCGAGAATAGGTTTCGGACAGACTATAGCAGTTACTGGTTTACAGCTCGCGTGCGCGACTGCGGCTTGCGTAAACGGCGGAAATTATTACGTTCCTCACCTTTTAAAGAGCGTTGTTTCTGCCGACGGCAAAACGGTGGAAGATTATCCGGTAGTACTCAAACAGAAAGCAATAAGCGAAAAAGCTTCGGGTATGATAGCCGAAATGCTCGAAGGGGTAGTCAGCGAGGGCAGCGGCAAAAAGGCGTATATAGAAGGTTATAAGGTAGCGGGTAAAACTGGAACGGCGCAGAAATACGAGGACGGACATATCGCCCAGGGCAAATACGTTTCCTCTTTCGTGGGCTTTTTCCCTTCCAATGCCCCGAAATATCTGGCGCTGATAATAGTCGACGAGCCGCAGGGCACGTATTACGGCAGTGCGGTAGCCGCTCCCGTAGCAAAAGAAATTTTTCAGGATATTATCAATATCAAAAACATTAAACCGGTTGAGTGAGGAAATAAAATGAAACTAAGCGAACTGATAAAAGAAATACAATGCGAAAGCGTGCGCGGCAGCGGAGAAACAGAGATCAGCGGAATTGCTACGCGTGCGGAAACGGTTTCGCAAGGCGATTTGTTCGTCTGCTATAATGGCGTGAACAGAGATTCGCACGATTTGGTACAAAAAGCGATACAAAACGGTGCGGCGGCTATCGTCTGCGAGAGGGAAGTAAAGTGCGACCTTCCTACAGTAACCGTGACCGACGGCAGAAGAGCCGTAACCGAACTTGCCCGCGCATTCTACGGTTATGCGGATAAAAAACTCAAAATCGTAGGGGTAACGGGCACTAACGGTAAAACAACGACTACATATATGCTTAAAAGCATTTTCGACAAAAATAGCAATAAGACGGGCATAATAGGCACGCTCGGCATAGCATACGGTGATATATTTATTTCACCCGAGCTGACTACGCCCGACCCGATATTTCTTCACAGAGTTTTCCGCGATATGGTAAACGCTGGGGTGGAGTACGTGTTTATGGAAGTTTCCGCGCACGCGCTGTACTTCGATAAAATACGCGGATTGTATTTCGAAGCGGGTATTTTTACAAACTGTACCCAGGACCACCTCGATTTCTTCAAGGATATGCAGTCGTACGCAGAATGCAAATGTAAGCTTTTCGAAAAGGGCAGATGCTCCGTCGCGGTTATAAATTCCGACGACGGATTGGGTGCTAATCTTATAAACGCCCTGCCCGATTGCCTCGGTTACGGATTGGAAAATCCCGCGGACACTTTTGCCGTAAATATCAAAGAGGACATAGCGGGCAGTTCGTTCGTGATAAATCTTTGCGACGAGATATACGAAGTCAGACTCAAATTGCCTGCAATGCACAACGTTTACAACGCGCTTGCCGCGGCGACCTGCGCACACGCGCTGGGCGTCGGTATCGACGTTATTGCCGATGGTTTGGAAAGTCTGGAAAGAGTATCGGGTAGGTTGGAAAAAGTAGCTTCTTATAACGGCGCGGATATTTTCGTTGATTTTGCCCACACGCCCGACGGGTTGCAAAAATCGTTGGAAGCGTTGAAAAAGCTTTGCAAAGGCAAGCTTTATTGTCTTTTCGGCTGCGGCGGCAACAGAGATACGGGTAAACGCCCGATAATGGGAGAAATTGCGGCAAATTTAGCCGATTTTGTAATTTTGACTTCCGATAATCCAAGATACGAAGACCCTTACGAGATTATCAGCCAGATAGAAAGCGGAGTAAAAAAGACGGGAAAAAACTATGTTTCCGTAACGGACAGGGAAGCCGCAACGGGATATGCCGTTAATTTGCTTTCCAAAGGCGACGTTTTGCTCGTGGCGGGAAAGGGCGGCGAAAATTATCAGGAAGTTATGGGAATAAAACACAGTTATAACGACAATACGGTAATTAAAAAACTGATAAGCTGAAATATTTATGAAAATTTATCTTACTGCAATTTTGGTTGCATTTGCTGTTTCCGCCGCGCTTATTGCGTGCCTTATGCCGCTTTTAAAACGGCTTAAAGCGGGGCAGTACATTTTAGGCTACGTTAAAGAGCATAAAGACAAAAGCGGCACGCCCACAATGGGCGGGCTCGCTTTTATTGCGGCGATAATAGTCGTCTCTCTCGGTTTTTGCGGTATCGGCGACAACGTATTAAACCTGACGCTCGTAATAGTCGGCGGCTTTACGGTGGTGGGCTTTTTAGACGACTTTTTAAAAATCTACCGCAAAGACAACCAAGGATTAAAACCCTATCAGAAAATTCTGTTCCAGACCGCGATAGCAATAATTGCCGCGGTTTATTGCTACGTAAATAAATTAACAAATCTCAATATTCCGTTTTCGGGCGGATTAAAGCTGAACGTAAGCTGGGGGATAATACCAATTGTGTTGTTTGTGTTTCTCGCAACCGTCAACTGCGTTAATCTGACCGACGGATTAGACGGACTTGCGGGCGGGACAAGCCTTGTTTACTTTTGCTTTTTCGGAGTAATTTTAGCGCTTAACGCGCACTCCAACGCAACGCTATGCTTTGTGGCGGCGGGCGCGCTTGCTGCGTTTTTGCTTTTCAACGTAAACAAAGCGGCTATTTTTATGGGCGATACGGGCTCTCTCGCTCTCGGCGGACTTATTGCGTGCGTGTCGGTTTTCTCGGAAAATACGCTTTATATTCCCGTTTTGGGAATAACGTTTGTAATTTCCGGCATATCGGTGATTATACAGGTAATATACTATAAACGAACGAAGAGAAGAGTGTTTTTAATGGCTCCCTTGCATCACCATTTCCAGATGAAAGGGTATACGGAGTGCAAAATTTCGTACGCATACGCACTTGTTACTTCTCTGATCGGAATACTTCTTTTGATTTTGTTGTGAGGTGCAATGTATTACGGTAATCAGAAATTTTTAGTGGCAGGTTTATCACTTTCGGGCGCAGGCTGCGCGGAGTTCCTTTTGCGCAGAGGCGCGTCGGTTTATATCTATGACGATTTTATGTCGGACAAGATATCGGAAACGTTTGCGGCGTTGAAAGAAAAAGGTGCGGTCGGCGTAACCGCGGAAACGCTTAACGACGCAATTGGGATATGCGATATTCTGGTGCTCAGTCCGGGAATACCCATTGATAACCGCCTGCCCGTGGCTTTCCGCAAATTGGGAAAAGCTATTATAGGCGAGGAGGAGCTGGGAGCTCTTTATCTGCGTGCGACGCCTATCGCCGTTACCGGAACGAACGGCAAAACGACGACCGTTTCTATGCTGGAAAGCGCGCTTTCAGAATGCGGCAAAAAGTGCGTGCCGTGCGGAAACTACGGCAATCCGCTTATCAACGTGGTGGAGGACTTGAATTTTTCGGACTATGCTCTGCTTGAAATTTCGTCCTTTCAGCTTGAAACGCTGTTCAGCTTAAAGCCGCATATCGCGATAATAACTAATATTACGGAAGACCATCTCAACCGACATTACAATATGGAGAATTACGTTTTCCTGAAAAGCAAGCTTATACGCGGACTGCGTGAAAGCGAGTTTGCGATTTTGAACTACGACGACGAAAGAGTGCGCCAGCTTGCCGGCGTAACGCGTGCGAATGTAGTCTGGTTTTCCGCAAGACAGGTAGTGGACGGAGCGTATCTCGACGGCGAGTCGCTGTATTTCAGGGGCGAGCGCTATTTCGGCGCGGGCGAGCTTGACGTAGGCGGAATACATAACGTTTATAATGCGCTTGCATGCATAGCGGCGTGCGCCGTGCTCGGACTTGATAAGACTGCGGTTTCGAAAGCCGTTTGCTCTTTCAAAGGGGTAAAGCACAGAATAGAACTGGTCGGGGAAGTTGACGGTGTAACGTACATAGACGACAGCAAGGGTACGAATATCGACTCGACAGTTAAGGCAATAGAAAGCGCAACACGCCCGACTGTTATTCTTCTCGGCGGTAAAGACAAGGGCTACGATTACGCGCCTCTTTTCGAGTGTATCTCAAAGAGCAAAGTCGTTCATGCGGTTATTTACGGTGAAAACAGATTCCAGATGCTCAACGCCGCAGTCAAGACGGGCTATTTCGGTTTTTCGCTTTGCTCCGACTTCACAACCGCCGTGCATCTTGCGGTTTATATCGCGAAAGAGGGGCAGTCCGTTCTGCTCAGTCCGGCAAGCGCAAGCTTCGACGAGTTCTCCAGCTACGAAGAACGCGGCGATGCGTTCGTAAAGATTGTGCAGGGGCTTAATGATGACGAGTAAACTTTTGCGTAAAAAACAGACTAAAGCGGGAGATATCCCGCTTTTAATCTGTATTTTTTTAATGGTCGGTTTCGGCTGTGTTATGATTTATTCCGCGAGCTCCTACGTGGGTAAAGTGCAGTACGGCGACGAATTGTATTTCGTAAAAAAACAGCTTTTAGGCTTCGTTCTCGGTACTGCGGCTTTCATCGGAGTACAGTTTCTGAACTACGAAAAGCTTAAAAAGCTTAAATACATTGCCGTGATAGCAGCCGCGGTAATGCTAGCTTTGGTATTCGTGCCCGGTATAGGTAAAACAAATTACGGAGCAACGCGCTGGATAGGCTTCGGCTCTTTCACAATTCAGCCATCTGAAATAGCTAAATACGCATTCGTCATATTTGCCGCCGCACACTTTTCCGACAACTACGAAAAATGCAAGACGATAAAAGGCATTCTGCCCGTTCTGATTGTGGGAATGGGATTCTGTCTGCTTATCATTGCCGAACCGAATATGTCCATTACAATGTGCGTAGGACTGCTGATGCTCGCAATGATTTTCTTAAGCGGCACTAACTTAAAGACTTTCGCTATAATTTTAATACCGCTTGCCGTGGCTGTTCCCGTGCTTATACTCTTAGAACCTTACCGTTTAAAGCGTCTGAGCGCGTTTATAGACCCGTGGGCTTCCCCGAAAGGAGAAGGATATCAGCTTATCCAGTCGCTTTACGCACTCGGCAACGGCGGTTGGTTCGGCGTCGGGCTTTTCAATTCCACGCAAAAGTACAGGTTTTTGCCGTTTGCCGAAAGCGACTTCATAATGTCCGTTATGGGCGAGGAGCTGGGCTTTTTCGGTTTGGCAATATTCTTCGGCGTAAGTATTTTTATCGTATTCAGGGGATTTAAAATCGCGAGGGCGTGCAAGGACCGTTTCGGATATCTGCTCGCCTGCGGCATAACTTTGGTTTACGGTATACAGGTGGTAATAAACGCTCTGGTCGTAAGCGGAACAATACCGCCCACGGGCTTGCCGCTGCCGCTTATAAGCAGCGGAAATACGTCTTTAATTATAACAATGGCGTCGATGGGAGTGCTGTACAAGGTATCCCGTTCGAATTAACAACGGTTTAAAATTCTCCATATAATGAATTAGGCGGCACGTAAATATTAGTGCGGTGAAACCCTCACAAAGTTTTGCGTACCGCTCTATTATTTACATATATATGGAGTTATTATGGAAAAGTACATTATAAACGGTGGGAACAAGCTGTCGGGTACGGTCAGGGTACAGGCAGCTAAAAATTCCGTACTTCCCATATTAGCCGCAACCGTTCTTACCGACGAGAAAATTACCGTATGCAATATTCCCGGTATAACCGATGTGCGCAATATGTTAAAGATTTTAAACTGTCTGGGCTGTCGTTCGACTTATTACGGAAACGATGTGATAATAGATAGTTCGGGTGCCGATTGTTACGAAATACCGAGCGTGCTTGCACACGAACTACGTTCGTCCGTGTTTTTGCTCGGTTCGGTAATTTCACGTTTTCATAAAGCAAAGATAGCCTACCCCGGAGGATGCGACATAGGCTTGCGTCCCGTCGATTTGCACCTTACGGGATTGAAAAGACTGGGAGTTCACATAACCGAGAAAAACGGATACATATCCTGCGAATGCGACAAACTTGTCGGCAATGAAATAATGCTCGATTGCCCCAGCGTAGGGGCAACGGAAAATATAATGCTTGCGGCTGTCAAAGCGGAGGGAACTACGGTTATCAAAA
>CAZACR010000035.1:0-11230 GCA_964483715.1 uncultured Clostridia bacterium
GTTAAAAGATTACGTTGATATAGATATATGTGCCGAGGAACTGTGCAAAAAGCTGTTCGGCTGCGGTTTCGAAGTGGAAGAGCTTATAGAAGTCGGCAAGGATATTAGCGGTGTTGTCGTTGGCGAGGTTATCTCCTGCGAGCCCGTGGAAGGCACGCACTTGCACGTATGCCAAGTGGACTGCGGAGAGCACGGAACGCTTCAGATTTGCTGCGGTGCGGACAACGTTGCGTTAGGAATAAAAGCGCCCGTAGCTTTGGTAGGCGCAACCGTGTACGCGACCGCGAAAGACCACGTTACGATAGAAGGCGTTATGACGATTAAGAAGGGCAAGCTGCGCGGAATAGATTCGTTCGGTATGCTCTGCTCGGGCGTGGAAATAGGCGTTAACGGCGATATGTTCGAAGGCGGAGATTACAACGGTTTACTCCTCCTCCCCAAAGAATGGAAAAACGGCGAGGACGTAAAACCTCTGCTCGGCTTGGACGATTATATTTTCGATATCGGGCTTACGGCTAACCGCCCCGACTGCAACAGTATTTTGGGTATGGCGAGAGAGGTTGCCGCAGTTCTGGGCAAGCCCTTAAAAGAACCCGACTACTCCTATACCACCGCAAAATGCGATAAAAAAGTCACCGTAAACGTGGTTGCCCCCGATATATGCCCCAGATACATTGCGCACTACGTAAAAGATATTAACATTGCTCCCTCCCCTATGTGGCTGAAGAAGAGGCTTGCACTGTGCGGTTTGCGCTCTATAAACAACGTCGTGGATATTACAAATTTTGTACTTCTGGAAATGGGTCAGCCCATGCACGCGTTCGATTTTGCCAACCTCGAAAAAGGCGAAATAATCGTACGCAGAGCGAACGACGGCGAAGAGATAACCACCCTCGACAGCAAGACTTTCAAACTTAATAAAGATAATCTTGTTATTTGCGACGGCAACAAACCCTGCGCTTTAGCCGGCATTATGGGCGGCGAAAACAGCGAGATTAAAGATACTACTAAAGAGCTTTTATTCGAATCCGCCAAGTTTGCGCGCGACAGCGTCAGAAAGACGTCCAGAGCGCTCGGTCAGCACTCCGACTCCTCCGCTACGTTCGAAAAAGGCGTAAACGAATACACTACGGAAAAGGCTATGGCGCGCGCGCTGCATTTGATTGAACAGCTTAACTGCGGCATAGTTACGAACGTACACATTGATATCAAGACGGAATATTCGCACGACGGCGCAAAGCAGATGCCCGCAGATATGGATAAAATCAACGCTCTGCTCGGCATAGAAATACCCGTCGATACCGCCGTTGAAATTCTTAAAAGACTGAACTTCGGCGTTAAGGCAAACGGCAAGATACTCTCTCTCGAAGTGCCCCCTTACCGCGAGGATATAGACGGTTACGCAGACATTGCGGAAGAGCTTATCCGCGAATACGGTTACGACCACGTCGAAGGAACTTTCTTGAACAACGCGAGAGTTACCAACGGCGGATACAGCGAGGAGCAGACGGCGGAAAACAAAATAAAGGATAAACTTGTTGCGTTGGGACTGTACGAAATTTCCACCTACTCTTTCTATTCGGAAAAAGATCTGGATATGCTGCATATTCCTGCGGACGCGAAAGAG
Organism: uncultured Clostridia bacterium; assembly: GCA_964483715.1. Classification (GTDB taxonomy): domain Bacteria; phylum Bacillota; class Clostridia; order Christensenellales; family Borkfalkiaceae; genus Coproplasma. Next base: position 1,628 of record CAZACR010000035.1, read on the forward strand.
AGAAAGTTCATACGCATTAAAAATCCCATAGGCGAAGACTTGTCGGTTATGCGCACAACCCTCGCTCCCTCAATGCTCAACGTTATCGTGCGTAACCTGCGCCGCGGCAATACGGACGGAAAGCTGTTTGAAATTTCAAGCGTTTACATTCCGCGTGAACTGCCGCTTAACAGCCTTCCCGAAGAGCACAAAACGCTTTGCATAGGCACGTTCGGAAACGGCACGTTCCTCGACATTAAAGGAATTATAGAGGACTTGGCGGACAGCCTGAATACTAAGTTCGAATACGCTGTCGGCGAAAAGCCCTTCCTCCATCCCGGCATTACGGCTGTCATTTCCTGCGACGGCGAAGAGATTGGTTACGTAGGAAGATTAGACCCCAAAATTTCCGAAGAGCTTTCTATGGAGAAAAAGGCGTTTATCGCGGAAATCGATTACGAAAAAATGCTTACCCACGCTAACGCATTTAAGTACAAACCCCTCTCGCGCTTCCCCGAAGCAGTGCGCGACTTAGCTTTGGTTGCCGACGCGGATTTGACCTGTGCGCAGATAGAAAGCGAGATATATTCCGCGTGCAAATACGTAAGCGGCGTAAAACTTTTCGATATCTATTCGGGCAGCCAGATAGGCGAAAACAAAAAGAGTATGGCTTACACCGTAACGTTTACTCCCAACGAAGAAGCGTTTACTCCCGAAAAGATTGACGGATACGTTAAAAAGATTTTAAGCAATTTAAAACACAAACTCGGCGTTGAGTTGAGATAAAATTCCACGTTTTGAAGAGCGCTTTCCACAAATCTTACCTTGCATTATCACTTACCGCAGCGTAGAATTATATCGTAAAAACAATTTTGCGGAGTAAATTATGAAACAAAGTTTAGGTGAATTTATCTCTACTTTAAGAAAAGCGCAGGGCTACACTCAGGCGGAGGTTGCGGAAAAGCTGAACGTTTCCAACCGCACGCTTTCGAGCTGGGAAACGGACAGAACCGCGCCCGACGTTGCAGTACTGCCCGCGCTTGCGGATATCTACGGCGTTACGGTAGACGAAATTCTGCGCTGTGAAAGACAGCCTAAAAACACGGAAGAAAACAAGCTTTCGGAGGCTGCGGAAGCCTCTATGCGCAAAAACCGCTACGCCAAATTCTGCGGAAAGCGTATCCTGTGTATGGGGCTGGGACTGCTCGGTGCGGCGGTTTTCGTTGCAATGTGCGCGGTACTTTTATACTCCTCCGCCCCGATATGGCTTTCGATACTGCTTATGGTTTTGGGCGCGGGCGGCAACGTTGCGTGCATAATACTTCTGTCCTACTTCTACTATTCCGCCCTCAGGCAGGAAGGAATTATTTTCGATTCCGACTACACGGAAGAGAAAAAGGCGTACGCGCTTACCCTGCGCCACGGCTTTTCTTCCACCTTTAAATTAAATTCGCTGCCGTATATATTGGGGGCAATTGTCTTTTTTATTGTTTACTTTGCCGCAGGATACGACAATTACAGCATTATCGTAGGCGGTGTAAGCGTTAAATTAGACTACACAACCCCCACCGTTGTTCTAGTTGTTCTTAACGCTTTGATAGGGCTTTCTATGCTTATTTTCGGGTTTGTTTACAACAGAACAGGCATTAAAAAATTCGGACGGGAAAACCAGATAAAAACGGTAAAAGACAACAGAAAACTTTTATTAAAGCTTTGCGGCTTCGGTTCTATTCCTGTCGTTATAATGCTTGTACTTTTTATAGTGTTCATTAATATAAACATTAGGACCGTATACGAAGTTTACTTTACCGCACACAGCGTTGACGATGTAGTAAAAAACTTTCAGACGCTTACGATAGACGAAGAATATACGGAAGGTTATTCTTACAACGACAACGGCGAAAACATAATCAACTACGTGACTTATCCCGCAGGCGAATACTTTTTAAACTTCCAGAGCGAAACTTACGTTGAACTGACCGATTACGGTGATTACGAAAAGTTTTACGACCTCGGCAACGGCTTTTACGGCAACCCGTTATTTTACGACATCGTGTTGGACGGTCCCGACATAAGCTATTGGAAATTGTACCGCATATTTGACGGTAAGTCGATTGAGGACGCAACTAAAGACGATGACTGCGAGAAATACCTCGCTTATAATACCTATTGCTACTACCAATCTTTTGAATTTGCAGGCGAAAGGCATTATGCGGTAAACGTAAGCACAAGTAAATTATATAACGATTACGGTTGGGATAATTCAAACGTTATATTCAATTACATGTTTGCAGTTGAAGACACGTACGACAAGAAAGAGAACGAATACCGTTTGGAGCTGGTATGCTACGACAACTACGCGCCGATATCGGGAATTGTATTTGTTGCAACGCTAAACGTAACGGTGCTGACCTGCACGGTGATTTGGCTTTGCAGGCGCAAAAAGAACGAATACAAATTCTGATTGCACTTACTTTTTAGGCACTAAGCTTGCCCCTCCGCCTACCAAAGATGCTTGCAGATATGTATCGGGAATTTTACCTGTTATCACGCTTTCGCAAATAAGCACTTCTATAGTAGATGCAAGGTTGGAAGTTTTGGTAGGCAGAATTATGGATATATCCGAAACGATTTCGAGATATATCGAATGTTTCGTCTGGTTTATCCCAGCCTCTACGAACTTGGAAACGAAGCGGCACTCAACGTTGGAAATAGGAATAATCTTTACGTTGATTTTCTGACCGAAGCCTGCCAAAGCTTCCAGTCCCGTAAGAGCGCCTATCGGCACTTGAATGCCTTCCTGACTCATACGATTTAAATTTTCCTGCGAGAGATACGCCGTATCTCTCGCTATTCTGTTTATTTTAAGGCTGTCAGTCGTGATAGTGGAAACGTTGCCCGTATCGTCGTATTTAATGGCTATTAAGTCCTCGTAGCGTAAGTTATCGTTGAGCGTGTAGTAAATCGCGTCGTTCACCGCAACCGTCGTTATAGAGCGGATTGTCGCTTCGCTTATGGATATAAGAACGTTTGTAACGTTGCGCAGGAAAAACACGAGAGCGCTTATTATAAGCACCCCCGTGACCGCCACTATTATTTTAAGCCTTTTGTGTTTGCGCGGTTTTCTCATACAATAATGTATGAGCATATGTCCGCGCAATATGCCGCGTCAGTTGCGCTTGGTACGCGCTTTGAATATCATCGCCATTATGAACGAGAACACGACCGCCGCAGTCACGCCCGCGCTCGCCGCCGCAAGACTGCCGGTAATTGCATAGTAAAAACCGCGTTCCGCGCCCTTGATTGCGCCGTTGGCCAAAAGATAGCCGAAACCCGAAATAGGCACGGTTGCGCCTGCTCCCGCAAAATCGACGAGCGGCTGATATACGCCTATCGTTGTGAGCACTAATCCCCCGAGCATAAAGAAAACCAGAATTTTACCTGCGGTCAAATCGGTATAATTTATTACTATCTGCGCGATAAGGCAAATACCTCCGCCCACGACAAACGCTTTTAAATACATTAAAAAGATTTCAAGAATTTCCTGTCCCATACTTCCCCTTTATTTATATCTCCAACTGAACCGCGTGGGATATGCAGGGAATGGATTCCCCCTGCCCCGACGAAACGGTTGAAAGCAACGCACCCGTTGCGGCGAACAGCACTCGTCTGTACTGCCGTGCGCGCATTTTAGCTAAGATATAGGAATTGAATACCGTTGCAGAACAGCCTGCGCCGCTTCCGCCCTGGAATTCGTCCTCTATAACCTTATAAATTATCTCGCCGCAGTCAACGTGCTTTTCGGAAATATCGAAGCCCTTTTCCCACGTCAGGTCCTTTAAAATACGGCTTCCCAGCGCGCCCAAATCGCCCGATAAAATCAAATCGTAATCGTCGGGCGAGGTGTCCGTATCGCGGAAGTGCCTGATAAGCGTATCAGCGCAGGCAGGCGCCATAGCCGCACCCATATTGTTGACGTCGGTAACGCCGAAATCGACTACCTTGCCCATAGTGCCGTTGACGATTTTAACTCCCTCGCCCTCGTCGGCAATTACGCAGCCGCCCGCACCGGTAACCGTCCACTGGCTCTGCGGAGGACGCGTCGTACCCTGTTCCAAAGGATAGCGGTACTGTCTTTCGGCAGATGCGAAATGACTGCCTGTTGCGGCAACTGCGTGCTTAACGTAGCCCGCGTTTACCATAGAAGCGGCGAGCAGCATACTCTCGCTCATTGTCGAGCAAGCCGAATACACGCCCAGAAAAGGTATGTCGAAGTCGCGTGCCGCAAAGCTTGCGGAAATTATCTGGTTGAGCAAATCGCCCGAAAACAGCACGTCAATCTGGTCGCGGCGAAGCCCTGCGTTCACGATAGCCGTATCGATGGCATACGACAGCATTTTGCACTCCGCCTTTTCGAACGTGTCCTCGCCGAACATATCGTCCGACAGAGGTTTATCGACGTACTCTCCTATTATGCCAGCACACTCCTTAGGACCTGCAATCGAAGCCCCTGAAATTATCCGCGGTTTGTTATTAAAAAACACCGTGTGTCCGTGGTACGATTTTTCGTTCATTTTCATAATCACCTAAAAAACAAAATTCCCCGTTGGTTACAAACAGTTTTTGAAACCTGACGGGGAATTATACTTATTTAGTAAGATTTTACAGAATATAAAGTATGCTGATAAATTGCAGTACCGAACCCAGTATGACGAACAGATGCCAGATACTGTGCGTGAACTTTATCTTTTTGCCCAGCGCGAAAAAGATTATGCCGACTGTGTACGCAATTCCGCCCGATAGCAGCCATAAAACGCATTCGAGCGAAACCGCGGAAATGAGCTGCGGAAACACTAAAATTATCATCCAGCCCATAACGACGTAGCTTATCTGGCTCAATATTTTAACCGCTTTCCAGTTCATATTGACTGCGTTGAACGTGATACCGAGTATTGCGAGCGCCCACTCCGTGAAAAATATAACTTTGCCGTATACGGTGTGCCAGAACGTGATAAGGCAGAAAGGCGTGTAACAACCTGCGATAAGCAGAAATATCGTGCAGTGGTCGAAAATGCGGAACACGCGCTTTGCCGTGCCTTTATTGAGAAAATGATACAACGCGCTCATCGTGTACAGCGTTATAACGGAAACGGAATAAATCGCTACCGCCGCGAACTTGTTGGGCGAGGGGTTGCGCGCGGCGAACACGAACGCGATTATCGCAAAGATTATTCCCAATCCGCCTCCGACTATATGCGAAATTGCGTTGAAAAGCTCCTCGCCCTTGCCGTAGCGCGGCATAAACCTGTTCTTGTCCTTAGTCCGTTGCATAAAAAAATCTGCCTCTTTACATAAAAGCTTTTACACTTTTAGTTATGGACAGATTTTTGTTATTATACAACTACTCTTTTTATTCGACTTTCAGACCCCAGCAGCGGTGACGCTTAACTAATTCGGGGTTGTAATTCTTCCACAAATTCTGCACGTTATGGTTTTCTTCGAGTTCGGGACCCGTTTCTATAAATTTAACGCCCTTGGCGATAAGTCCGTGCAAAATGTGCGCTATAACGATAGCCGTAGCGCCCTTGTTTGCGTGTTCGGGCAGAACGCCTATAGACATCATATCCGCAACTTCCACATCTTTCATAGCCTTGATATAGGGAATTATGCCGTTCGGGAAAATTTTGCCCTTCGCCTTTTGCATCATTTTCAGCATAGACGGCATTAAGAAGCCGTAGCAAACGACTTTATCGTCCTTTAAAATAACTGCGGCAAACTCGGGAATAAGTATCTGGTATATCGTTGCCATCTCCCTTGCCTTCTGCTTTTCGTTTATCGGGCTTGTACCGTACAGGTTTTCGAACGCGACGTCCAGAACGCCGAGGCACTGCATAATATAACCGTCAAGTTTTTTCTTGTCCTTTTTGAGCAAAGTTTTTACGTCCAGAACGGTGTAGCCGTTGCGCTTTGCAACCATATCGGCAAGTCTGAAAAGCCGTTCGTCGGGCTCTTTCGGCACGGCTATGCGGTAGCAGTTCCAGTCAACCACTTTATACGCGCCCAGCTTTTCCATATGCTCGACGTAGTACGGATGATTGTAAATTTCTATGTACGTGCTGTCTTTGTCGAAGCCGTCGATAAGCATTCCCTCTTCGTTCAAATCGGAGAAGGACATAGGTCCTATTATTTCCGTCATACCGAGCTCTTTCGCCCATTCGTACACTTTGGAAAAAAGCGCTTTGGTGACCTCGAAATCGTCGATAACGTCGAAGCGCGTAAACCTGAGCTGTTTTACGCCGTTCTTTTCGTTTACGCCCCTGTGCCAGATAGCGGCTATTCTGCCCACTATCTTTTTGCCCTTGTACGCTAGGAACATTTTGCAGTCCGCAAAGCGGAACGCGTCGTTCGTATCGGGGTCGAACTCCGCAATCTCGTCCGCGTAAAGATTGGGCGCTGCGTGCTTGTTGCCCTTGTATAGGTCAATCAAAAACTTAAAAAACTTCTTTTTGTCCTTCTTCGAGGATATCTCTTTTACTACAATTTCCATATACTTTCTCCGTTTGTAAATTATTATATTCTCTGAACAAAGAGGTTATTTTAAAAGCTCTTCCAAGGTCTTCATAAGTTTATCGATTTCTATAGGTTTAGCCGCAAACCCGTTCATTCCGGAATCCAAAGCCGCTTTCTTGTCCTCGTCGAAAGCATTGGCGGTCATTGCCACAATAGGAATTGAAGCCTTATCGGAGTCGTCCAGAGCACGAATGGCTTTCGTTGCCTCATAACCGTTCATTATAGGCATCTGAACGTCCATAAGTATCAGATCGTACGTACCTGCAGGCATCTTTTTCATCTGCTCCACGGCTACGCTTCCGTCGTCCGCCGTATCGATAGTAAAGCCCGCTTCCTCTAATATCGTCTTTGCAATCTCCTGATTGAGCTCGTTATCTTCCACCAAAAGAAGCTTCTTTCCTTTGAAATTAAGCTCGGATTTCTCATCTTCCGCATTTTTCTCTTTCGAAATCTGCAACCCGTCCGGCGTTTCGGCAATGCGCAAACAAAGTTTAACGATAAATTCCGATCCTTTTCCAACCTCGCTTTCCACAGTTATCGTGCCGCCCATCAAATCAACAAGGTTTTTGGTGATAGCAAGTCCGAGACCCGTTCCCTGAATACCGCTTACGGTTGAAGTCTGTTCGCGCTCGAAGGGCTCGAAAACGTGCTTAAGGAATTCGGGGCTCATACCTATGCCCGTGTCTTTAACGCGGAACTCGTACGTGGCGTAGCCTTCTTGCGCTTCGGACGTCTGGATAACGCGTACGCCTACCGTACCGCCGGGCTTGGTATATTTCATTGCATTGCTTATAATATTTAAAAGTACCTGATTTAAGCGGAGCTTATCGCAAATTACAGTTCCGTTGGTCACACCTTGGATATCCATACTGAATGTCAGTTTCTTCGTCTTAACGTCGGACTGGACTATGGTTTCCAAATCGTGCATAATCTCGGGAAGGCTTGTCTCTTTTTCTTCGATTTTGACCTTGCCGCTCTCTATTCGGCTCATATCCAGCACGTCGTTAATCAGGCTGAGCAAATGGTTGCCCGAAGTCATAATCTTACCCAGATAATCGCGTATCTGTTCCTTGTTATCCAGATGCGTCGTCGCCAAAGACGTAAATCCGATAATTGCGTTCATAGGCGTGCGGATATCGTGGGACATATTGTTGAGGAACGTGGTCTTTGCCTTGTTGGCGTACTGTGCCTGAGCCAGAGCCTCGGACAGAACGTCCTTCTGCTCCTGCTCCTTTCTTATCATTTCGTCGATATTGCGGAATCCCACAAGGATAAAGCCGCCGTGCCCGTAATTGTTGTCCGCTATTTTTAAATACGTATACTGGAAATGATGTACCACTCCGCTGTCCAAAATGCGGTAGCTGCCCTGATATTCCTCATCTTCACTCAGTTTTTCTCTTATAGTATCAAATGAAAGCGCCTGCAATAGCTCCTCCCTGTCGTCGGGATGAACACGGCTGCGGATATAATTTTCAAGAATAACGGTATAGTTGTACTCATCTACCGAATCCTTTTTGAGTCCCTCGGTAACGTAACCTTCCAATTTTAAGATTCGGGCAGTTCCCTTTTCCTCGTTGACGGAGAAAACGTTCATATAGTCACGGCTGAGCGCTTCGACGATTGCAAGCTGTTCGCCCATTTTCCTGTTCGACTGCTCGGTTGCAAGCAACATCTTTCTGTTCCACCGTCCGCGTAAAACAAGCGCAAGAATAACGCCTGCGATAACTACGAGTATAAGAACCGCCGCGATTATTATTTCGGGATGCGCCTGCAGATACTGCCCGAAGCTCATATCGCCGATTGTAAACGAGGTGTATTTCGAAGCCAGTTGATTTAGCGTATCGTCGGAAATCTGCTTGATGCATTTATTGAGTATGGTAATCAACTCGTGGTCGGTATTTTCGCTTACGTGCATACTGAACGACGTACTCATACCGTTTACCGAGCTGTAATAAAGCGAATTCGAATGGTCGTGATTTATAAACCACTGCGCGGCGTACGAGTATACATATGCGGCGTCCGCCTCGTTATTCAGCACGGCGCGCATAGCCGCTTCACCCGTAGGATATTCCTTCACGGTATGCTCGTCTAAAAACTCCTGCGGAAGAAGCTCCTTGCCCTGGGAATCGGATACGGCGACAACAGTGATATCGCCTTTATGGTCCTGTCTGGTTACCCTTGCCATTCTCGCCGTTATATAGCTGTTCGTTTTAAAGCAGCTTTTTACGCTGTCCTCTACGATATCGTCGTCGCCCGTACTGTCAAGCGTAACGTCAACCGTTGTTTCGTCGGAAGCAACAAGCCGATAGTTTTCCGACAGACCCGCAAGTTTCATCATCTCGGCAAAATAATCGGGCATAATGCCTTTCAACTCGCCGCTCTCCGTATAGGAATAGGGAGCTCTGTCGCCGTTTGCGGTCACGGTAATTATTTTTTTCTCATTCACTAATTTATCGATATACGCCTGTTCGCGCGCACTGAACGAAAGTTCCGAGGAATAACTCGGACCGTAGTATTTATAGAACAGTGTGTTCTGCCAGTCGCCCTCGTCGATATCCATCTGCCTGATTGCTTTATTGATTTTGTCAAGTATTCCTTTCGGGTCGCCCTTTTTTACGACTGCGTAAAAATCGGCTTCCTCTAAAATATCCAACTCCTTTTCGTTAGTCGTCTTTCTTAAATTGCTCGAAACAATCGCATCGATTTTTTTGTCTTGCAGAGCGTCCGTAAGCTGTTTGGTGCTTTCGTAATCTTCTATTATTTCGTACTCGAAATCCTTTTCGTCAGCGAACTTCTTAAAATCATTGATTTGGCTGCTTCCCAGTATTCCCACACGCATCGGACCTTCTTTGTCGTAGGTAGTGTAATCACCGCGGTCAAAACGCGTTTCGTCACTGCGTATCGACAGAACGGTCTTCTTTCTGCCGATAGGCAGCGACCATTCGCACTCGTCTTCCCTGTCCGCGGTTCTGCTGACGGAAGTAACTATGTCGAAATCACCGCGGTTCAGCATACCGAGTATGTTATCCCCGTTCGGGTCGGCGTTCTCGGGCC
>CAZACR010000036.1:0-11108 GCA_964483715.1 uncultured Clostridia bacterium
CCGTAATGTTCAGCTTTTTCTACAGGCAGACTATAAAAACGCGCTCGTCGTCGTTCTTTATAGCCTTTATGCTTGCTGCGCTTTTTACCGTAATACTCGATATACTCAGTTCGGAAGCGATCAGAAATATTAAACAAATACCGCTTTGGCTGAGCTACGTACCGAAAATGTTGTATTTGAGTGTATTGGTTGCAAATCCCGCAATTTATCTTTTGTACATACTTTCGGTAGTTATGGATAAAAAAGTAATAAAGAAGTGGATATACGGTGTTGTGCTCGCGCCGCTGGGTTTGCAAATTCTCTTCGTGTTAATTTCGCCGTTCATAAACGGAGCGGGCATATTCTGGATTAACGGAAACAGAGAATACGTTCACGGACCATTGCTGAACGTACAGTACGTAATCACGTTCGCTTACATTCTCGGCTCGCTTATCTATGTTATCCTGAAAAGAAAATCATTTACGCGCATACAGGAAATAACCATTTATCTGTACGCGGCAATTTGCATAATCGCCATAATCGTGCAGATGTTTAATTCACGGCTTCGCGTTCAGCAGTTCGGAATGACAATAGCCGTTATGCTCATTTATATGTCCTTGCAAAACCCCGAAGATTACATAGACAAAAGGCTGGGCGCGTTTAACGGACTGGCGTTTGAAACGGTTTTCAACAATAACGTGGTAAGGGGTAAAAAATTCGGTGTTTTTGGCGTGCGTGTAAGCGGACTGCGCTACATAGGCGATACGCTGGGTGAAGAGAGCGAAAGCGAAATTTTAAGAGAAATTGTGAGGTTTCTCATACGCGAGGCGGGCAAGAAACGCGTTTTCGTCGTCTCACAGACCAAATACGCAATACTGCTGAACGAAGGTGAGGACTGCAAAAATTTAACCGACAAGATATGCAGCCGCTTTTCACAGTCGTTCGTGTCTAACGGCGCGGCAATTTCGCTTGCAGTCAATACGTGCCTTATTCAATGTCCCGACGTCGCGGCGAAGAGTAAGGATGCTCTCGGCGTAATGGATTTATGCCTCGAAGAAAAGAGCATAACCGAGAACAGTGAAACGGTGATAGCGCATAAGGATATTCTGGCAAAGGGACAGCGCGAAACGCTCATATTGCAGGCTATGCGTCAGGGACTGAAGGAAAACGGTTTCGAGGTGTTCTACCAGCCTATATATTCGGTAAAACAAAAGCGGTTGACTTCTGCGGAAGCGCTGATAAGAATGAAAGACGTCGGGCTGGGTTTTGTAGGTCCCGACGAGTTTATTCCGCTTGCGGAAAAGAACGGTTTGATTTTGGGCATCGGCGAGTTTGTATTCCGCGACGTCTGTCGGTTCATAAGCGACCACAAGCTTTGGGAAATGGGGATAGAAAACGTTCACGTCAATCTGTCGGTAGTGCAGTGTATGCAGGAGAGCTTGCACGAAGTGCTCATAAGTATAATGGACGAATACCATCTCGATTACGGTATGATTCACCTTGAAATGACCGAGAGCGCGGCGGTTGCTTCCGAAGAAACGCTTATGGGAAATATGGACAAGCTGATGCAAAAGGGAGTATCCTTTGCCTTAGACGATTACGGCACGGGCTTTTCCAATACCGTTACAATGATGAAATATCCGTTCAAGCTTATCAAGCTTGACAAATCGATGGTCTGGGCGGCTGCGGATAACGAAAAGTCTATGAGCCTTTTAAAGCACACTATAAATATGATTAAAGATATGAATATGGAAATAGTGGCGGAAGGCGTAGAAACGGCGGCTCAGGCGAATATGCTTGCACAAATGGGCTGCGATTACTTTCAGGGTTACTATTACTCCCGACCCGTTAACAGTGAAAACTTTATCAAAACCGTGCAGGAATATAACTGAACGCGCACAACAAAGCGTCCATAATATAGTATCAATTTATAAAGCCGCAACTTTTAAAGTTGCGGCTTTAAATACGCAAATAAATAATATCAAAAAAGTTGCACTGAGGTATTTTAGAGTGTATAATATTTGCGTATTAATTAAAACTCGGAGGTTTTATGAAATCATTAACAAAACGCTTTGGTGCGTTTGCGGCGGCAGGTGCAATGTCGCTTTCACTCATTGTCGGTACGGGCTTAATTACCGGTAAAGACGTTTTTGCCGAGGACGGCAAGGATTATTCGAACAAATACTATTATAATCGGCTTTCCGACGATAAATTAGCTCAAAATTTTTACAAAGCTTTTGAAACGCTTGCAAGCAGCGGTGAATTCAAGAAAGGTACGATAGAGTATGATTTAATCGCCGAAGGCGTTGCAACTCAAGAGCAGGTAGCTTCTTACGTAAGCGGGACAAGCGAAGAGCTTGTCACTTCTTACGGTGCAGGACGCGACGCGTTCTATATGGACCATCCCGACTTGTTCTACGCAGACGTCTTTTCCACTTCGATAAGCGCAGGTACGACAGCGGACGACGAATACGTGGGCTACCTCGATTCAAGCAGAGCTCTGAATACTTACGTCGGCGTTTTAAACAGCTCGGCAAAGATTAATACGGCAATTACCGCATACGAAAATGCCGTTAATACAATCGTCACCGAAGCCGGCAAAAAGTCAAACGTCGTAGAGAAAATCGAATACGTTAACGATTACATAAAAACCCACAACACCTACGGCTACGGAACGAAGGTAGAAGGCGATAAAAACGTCGATACGGAAAAAGCCGCGTTCATACATACTTCCTACGGCGCGCTCGTATATAACGAGTCCGTCTGCGAAGGCTATGCAAAATCTTTCAAGGCTGTTTTAGACAGGCTTGAAATTCCCTGCGTGCTCGTTTCTGGCTACGTTTACAACAAAGGCAGCTATAGCTATCAGCCCCATATGTGGAACTACGTTCAGGTAGAGGGAATGTGGTACGGCGTAGACGTAACAAACAACGACTGGTCGGACAACAGATATCTGCTTTGCGGCAGCGATGAAATGTTAGGCGATTATATAGTCGACAACGTCGTTTCCACGTCGGAGTACGAACTTCCTTATCCCGCGATTAAGCCGTACGCTTACGGAACCGATACCGACTCGAACGGAATGGATATCATAGGCAAATATACCGATAACGAAGAGGGCGGAAAGGATTTGTCGCTCATTGTTTCGTATAACGGCATGGGGGCGTTAAAGCTTGAAGAGCAGGGCTTATACCTTGCTTTCCGTTATACCACGGACGAAATTGTTGAAGGGGAAGATACCTGGTCTGATTGGGTTAATGTAGTTGCCGTCAATAAAATGTTTCTGGAATATTATGAATGGGAGTATTATATTATTACCGACGAGAATACTACCGTTCCTCTCACCAGCGGCGTTAAGTACGCTCAGTTTGCAATATTTAACCGCCCTTGCGACGATATTACGGGTCAATATAAGGACGTCAAGGACAGCGATTTTGTAGTTGCGCCGTCAACTCAGTACGTTAACGACGGCTACGTACACGTAGACCGTGCGCCTTACCCCGTAAACGTAACTCCCGGTAACGCGTCGACGTTCGGACTCAACAAAATTCACGTTACTATAGAGTACAACAGTAAGCTTGCTCTTGCAGACGAAACAAAGCCCGCAGGAATGTCTTTTACCAATTACGAAAATTACCCCGATATTGAAAGATACGTCAAAATCGAAAATTTTAACTGGGACGGACAGAGAACGGTTTCCTTCGACTTCACTCCCAGTCTGCAGTACGAGCATTATAAAGCAATCTACTTCCTGACGCCCGAAAATCTTGTGGACGCCGAAAATAAGATTACGCCTATCAGCGTTAAGTTCGCTTTTGCGGGTGAACACCTGATGTGCAATAAGATGCTCCCCGGCGGAAGATATTACGTACGCACTTACGGCACACCCCAGATTGTAGACGACTCCGACTTATCCGTTACAAACTTCCAGGACGAAAACGGCAAATATTACTCCGAAAGCCAGCGCAGTCAGCTTATGCTCGTTGCAAGCAAGCCCACGGCTGAGCAGGAAAAGCAAATGGAAGACGTACTCAAAAACGAGACGGGCGTAAAGGATAACGAAATAGTAGCTTCTTCTACCTACGAAATCGACCTTACAATCTGCCGTAACGTTAAATCTATTCCCCAAGGCAGCTTTTTGCAGGTTTCGTTCGGTTTCCCCGAAGGTTACAGCCCCGACGACGAAGGCACGACTTATAAGATTTATCACTACAAGCGCGAGAACGGTAAAATCGTCGGCGTAGAGGAAATTCCCGTAATAATTACGCCTTACGGTCTTATAGCGCAGGTACAGAGTTTCAGTCCTTTCGCAATCGTTCAGATTAAGAACACGAGCGCTGCCGTTACGAACAGCAATTCCGTCAACGTTTACGCAAACGTCAACGGCGGAACGGGCGGCAAGGTTACGACGGGCGGCAAGGGCGGTATAGCGGAAGTTACGGGCGATACCATAACTTACGACATAGAGGCGGAAGAAGGCTTTACCGTCGGTACGGTTCTTTTAAACGGAAAGGTTGTCGACGCGGCGGATTATGCCGACGGCAAGCTTACACTTAATAAGAGCGACCTTGACTCAAGCAATACTTTGGAAGTAACTTTCGTTACGAAGGTTTCTGCGCAAAAGTATGCGGAAAAGGGATTTACTCCCGTGTACGGCTCGACAAATCACGTCAGCATTTCGTCGGGCAGCACAGGAAACGGAGGTAATTCCGACAACGTTGCGGCAATAGTAATTATTGTTGTCAGCGTAGTTTTGGCGCTTGCTGCCGTAGGCGTTACGGTATGTATACTTTTAAAAAGAAGAAACAGCAAAGCTTAATACTAAAAAGCGTTTTACAGAGTATTTTAAAAGTTTAAAAAGCAAGGACCGCGGTCCTTGCTTTTTAATTACGGTATTGCTATAATTAAATTAAGATAAAAAATCCGAAACAGATTATAAACCTATTAGATAATTTAAAAAAGGAGTAAATTTATGTTAAAAGATTTAGGAGTAAAACCTTACACATTCCCTATGCCTGTGCTTATGATTGCGACCTATAACGAGGACGGAAGCGTAGACGTTATGAACATGGCTTGGGGAGGAATATGCGACGATAATAAGGTCGCGCTGAACCTTGACGAGACCCACAAGACTTCGGAAAATATCAAGCGCACGGGTGCGTTCACTTTGAGTATTGCCGACGTTCCCCATATTGAAGAAGCCGACTTTTTCGGTATTGCAACGGGCAATAAAATGAAGGACAAGTTCGAGCGTTCGGGTTTGCACGCTATAAAGAGTGCGAGAGTAAACGCGCCTGTAGTGGAAGAATTTCCTTTGACGCTTGAATGTAAAGTAATCGAGTGCCAGCACACCGTTTACGGTTTCAGAGTACTCGGAGAAATTCTCAACGTGCTTGCGGACGAAAAAGTGCTTGACGAAAAGGGCAAAGTCGACCCTACGAAACTCAACGCGTTCGTTTTCGACCAATTCCAGAACGGATATTACGCGGTGGGTGAAAAGGTAGGGCAGGCTTGGCAGACGGGCGCGAAGCTGATGAAGAAAGGATTATAATTATTGCGCAAAAAACAGTTAAAGGAATTTTATGAAATTAACTTTTAAACAAGGGATTATTGCATTTTTATCGGCGTTCTTTTTTGCCGCCGCAATCCGGGCGTTTATCCCCGTAACCGACGCGTTTACATATGCCGATGACGGGAACGTAACCTGTACGACCGCTTCGGGAAAATATCTCGACGAGGATTACCTCTCCGTATACAGAGTTCCGACGGATATGATGACGTACGAGTCAAGCGGCGGAGCGGGGAACAACAATCCCGTTTCGAATGCGTTTGACGGGAACTGGAACTCGTTCTGGCAAACAAGTACCGAAAATAAAGGTCAAGGCTCGGACAATCCCGAGTTTTTAAACGCGATAACCGTAACGTTCAGCCAGTCCGTTACAATGGACAGAATAGTTTACGCTTCGTCAAGCGCGCGCGAGGGGCACGGTTATCCGATTACTCTTAACGTCTACACGGATAGCGACGGCGAGCTTTCGCTTTACGGCACTTGCAACAGCGAGCCCACGAACGACCGAGTTGTGTTTACTTTTAAGCAAGCCTTAACCGTTAAGCAGATAAAATTCGAATTCAGAAAGGTTAATACGTGGCACAACTGGACGGCGACCGCGAAAGAAATTCAGTTTTTGCAGCCCGACAATTCAAGCGCGAATAAAGTTCTCGATTTGTTCGAAGACTACGCGCAGTATTCCGTTAAAAACAAATACAAAACAAGTTTAAAACAAATGCGCGAGGACGTAAGCGGCTTAATCAGCTATGAAAGCGCGTTAAAACCTTTGCTTGACAGAGCGGAAGCACTTGTGGACGGGCATTTAAAAAAGGACAGCCGCCGTGAATTTTCTACCGATAAAAACGCGGAGAACGTAATAAATCAGTACGGCAACCTTCGCTCCTATGCGGGCAATACGCTTAAAATGAGCTCCTTCGGTATAAACCGTCAGGTACTCGGGGTCGGCGGTTTGAAGGGTGACACGATTACTATTTACGTGGAAGCTGACGCGGGCGACCCGCTGCCGAGCATAGCGTTTACCCAAGTCTACGGAGATTGGAGAAGCTGGCAATCCTCTTACAGTTTATCGTTAGGCAAAAACGTTTTTACTTTCCCCAACTTTATTACGGACAATTATTCCGTGGCGACAACCGCGGGCGGACCTATACATATAATCAATCCTTACGAGCCGTCGCAGCAGTCTTCTAACGTAAAGATTTACGTCGAGGGCGGATATCTCTATCCCGTTTTCCGCAAGGGCGGCGACGTGCAGTCTTTCCTCACGGAATTGACTTCGTATTACAATGAGATGCAAACTACGCAAGGAATGAACGACGTATGCGAACTTGTCGGCGACCACTTTTTGCATACTGCAAGTGCTTCGAAAGCATATAAAGATTATGTTTCAGGTACCGTCAATCCGCAGAAAAGCGCCGAAGGCTGGGACGACTACATTTCTGCTCTGTTAGAGTTCGGCGGAATTTCGCTGACTCCCGAAGGCGAGCACTTTAACGAGAAAAATCTGCACTTATACACAAACTTCCGTATGGTTCAGCCCTGGGGTGGTGCAGGTGCGTTTGCCGCGGGCGACCATATCGGGTTTATATCCTTCGGCGGAGACACTTTGACAAGATTCGGCACTCTCGGCTGGGGCATTGCGCACGAAATAGGTCACGCGCTTGACGTCAACGGGCGTACGATAGGCGAAACCACGAACAATATGTGGTCGAAATTTGCGCTTGCGTATTTCGAGCATAACGTTTCCAGAAACTTTAATGCCGATATGACAAAGGTGCTCACTCCCGACGAAACGGCGGTGAATGCTGGATATTTCAATACCAACACATACAACTATCAGATTTGGTGGAACTTAGAAGCCTGCCATCACGGGTTCTGGGGCAATCTCGATAATATGTACCGCTACTATGACGAAGCGGACGCGCGTACCAAGGCAGGCGTAACGGCGGAAGAGGCAAAACAATTCACTACTACCGAGCGTATGGTCTATTTCTCCTCGCTCGTCGTGGGTGAAGATTTGGGATATTATTACGAACGCTTCGGGTTCTCGTTCAATACGGGTGAAAACTATCAGCCGTTCAAGGTTGCCTCGGCTTCGGCGGCGTACAAAAAACTTATTGCCAAGGCGTTGGAAGACAAAAAAATCGAATATAAAGGTTTTAAGTATTGGTACATAGACGCCGATCAGTATTTCTACGAATTTACGGGCGACGACATTTACAATCCTTCGACCCGTGTGGAAATCCGCGACGTATGGAAAACTTCTTCGGGCTACACGCTGCTTTTAACCGAGCCGGAGGTCAACGCGCCCCATCTCGGCTATGAAATAATGGAATACAGGAACGGCAACTGGTCGGTTATCGGCTTTACCTATTCGGGAAGCTTTACCGATACAACGGAGTATGCGGACGGCTACGTTCCTCAGTATAAAATACGCGGATACGACAGAGAAATGGACGTGTCTGCGGTAAGCGAGGCCGTAGTTTATAAAGAAATCAGCCAGACCGCAGTGTGCAGAATAGGCGGAACTTATTACAATTCCTTAACCGAAGCGGTTGCTGCGGCAAATGCAGGCGATACTATTTATATTTGCGCCGACCTGTATGACGGAGCTATAACGGTAGATAAAAATCTGGCGTTGCTTCCCGACCCCTCGCTTAATGGAAGCGTAGTGATAAAGAAATGCGCAACGGGCGTATTGTTTACGGTAAAAAACAACGTAACGCTTAATATAGGCTCCGCAGAGGGAGCAAAGATTGTGCTTGACGGAAATTCGTTTACGCAAAACGGCGCGCTGATTAAAGTAGACGGAGGCGGCGCAAGATTGAACGTGTACAACGCCGAGCTTCGCAACAATTATAATACGGACCACGGCGGCGCGGTGTTCAACAAGGGCGGCTCGACGTTTACAAACGTTACTTTCTATGGCAACAAGACGTCCATAAACGGCGGCGCAATCGCAAATTTCGAAGGCGGCGTAATTGCTTTAACCGACTGCATTTTTACCAACAACTATGCAAGCGCTTACGGCGGCGCACTTACGCTCGACGGCAAAACCACGTTGACAAGAGTTACGATAACAGGCAACTCGGCGGCGGATAGGGGCGGCGCAATATATATGTCCTGCGGCAACGACGCGAGGAGCGTTTTGGTAGAAGGCGGCGAAATAAGCGGCAACACGGCGGGCAAAAACGGCAGTGCAATTTATCTCGACAGAGGCATATGTACGCTGGGCGACGTGCAATTATCGGGTGAAATTTATAAAAATCAAGGCACACTCAATATCGGCACGGAAACACCCGATTTATCGAACGTTACTTTCCGTACGGCTTCCCTTGCCGAGGGTACGGTGCTTCTGACCGCAACGGGGAACGTGACGTTTACCGAAATTTTCGCGGCGAGCTTAAAAGTGCAATCGGCTGTCGCATATCTCGGCGAAGGCAACAAAACCGTTTTGGTTAAGGCGTTTACGGTTACGGTTACTCTCAGCGTAAACGGAGAAGAAGCTGCTATGGAAGTTGCACTCGGATATTTAGTTCTGCCCGAAGATATAGACGGTTTAAGCGAAGATAAATACTTATCCGCGTGGAAATCGGGCGAAAATTCGTACGCCGCAGGCGAAATTGTAAAAATCGAAGGCGACTGTACTTTTACAGCTGAAATCAAAGCAAAGTTAACCGTGACGCTGAAATATGACGCCGAGAATATTAAAACTTACTATGTTATACCGAACACCAAGTTCTATCTTCCCGTTGACAGCGGGTCCGAACAGTACAAAATCGCAGGCTGGAAAATAGGCGGCAGCTGGTATGCGCCCGCCGTCGGCGTTACGATAAAGGCGAATACGGAAATAGTCGCGGACACCGTTAAACTTTTTAAAGTTACCGTAAACGCTAACGACGAACAGGCAATATCCTGGCACGAATACGCACATTCCATAATCTTAGAGGAGTGCAATGCTCCGGAGGGAAAGAAACTCTCGCACTGGGACGTTAACGGAGTAGCTTATAAAGCAGGCGATACCGTTTTAGTAACGGAAGATACCGTCATAACGGCGGTGTTCGATAGTAACAAGCTGAGCGTCGGAATAATAGTTCTTATCGTTGTGCTCGTAGTCGTGGCGGTAGCAGGCGTAGCGGTTGCGGCAATACTCATAATCAAGCGTAAAAAGCCGACGGAGGACACGAAAAAGAAAACGGTGAAAAATGCGAAAAAGAGTACTGCCAAGAATACAAAGAAGAATACTGTGAAGAAAACAACGAAAAAATAAATTCTGATACAACTCTCTATAAAAGCCGCAACTTTCAAAAGTTGCGGCTTTTATCTCGGTCAAAATCTTTCGAAAGCAATTTTTGCCGTGCACCGATATTTTGTATTTTATTGTCTATGTCGTACATAAGTTGCTCTTATCGAAAAAATGTGCTAAAATAATTTCGAATATAAACTGTGGAGAACTAACTATGGATAAAATTGCGGTTGTTACGGATTCTAATTCCGGAATTACGCAGGAAGAAGGAAAAAATCTCGGAGTCTTTGTTATACCTATGCCGTTTACGGTTGACGGTGAAGAATATCTCGAGGATATATCCATTACGCAGGAAAAGTTTTTCGAACTCTTGGAAAACGGCGCGGAAGTAACGACGTCGCAACCTTCTCAGACATATCTGGAAGAATTGTGGCAGGAGTTGCTTAATTCCTATGAGCAGATTATATATATCCCTATGTCAAGCGGATTGAGCGCAACTTGCGAAAACGCAAAGAAGTTTGCGGAAAAATTTAACGGCAGAGTGCACGTCGTAGATAATCTGAGAATATCCGTACCGCAAAAAATAAGCGTGTATGAAGCCGCGGGTATGGTAAAAGACGGCAAATCCGTGAAAGAAATTTCAGAACACCTTGAAAACACAAAGGGAAAATGTTCGATATATCTGACGTTAAGAGTTCTTAAATATCTGAAAAAGGGCGGAAGAATAACGCCCGCCGCCGCAGCTGTCGGCGATATGCTGAAATTGAAGCCTATATTATATACCCGCGGTCAAAGCTTTGATAAATTTGCGGTTACCCTGTCTATGGGGCAGGCAAAAAAGAAGATGATACAGCAAATAAAAAACGAGTTGAATAGCGAGTTCAAAGCTGAATATGAACAGGGTAAAATGGCGCTTTTGGTTGCTTACTCGAAGTTTAAAGACGAAGGAATGAGATTTGCTAAAGAAATAGAGCAGGAATTTCCGACAATGAAAGTTCTTTACGTAGACCCGCTGTCCTTAAGCGTTGCCTGCCATACGGGCGCGGGAGCGCTGGGTATAGGAATTTGCGTTTGCGATTATATAGGCGGCAACAAATGAAATGTGATATAATCTTATAAAAGGAGTTGTTATGGATAAGGAAAATTTAAGCGCGTTCCCCGTAGGAGGCAAGAACGACGCATACGCAAAATATTTTATAGGACAAAGTTATCTGAATATGCTCTCGACGGAGCAGGTTGCAATCGGCAACGTAACTTTCGAGCCCGCGTGCCGCAATAACTGGCATATACACCGTGCCGAAAAGGGCGGCGGACAAA
>CAZACR010000037.1:0-10975 GCA_964483715.1 uncultured Clostridia bacterium
ATATATGAACGAAGAAAAATTCAAAGCGTTAAACTCAACCATTGCAATGATTGAAAAGCAGTACGGTAAGGGCGCAATTATGAAGCTCGGCGACGACAACGTCAATTCCGAACTCGAAGTAATTCCCACAGGTTGCCTTTCACTCGACTTGGCTCTCGGCGTCGGCGGTGTGCCCCGCGGCAGAATTATGGAAATTTACGGACCCGAATCTTCGGGTAAAACTACGGTTGCGCTTCACATTATCGCGCAGGCGCAGAAAATGGGCGGAGTCGCTGCGTTTATCGACGCGGAGCACGCTCTGGACGCTGTTTACGCAAAGGCGTTGGGCGTTAAAACGGACGAATTGTATATTTCCCAGCCCGATACGGGCGAACAGGCGCTCGATATCTGTGAATCGCTTGTCCGTTCGAGTGCTGTTGACGTAATAGTTGTCGACTCGGTTGCGGCATTGACTCCTAAAGCCGAAATTGAAGGGGATATGGGCGATACGCACGTAGGACTTTTGGCAAGGCTTATGTCGCAGGCGCTCAGAAAGCTCACGGCAATTACCAACCGTTCCAAGACCTGCGTAATCTTTATTAACCAGCTCCGTGAAAAGGTGGGTGTTATGTTCGGCAATCCCGAAACCACCCCCGGCGGTAAAGCGCTAAAGTACTTTGCGTCTCTCCGCTTGGATATAAGAAAGGCGGATTCTCTCAAAAACGAGGGCGAAATCATAGGCAACAGGGCAAAGGCTAAGGTTGTAAAGAATAAGGTTGCGCCTCCTTTCAAGGTTGCGGAATTCGATATCGTTTACGGTACCGGTATTTCTCAGGAAGGCTGTCTTATCGACCTCGGTCTGGAGTACGGTATACTTACCAAGAGCGGTGCGTGGTTTAACTATAACGACGATAAGCTTGCAAACGGCAAGGAAAAAATGCGCGAATATTTAAAGAACAATCCCGAACTCAAAGAGGAACTGGAAACCAAAATCAGAGAAGCGCACAAAGCAAGTACTAAGAAAACGCAGGACGACTGATGCAATACGGATTTATTAAAGTGTGTTCGGCAACCGTAAAAATCAACGTTGCCGACGTACAATTCAATAAACAAGCGGTGGTGTCCGCAATAAAGCAGGCTTCGGCAAACGGTGCCCAGCTTATAGTTTTCCCCGAATTATGTATAAGCGGTTATACCTGTGGCGATTTATTCAATCAGCGCAGACTTATAGACGGCGTGGAAAATTGTGTTGCGGAAATCGCAAAGGAAACGGCGAAAATTTCGGCAGTGTGCTTTATCGGCGCTCCGCTTTTGAATAACGGCAGGCTTTATAACTGCGCAGTTGCAATCAGCGGCGGCAAAATTTTAGGCGTTGTGCCCAAGACGAACTTGCCCAACTACGGCGAGTTTTACGAGCGCAGACATTTTTATCCTACGGAAAGCTGTATAAGCGAAATAAACGTTTGCGGCGAAGTTGTTCCGTTCGGTACCGACCTGATTTTCAAAGCTGCCAATTGCGGTAACTTCACCGTAGCTTGCGAAATTTGCGAAGATTTGTGGGTGGCGGAAAGTCCTTCAATCCGCCATGCGGTAGCAGGCGCGAATATAATCGTAAACCTTTCGTGCAGCGACGAGGTCGTAGGCAAAGCTGAGTATAGAAAAGATTTAGTGAAAATGCAGTCGGCTAAGCTGCAGTGCGGTTACGTTTACTGCGATGCGGGCGACGGCGAAAGCACTACCGATATGGTTTTTGCAGGACATAACCTGATTTGCGAAAACGGAGTTGTGCTGGGCGAAAGCAAGCTGTTTGAAAACGGGCTGCTGTACGGCGAAATCGACGTGGAGAAGCTTGCAAACGAACGGCAGAGAACGGCGGATAATTTCTTTTCGTCGGCACAAGAGAATTCCCATAAAACAATATATTTTACAACCGATAATGCCGAGGGTAAATTATCCCGAAAATTCAGCAGACTTCCGTTCGTTCCCGAAGATAACGGAAAACTGAATGAAAGAGCTCAGCTTATATTAACGATGCAGGCTAAGGGCTTGGAAAAGCGCCTTGTGCATAGTAAAGCAAAAACCGCGGTTATAGGAATATCCGGCGGTTTGGATTCGGCACTTGCGCTGTTGGTTACCCGAAGAGCGTTTGTGGCGCTCGGCAGACCTCTTTCGGATATAGTTGCGATAACTATGCCGGGGTTCGGAACAACCTCGCGCACGTTGGATAATTCTTTAAAGCTTATAAAACTTATCGGTGCGACGGGTAAAACAATATCTATAAAAGACAGCGTAAATCAGCATTTCGCAGATATCGGACACGACAGTTCAGTGCATGACGTAACCTACGAAAACGCACAGGCGAGAATGCGCACAATGATTTTGATGGACGTCGCAAACGAAACGGGAGGACTGGTTGTCGGAACGGGTGATTTAAGCGAACTAGCTCTCGGTTGGGCGACATATAACGGTGACCATATGTCTATGTACGGCGTAAACAGCTCCGTTCCAAAGACTTTGGTTAAGCATTTAGTTCACGCAGAGGCCGAAAATATAGGCGGCGAGTGCGGTGAAGTGCTTAAGGACATTCTGGCAACGGAAATCAGTCCCGAGCTTTTGCCGCCCGACGAAAACGGCAAAATCGCACAGAAGACTGAAGATATCGTCGGACCGTACATTTTGCACGATTTCTTCTTATATTACTGCGTACGTTGGGGTTTTTCTCCCGAAAAAATCAGATTTTTGGCAAATCAGGCTTTCGAGGGTATTTATTCCGACGAAATAATAGTCAAATGGCTTAAAAATTTCTATAAAAGGTTCTTTGCTCAGCAGTTTAAGCGTTCGTGCGTGCCCGATGGAGTTAAGGTGGGAACTATAACTCTTTCGCCCCGCGGTGACTGGCGTATGCCGTCCGACGCGGTAAGCTCGCTTTGGCTTAATTCTCTCGATTAACTGAATAAATAATGCATTATTCCGCAAGCGTTAAACGCGCTTGCGGTTTTTGCGTTTTATTTGCTTATTTTACGCTATTAACGGCTTGTTTTTTTATAAATAAATTGACATTTGACAACGGTTAGTGTAAAATAAATTATAAGATATAACAAGGTTCAAAAACTTTCGTATATATTAAAATTTAATCAGGAGGCTTAAAGTATGTTAAACATGGCATTGAGCTCCCTGTTTCTTGCCGCCGACAGCAGTTGGTTTGTCGGATTTATCGTTGCATTGATTGTCGCTGTGATTGCGGTCGTAGCGGCAGTCTTATGTTGGTTTTTAGGTCGCAAGCTGTATAAATCCAAGTTGGAAGGTCAACTTGGTGATGTGAAAGCACGCGCCGATAAAATGATCGAAGATGCTACAACTGAATGTAAAGCACTTAAAAAGGAAGCGATTTTAGAAGCAAAGGAACAGGAGCTTAGATTAAAGAACGAGTTTGAGAGGGAAAGCAGAGAGAAGAAAGCAGAACTCAATAAACAGGAACAAAGGCTGATGCAGAAAGAGGACAACCTCGACAAGAAAGAAAACGCTCTGCAGAAGAAAGACGAAGAACTCGAAAAGCAAAAGAAAGATTTGCTCGCAAAAGAGCAGGAAGTAAAGCGCACTCAGGAAAAAGTCAACCATCAGCACGAGCTTATGGTTCAGGAGCTTGAAAAGGTTGCCCAGCTTACAAAAGAAGAGGCTAAAAAGCTTCTTTCCGCGGAAATTCTGGAAGAAACGCGTCACGACGTGGCTATACAGGTCAGAAATATAGAACAGACCGCGAAAGACGAAGCAACTAACGAGGCGAAAAAGATTATTTCGCTCGCCGTTCAGCGTTGTGCAAGCGACCACGCTTCCGAAATTACCGTTTCCGTCGTGCCGCTCCCCGGCGACGATATGAAAGCGAGAATTATCGGCAGAGAGGGCAGAAATATCCGCGCGTTGGAAAATGCTACGGGCATTGAGCTTATCGTTGACGATACCCCCGAAGTTGTAATTGTTTCGGGTTTTGACCCCGTAAGGCGCGAAGTTGCAAGATTAACCCTCGAAAGACTTATAGCCGACGGCAGAATTCATCCCGCAAGAATAGAAGAAACCGTTGCAAAGGTCAAGAAAGAGCTTGACCAGGAAATAAAAGCATCGGGCGAGAGCGCAATGTTCGAAGTCGGAATTTACGGCTTACACCCCGAACTTATTAAGCTTATCGGCAGATTGAAGTACAGAACGAGCTACGGCCAGAATGTGTACAAGCATTCGCTGGAGGTTGCTCAGCTCGCAGGGCTAATGGCTCAGGAGCTCGGTATGGACGTAAACCTTGCCAAGCGCGCAGGTCTTTTGCACGATATCGGTAAAGCGGTGGATAAGGAGCAGGAAGGCACGCACGTTCAGTTAGGCGCCGACCTTGCAAAGAAGTATAACGAAAAAGCTAACGTAATAAACGCGATTGCCGCTCACCACGGCGACTGCGAACCCAAAACAGTTGAAGCGGTGCTGGTTGCTGCGGCGGATGCAATTTCGGGTGCACGTCCCGGTGCAAGACGCGAAACGGGTACGAATTATATCAAGCGTCTGGAAAAGCTTGAAGAGATTGCAGGCAGTTTCAGCGGAGTTGATAAAACCTACGCTATTCAGGCAGGCCGTGAAGTCAGGGTTATCGTTAAACCCGAACAGGTTGACGACGCACAGGCTATGTTCCTTGCAAAGGATATCGCAAAGAAGATAGAAGCAGAGCTCGAATATCCCGGTCAGATTAAAGTAAACGTTATCCGCGAATCGCGCAGCGTTGAATACGCAAAATAATTAAAAGCAAAATAAAAGCCATCCCGAAGGATGGCTTTTTCATTTTACATTTTACTTGGTTAACAATTTGAAGCTTACTGCAAAAGCTATAATATTCAAAGCCGTTATCGAAGGGATAACTATAAGTTTCATAATATCGCTTGCAAGCGTGAAGTTGATGTTGAACAGGAAAGACATTACGCAGATAATCAATATCGCTAAAATCGTTACTATAACGCTTCTGCTAAGATATGCACTTGACATCGGTTTTGCGCAATTCGCTCCGTAGCCGTTTAAGGCAAGCACGCCAAACACTGCAAATTGGGTTATTCCTATAACAAGTATAACAATGGGGTAAGCGACTGATACTTTTAAACTGTCCTTAAAGATCATACAGAATATGAATTCCACCAACAGAATAAACAGAACAACTCCCGAACACATAAGGAACGTTAAACCTTTGTTGTACGTCGTTTTTGTTGCGTAATTCGTTCTCTCATCGTATTCGTAAGAAGGAGTAATGCGTACGCCGTCCGCGTGACCTCTGGCAACAATTTTTGTCGGTGTTCCGCTGTATTTGCTTTTATCAGTTATCTTGCGGTTATTTTTCTCGCCGTAATTAGTCTGAACACTTCCGTTTGTAATCGCCTTTTCGTAAATGCCGTTAATAAGATTTTTATAATCTCTTTCCGTATCGGGCTTAACGTTATAAAGGAGTTTGCTCGCGCTTACGTTTACGGAATTTGGAACAATATCTTCCTTGGGCGGTTCTTTTTTTACTACGGGCTCGGAAATCAACCGCATATAGTTTTCGTGAGCCAATCTGCGCGCTTCAAGTTCTTCCTCGCTTACTTGCGGTTCGGCGGGAGTAGGAGTTTGTTCCGCCTGCACGGGTTGTTCTTGTTGGATGAACAATTGATGTAAGATGTTTTCCTGCGGCGGTTCGCTCTGCGGTGCGGCTGCAACAGGTGATTGCTGTTCAACGACAGTTTCGGTTACAGTTTCCTGTACCGAAGCAGTTTGCTCCACGTTATTTTCAGGTTGTTCCGTTTCGCTGTTTTCAGCCTCGTCACGTACGACGGGCACGCGGGAAACGGAGTTCCTTAAAATCGTAAAATCAACAGGGGTGGGGGCAGGCTGAGAAAAATCGAAAGAACGGTCGGAAATGAGGCTGTCGATTATCGTTCTGGAATATTCCCATTCCGCAAGGTTCTTTTCAGTAATTTCCTTGCCGCTGTCCGTAAGAGTGAAATACTTTCTTCTGCCGCCCGAAGAAACCTCGTCCGTTTTCCAGTACGCGATTATGTAACCTTGGTTTTCAAGCCTCTTTAACGCGCTGTAAAGAGTAGGCTGCTTCAAGGAATACTGGTTATGACTTTTCTGTTCGATATCGTTCATAATTTCATAACCGTATTTGTCGCGTTCGTAAAGCGCACGCAGAATAATAGTATTTATATGACCGCGGATAATATCGGCGCCGATACTGCTTTTGTCTTCGGCGGCTTCGGTATTTTCGGTAGCGGAGGCAGCTTCAGACTGCTCGTTTTCGTTTAAGGTATCTTTATCTTCAAAATTGTCGTTCATCTTACGTATACCCCATATTTTGGAAATATTATACCATATACCACACTATATGTCAATTCTTTAACAAAATAATAAGTACTATGTCTGGCATAAAATTGAAAAAATTGCTAAAATTGTGGACTTTACGGCGCTTTTGTGTTAAATTTATATATGAAAATATAAGGTGGTATAAAAATGTATTTACATAAAAAGGACTACGAAATAAGATATACCGACGTTGACTTTAACGATCATTTAAAACTTTCGTCGCTTTTAGCGTTAATGGAAGAATCGGCTTGCCTTTCGGCGGATGAGCTGGGTTTCGGCTATGCAGTGTTGCAACCGAAAAATATCGGTTTTATTCTTGTTAACTGGTACGTCGAATTATACAAGCCTTTAAAAATAGGAGATATTATATCCGTTCACACCTGGCCTATCGAACCTAAAAAGCTGACCGTTTTCAGAGATTTCGAATTGTTTATCGGAAGTGAGAAAGTGGGTGTTGCAACCTCGCGTTGGTGCTTAGTCGATTTGGCTACGTTTTCAATGCTGCCTACTCAATCCGTTTTCAGCGAAAAAAGGGAGTATAACGATTTTCGTTCCATACAATTTAACAGCTGGAAAATTCCTGCTTGTGAACCTAAAGAAAAGCCCGATTACGTAAAATACGTTTCTTATTCCGATTACGACCATTATCACCATGTAAACAATACAAAGTACGGCGATTTACTTCTCGATGCGTTTGCCCCCGAAGAACTTGAGGGCAAAGCTATTTCTTCCGCTCAGGTTACGTACGTAAAGCAGTGTAAGTACGGCGAAAAGCTGGAATTTTATAAAACGTCCACGAACGACGGTTATTATATCGTCGAAGGTAAAGTTGACGGCGAAACACGCATTCAACTGCGCGTAAAATTTATTTAAAATAATCAGGCAAAATGTCAAAATATAATTACGTATTAAAGCGTTCGGCAAGAAAAACGATAAGCATATCGATTCAGTCGGATAATTCGATTATCGTGCGTTGTCCGCAGAAAACCAAAATAGAACGCGTTGAGCAGTTCCTCGAAGAAAAGAGCTGTTGGATAGAAAAGCATTTAAGCAAAAACGGACGCACAAACGAGCAGTTTTCTGCCATAATCAACGGTGACGCGGTTCTTGTAAAAGGCGAAATAGTGCCTTTTAAGGTAGAAAACGGCGCAAAATTAAAAAAGTTTTACGTTGCGAATTTCGGCGAAGAGTTTTACGGTTTGCTGAAAGATATAAGCGCACGCACAAATCTTGCTTATTCCAAAGTTTCTTTCCGCGATTACAAATCGCGGTGGGGTTGCTGCAACGCTAAAAAAGAATTGACTTTCAACTATAAGCTTTTAATGTTGCCAAAGGAAATCTGGATTTACGTAATAGTGCACGAGCTGTGCCACACGGTGCATATGAATCATTCCGCGGCGTTTTGGAACTTGGTTGCCGCTTATCTTCCCGATTACAAGCAATCTCTTAAACAAATCAAGCAGTATTCGTTCCTTTGTGCGTTGTATTGAAAGAAACTATCAAAATTTGTAATTATTCATTTAATCTGAAATATGCGCATATTTATAAACAAATACGGTAAAATGCTGAAAATTTATTCGTGACAAGACAAAAGAATTTAAAAAAACCAGAGCATTTTACTTGACTTATTAAAACTATATATTGTATAATTGCTTAGGTTGCCGAAAGGTAGCCTAAAATTATATTATCAGAGAGCAATTTTATGGAAAAGAAAATCAAAAAAGTTGTTTTGGCATATTCGGGCGGTCTCGATACGTCCATAATTATCCCTTGGCTTAAAGAAAACTACGATAATTGCGAAGTTATCGCTGTTTCCGGCGACGTCGGACAGGCTAGCGAACTCGATGGCTTGGAAGAAAAAGCGCTTAAAACGGGTGCTTCCAAACTCTATATCGAGGACTTGAGAAAGGAATTTATCGAAGATTACATTTATCCTTCGATGAAAGCAGGGGCAATTTACGAAAATAAGTATCTTCTCGGAACGTCTTTTGCACGTCCTATAATCGCAAAGAGAATTGTAGAGATTGCGGAAAAGGAAGGCGCTGACGCAATTTGCCACGGCTGTACGGGCAAGGGCAACGACCAGGTGCGTTTCGAGCTTGCAATTAAAGCTTTCGCTCCCGAAATGAAGATTATCGCGCCCTGGAGAATTTGGGATATTAAGAGCCGCGACGAAGAAATCGACTACGCGGAAGCGCACAATATTCCTTTGAAAATAAACAGGGAAACGAACTATTCCAAGGATAAAAATCTTTGGCACTTATCGCACGAAGGACTTGATCTGGAAGACCCTGCAAACGAACCCGACTACGACAAGATACTCGAACTCGGCGTTTCGCCCTGGAAAGCTCCCGATAAGGCAACTTATTTGACTATTCATTTCGAAAAGGGCGTGCCCACGGCTATCGACGGCAAGAAAATGGGCGCGATTGAGCTTATCGATACTTTAAATAAAATCGGCGGAGAAAACGGCGTCGGTCTTATCGATATGGTTGAAAACCGCCTTGTCGGTATGAAGTCGAGGGGCGTATACGAAACCCCCGGCGGCACGATACTGTATGCGGCGCACGAATTGCTAGAATCTATCTGCCTTGATAAAGCTACTCAGCACTATAAGCAGATGATTGCAATCAAGTACGGCGAAATAGTTTACGACGGTCAGTGGTTTACACCGCTCAGAGAGGCTTTGGACGCTTTTGTAAATAAAACGCAGGAAACCGTTACCGGCGACGTTAAGCTTAAAATTTATAAGGGAAACATTTTCAACGCGGGTATAACTTCGCCTTATTCGCTGTACAGCGAGGATATCGCAACATTCGGAGAGGACGATTGCTACAATCAGATGGATTCGCAGGGCTTTATAAACCTGTTCGGTTTGCCCATTAAAGTTAAGGCTTTACTTGACAAGAAGAAGTTAAAATAATGATAAACGTTTTTATCGACGGAAAAGAAGGGACTACGGGACTTCAGATATACGACAGACTGCAAAAGCGCAGCGACGTTAAAATTATTACTCTTTCTGATGAGATGAGAAAAGACGTCGAAGCGCGCCGTGAATGTTTGAACAGTGCGGACGTAAGCTTTTTGTGCTTGCCTGATGCGGCTGCAATAGAAGCGGTGAGCTTGGTTACGAACCCCAACGCAAGAATTATCGACGCTTCGACCGCGCATAGAACTAACCCCGACTGGGTTTACGGTTTACCTGAAATCTCGGCAGAGCGCAGGGAGAGTATAGCCAAGACTAAAAGGCTTGCAAATCCGGGCTGTTATGCAACCGGATTTATCTCGCTGGTTGCTCCGCTTGTTAAAGCAGGCATTGTCGGCGCGGACTATCCGTTCGTTGTTCACGCCGTTTCAGGTTATTCGGGTGCAGGTAAAAAAGCTATCGCGCAGTACGAAAGCGTTGACAGAGATATTTCTCTTTCGTCGCCTCGTGAATACGGACTGGGACTTTCCCACAAACATTTGCCCGAAATGGTGAGAGAGTGCGGACTTTCCTTTAAGCCGATATTCAATCCGTACATATGCGATTACTATTGCGGAATGTGTGTGAGCGTACCGCTTTACACTCGCTTGATGGCTAAAAAAATGTCCGTAAATGACGTAAGAGACTTTTTAAAAGAGTACTATGTCAGACAAAACTTCATAAAAGTTGTAGATTATGACAATATTCCGCAGTTTTTAAATGCGAATAAGCTTGCTTACTCCAACCAGCTTAATATTTACGTTACGGGAAATGACGAGCAGATTTTGCTTGCAAGCGTATTTGATAATCTGGGTAAAGGGGCTTCGGGTGCTGCTGTACAGAATATGAATATAATGTTCGGCTTGGACGAGCGTACTTCATTGGTTTGATAAATTACTTTAAGATAATTTGTGATAAAGATGAAAATTAAAGAAATAAAAGGCGGTGTGTGCGCTCCATTAGGTTTTAAGGCTAACGGCATACATTGCGGAATCAGAAAAAATAAAATAAAAAAGGACTTTGCGCTTATTGTCAGCGAAGTGCGTGCGGTAGCGGCAGGCGTCTATACGAGCAATCTCGTCAAGGGTGCGCCTGTAGTAGTTACCAAAAATCATTTGTCGGACGGCTACGCGCGTGCTATAATCTGTAACAGCGGTAACGCTAATACTTGTAATGCCGACGGTATCGAAGTCGCCGAGCAAATGTGCGGATTAGTTAAGCAGGTCGGCGGAATTGACGCAAACGACGTAATAGTCGCTTCAACGGGCGTTATAGGTCAGAAACTCAATATAGAGCCTATGCAGGAGCATATCGGTGAACTGTGGTCGGGCTTAGGTGATTTCAGCAACAATGCCGCGGAAGCGATAATGACTACGGATACGGTTATGAAATCTGTTTCCGTCGAGTTCGTAATCGGCGGCAAGAAGTGCAGAATAGGCGCTATAGCTAAAGGCGTAGGAATGGTTTGCCCCAATATGGCGACAAATCTCATATTCATAACCAGCGACGTTGCAATCACACGTGAAATGCTGCAGCTTGCGCTTTCCGAAGACGTTAAAAGTTCTTTCAATATGATAAGCGTAGACGGCGACCAGTCCACGAACGATACTTGTTGCATAATGGCGAACGGGCTTGCGGGAAACGATTTGATTGACTGCAAGGGCA
>CAZACR010000038.1:0-10820 GCA_964483715.1 uncultured Clostridia bacterium
AGGTAGCCGCACCGCCGAAGGGTTCTATTTCCGTGGCGTGGTTATGCGTTTCGTTCTTGAACATAACCGGATATTTCTGTTTTTCGCCGTCCAGTGTTGCGTCTATTTTTATAGAGCAGGCGTTGATTTCGTCCGACAAATCGAGGTTGTTCAAAAGCCCGTCTTTTTTAAGCTTTTTCGCGCCGATAGTCGCAATGTCCATAAGGCAATGGTATTTATCGTTCCTGCCCGCGTACATTTCGTTAAACAGCGCCTTGTATTCCTCTACCGCGCTATTTACTACGGCGTTATTTCCGTTTACTTTAATGTCGGTTATTTCGGTCGCAAAGGTTGTGTGGCGGCAGTGGTCCGACCAATACGTATCGATTACCTTGATTTCCGTTTCCGTGGGATTTCTGCCTTCCTTTGCAAAATAATCGCGCACGAACGCGAGGTCGGCAACGGACATTGCAAGCCCCATTTTAGCGTGGTATACGGCAATTTCCTTTTCGTCCATTGCGATAAAGCCCTCGACGTCCTTTACGTCCTCCGCTTCTATCGCGACGTGAGCGAGAGACGACGGTTTTTCAAGCCCGACCTCTTCGCTTTCCACAGGATTTATAACGTGCTTTTTAATGCGGGCGAGCTGTTCGTCCGTTACACCCTTTACGGCGTAAACCTGCGCGCACTTTATCAAAGGACGCTCTTTTCTGGTCAGAAGCTGAACGCACTGCGCCGCGCTGTCCGCGCGCTGGTCGTACTGACCCGTAAGATAAGCGACCGCAAAAACCTTGTACCCGGCAGGGTATTTTATCTCTTTGAGATAAACGTTATCTACGGGCGGTTCGGAAAACACCGTGGGAACGGCGGCTTCGAACTCTTCCTCAGAGATATTTTCCACGTCGTAGCGGATACAGCGGCGAACGTCTTCAACCTTTATTTTTAAAAGGTTTTTGATATCCTCCGCGGTTTTTTTTGCCTGTAAATCGTCCTTTTTTTCTACAAAAATTCTATAAATCATACTTAATTTTCCTTAGCCTTCGCGGTATTTTACGCCTATATCCGTGCGGTACTGCATACCGTCCCACGAAATATTTTCTACCGCCTTATAAGCTTTTTTACGGGCTTCTTCAACGTTACTGCCCTTTGCAACCACGCCGAGAACTCTGCCGCCGTTAGTTACCAGCTTGCCGTCCTTTATTGCCGTGCCTGCGTGTATTATCTGACAGTCGCCGACGTCGCCTATCGTGATTTCTTTGCCCTTAACGTAGCTTACGGGATAGCCGCCGCTTGCAAGCACAACGCATACGCAAGCGCCTTCCTCCCATTCGATTTTAATATCCGAAAGCCGCTCGTCCGTTACCGCTTCGAAAACGTCGAGTAAGTCGGTTTTGAGCATAGGCAAAACGACCTGAGTTTCGGGGTCGCCGAAACGCGAATTGTATTCCACGACTTTCATACCTTTGTCGGTGCGCATAAGTCCGAAATACAGACAGCCTTTAAACGTTCTGCCCTCCGCGTTCATAGCTTTCATTGTAGGAAGCATTATGCTTTCCATAACCTCTTTTTCGAGTTCTTCAGTCCAGAACGGGCAGGGCGAAAACGTACCCATACCGCCCGTATTCAGTCCTTTATCTCCGTCCTGCGAACGCTTGTGGTCGCAGGAGGTTATCATGGGAACTATTGTCTTGCCGTCGGTGAACGCAAGGACGGAAACCTCTTCGCCGGGGGTGTATTTTAAACCTTTCATACACTCCTCGATAACGATTTTATTGCCTGCCGTACCGAACGCTTTGTTGAGCATTATGTCCTTTAAGCCCTCTTCCGCTTGCTTTACCGTTTCGCAGATGAGAACTCCCTTGCCGAGAGCAAGCCCGTCCGCTTTTAAAACTATTGGCGCGCCCTCCGCTCTTATGTATTCCAGCGCTTCGCCGTAGTCGTCGAACGTCTGCGATTTAGCAGTGGGAATGTTATATTTGTGCATAAGCTCTTTCGCGAAAGCTTTGCTCGCCTCTATCTGCGCCGCCGCCTTATTAGGTCCGAAACAGCGTTTGCCGATAGATTCCAGCTCGTCAACAAGCCCGATAGCCAAAGGGTCGTCGGGAGCGACTACGTAGTAGTCGATTTGCGGATTATCGAGCGCAAATTTTTTCACCGCTTCCGCGTTCATATAGTCCACGTTCACGTTTTCCGCAATTTCCGCCGTGCCCGCGTTGCCTTTCATACAGTACAGCTTTTCAACGCGCGGACTTTTTTTAAGAGCTTGCAAAATGGCGTGTTCTCTTCCGCCGTTGCCTATTACAAGTACGTTCATAATTTATCCTTTAATATCAGTGTTTGAAATGCCTGTCGCCGACAAATACCATTGCTATATTCGCCGCATTGCAAGCTTCTACCGATTCCTTGTCGCGGATAGAGCCGCCCGGCTGAATGATTGCGGTTATGCCCGCTTTTACGCACTCCTCCACGCAATCGGGGAAGGGGAAGAACGCGTCCGAAGCCATAACCGAACCTTTCGCCTCTTCGCCTGCGTGCGCGATTGCCTGCTGTGCCGCCCAGATACGGTTGGTCTGCCCCATACCGATACCCGTCGTTCTACCGCTCTTGCCGATTACGATAGCGTTTGACTTGGTGTGTTTTACAACGCGCCAGGCGAACATCATAGCTTCAACTTCTTCCTTTGTGGGAGCGCGGTTGGTAACGACGCCGCAGCCGTATGTTGTTTTTGTCTTACCCGTGGGAAGAACGCTTTCCTCCACTTTCGCCTTTGTCGAGAACAAATTCATATCCTCGCCCGCGATAAGGCATTCGTCGTAGCCCTGAACGAGCAATCCGCCGTAAACCTTTTTCATATCCTTTGCCGTGCTTTCGCGGCGCGCAGATATATCGTCTATCTGCAAAAGACGGATATTCTTCTTCTGTTCGAGTATTTCAAGCGCTTGCTTCGAATACGAAGGCGCCATAACTATTTCGATGAAAATCTTGTTTATTTCTTCCGCGGTTGCAGCATCAACCTCGCCGTTGATTGCAAGTATACCGCCGAAAACCGAAACGGGGTCGGAAGTATATGCGCGCATATACGCTTCGTAAACGTCTTTGCCTGTGCCTACTCCGCAGGGGTTTGCGTGCTTGCAGGCAACTACCGCAGGGGTTGTACCGAACTCTTTCAAAAGCTCCAAAGCGCCGTTTGCGTCGTTGATATTATTGTAGGAAAGCTCCTTGCCCCAGAGCTGTTTTGCTGAAGAAAGACAGCCCTTGCGCGTAAACTGCTCCTTATAGAACACAGCCGACTGCTGGGGATTTTCGCCGTAACGCAAGTCCTGAGCCTTTTCGTAAGCAAACGTTACGCTGTCGGGGTATTCGATACCGAGCTGGGTAGCGAGATAATTGGAAATCAGGCTGTCGTAAACCGCGGTATGCGCAAATACTTTGTACTGCAGATATTTCTTCGTTTCGAGCGTTACTCCGCCGTTTGCGAGTTCTTCCAAAACTTTGGAATAGTCCTTGGGGTCTACGATAACCGCAACGTCCTGATAGTTTTTAGCCGCCGCTCTTATCATTGTAGGTCCGCCGATATCGATATTTTCGATACATTCCGCGAAATCCGCGCCCTTTTCGAGCGTTGCCTTGAAAGGATACAGATTTACGCAGACAATGTCTATGGTGTTAATATTGAGCTTTTCGAGCTGAGCCATATGCTCGGGGTTGGAACGCATTGCAAGAAGTCCTGCGTGAACGTTGGGGTGAAGAGTTTTAACCCTGCCGTCCAGACACTCGGGGAAGCCCGTAATTTCGGATATGCCGATAACTTTCAGTCCTGCGTCTTTAAGCGCCTTAGCCGTGCCGCCCGTCGAAATAATTTCAAAACCGTTCGCAACAAGCCCTTTGCAAAAGTCTACAACGCCGGCTTTGTCCGAAACGGACACAAGCGCTCTTTTCTTCATTTCCATATTTAACCTCTTTATTTTATTTCTACATTTCTTCCGTGTTTTTCAATCTTGCCTTCGCAGAGCTTTTTAACGCAATACGGAAGCAGTTCGTGCTCTTTTTCGAGAATGCGCGACTGCAAACTTTCGGGAGTATCGCCCTCTTTAACCTCTACCGCCGTCTGTGCGATAATCGCGCCGCCGTCGGGAACTTCGTTGACAAAATGCACCGTGCAACCCGAAACCTTTGCACCGTATTCCAGCACGGCTTTATGTACGTTCAGTCCGTACATACCCGCACCGCAAAACGCGGGAATGAGCGACGGATGAATATTTATAATTCTGTCCTCGAAGCTTTTTATAAAGCTTTCGGGAATAATTTTAAGCCAGCCCGCAAGAACGATATAGTCAACCCTGTTCATATTGAGAAGATAGGTGAGTTCCGCGTAGAGCTTTTCGATATCGGGATAATCTTTTTTAGCGAATACCGCCGTGTTAATTGAGTGCTTTTTCGCTCTGTCAATCGCGCCTATCCCCTCTTTCGAGGCAATCAGATAGACAATATCGCAAAACTTATCCTTTTCGTTGGCGTCTATTATCGACTGAAAATCGGTGCCGCCGCCGCTTGCAAATACGGCTATACGCTTAATCAAAGTAAGGTTACTCCTTTTCCGTTTACCGTTTTGCCTATAACCGCACAGCTTTCGCCTGTGCTTTCGAGCTGGGCTATGGTCGCCGCCACGTCCTTTTCGTCCACGCAAACTACCATACCGATACCCATATTGAACGTGTTGTAAATCTGCGCGTCGGTTATGCCAGCCTTTTCCTGCATTACCTTGAATACTGCGGGAACTTCGTACGATTTCGTGTTTATTTCACAGCCGATACCTTCGGGGAAAATTCTGGGAATGTTTTCGATAAAACCGCCGCCCGTGATGTGAGCAATACCCTTTACGTTCACCTTTTCAATGAGCGCAAGGATAGAATTTACGTATATTTTCGTAGGGGTAAGCAGAACGTCTATTACTTTTCCGCCCAGTCTTTCGTCGTATTTTTCAAGCTGTGTTTTGTCCTCGCCGAAAAGCTTTCTTACAAGCGAATAGCCGTTGGAATGTATACCGCTGGACTTAATGCCGATAAGTACGTCGCCTGCCTTTATGTCTTTGCCGTTGATAACTTTTTTTCTGTCGACTACGCCTACCGCAAAACCTGCGATATCGTATTCGCCCTTTGCATAGAAACCGGGCATTTCCGCCGTTTCGCCGCCGATTAAAGCCGCACCGCTCTGTCTGCAGCCTTCGGAAATACCAGATACAACGGTTGCAACCGTTTCGGGCGAAAGGCTGCCCGTTGCGAAATAATCGAGGAAAATTAGCGGTTTAGCGCCCTGACAAACGATATCGTTCACGCACATTGCAACCGCGTCTATACCTATCGTGTCGTGCTTGTCCGCAATGAACGCGTACTTTAATTTAGTGCCTACGCCGTCCGTACCTGCAACTAACACGGGTTCTTCCATTCCCTTGGGCATTGCGAAGAAGCCGCCGAACGAACCGATATCGCCTAAAACGCCCTTGGTATATGTGGACTGCACGTGTTCGCGCATAAGTTTAACCGCCTGATAGCCGCGCTCTACGTCTACGCCGCTGTCCTTGTAAGATATTGCCATTTCGTTTACCTCGATTTTTTATTATTCTAAATTAAATTTATCCGCGTCGCCCGCCATCGGGTAGGGATATTTGCCGTTGAAACAACCTAAGCAGAAATTTCTTTTGGATTTGGAACAACTCTGCACCAAATCGTCTATCGAAAGATATTTCAGGCTGTCCGCTCCGATACTTTCGCAAATCTGGTCTTCGTTTTTATAAGCGCCGATTAGCTGTGAATAAGTTTGTATATCTATTCCCAGATGACAGGGGTGCTTTACTATCGGCGAGCAAATGCGTATATGTACTTCCGTTGCGCCCGCATTCCTGAGCATTTTGACTATCTTGCGCATCGTCGTTCCGCGGACTATGGAGTCGTCTATAAGAATTACTCTTTTACCGACTACATTTGCCCTGAGAGGATTCATTTTAACGCTTAAACTGTTTTCGCGCTGATGCTGGTCGGGCTGAATGAAAGTTCTGCCGACGTATCTGTTTTTAGCAAGAGCTTCGATAAACGGTATGCCACTCTCCTCCGCATAGCCTCTGGCGGAAACGTTGCCCGAATCGGGAACGCCCGAAACGAGGTCGGCTTCCACGGGATAATTTCTTGCCAGAATTTTGCCAGCTTCCTTGCGCGCTTCGTAAACGCTGCAACCGTCCAAAACTGAGTCGTGACGGGCAAAATACACGTACTCGAAAACGCACATAGCGCTTTTTTCGGGAACGTTTTCCATTTTATAGGAATGTAAACCCGAGCTGTCAATTACTACTATTTCACCCGGTTCTACGTCGCGTAAATAGTTAGCGCCGACTGCGTCCAAAGCGCACGTTTCACTGGCGACAACGTAGTCGTCAATCGCAGTGCCTATGCACAGCGGGCGTATGCCGTACGGGTCGCGGACGGCGATAAGCTTGTCCGTGGTCATAACTACGAGCGCATACGAGCCCTTGAATTTGGGGCAAGCACGCTTTATCCCCGTTAATATATCTCCGTCGGAAAGGCTGTTAATCATAACCGCCATTACTTCGGAATCTATCGTCGTCTGAAATACTGCGTTGGACGCGATAAGCTCTTCGCGGAGCTGTTTAGTGTTTGTCAGATTGCCGTTGTGGGCGAGCGCCATTTTTCCGCATTTACCCGTAAAAACCACAGGCTGCGCGTTTAAATGCTGGCTTGCGCCCGTTGTGGAATAACGGACGTGCCCCACCGCGATATCGCCTTCGGGTAGAGTGTCCAGCTTGCCGTTTGCAAATACTTCGGGTACGAGCCCCATATTCTTGTAATAGGAAATTTTATCGGCAAACGCAACTGCTATTCCCGCGCTTTCCTGTCCGCGGTGCTGAAGCGCGTAAAGTCCGTAATAAGCTGTATATGCGACGTTTCTGTTCTCCTGCGAATAAACGCCGAACACGCCGCATTCTTCGTGGATTTCGGTTTGGATATCATCCATAATTTTATCCCCGATGCAAGTTTATTCCTTGCCCGTCCAGCAATAGGTGCAGAGCTTGCAGGGCTCTATGCCTATCGCTTCAATAAGTCCGTCTATCGACTGGAATTCAAGCGATTCGAACTGGAATTTGTCGCAGATGGCTTTTCTCATCGCCTTGCCGCGTTCGGTATTCGAATCCGCGTATTCGTCCATGTGTTTTACGGCTTCTTCGCCCTCCAGCTCCATCATAGTGCGGCGTGTTATCAAGTCCATATCGCCAGATGAACGGGAGAAATTCAGATATTTGCAGCCGTACATTATGGGCGGGCAGGCGGAACGCATATGCACCGCTTTAGCGCCGTGAGAGTACAAAAATTCGACCGTTTCTTTGAGCTGTGTGCCCCTTACGATAGAGTCGTCTACAAGCAACAGTCTCTTGCCTTCGATAAACTCGTGTACGGGAATGAGCTTCATTTTCGCAACCTTGTTGCGCTCCGACTGATTGACCGGCATAAAGCTGCGCGACCATGTCGGCGTGTATTTGATATAGGGGCGTGCGAAAGGCACTTTGCATGCGTTCGCGTAGCCTATTGCGTGCGGAGTGCCCGAATCGGGAACGCCGCCCACGTAATCGATTTCGTGTACGTCGTGCGTTTTTGCGTCGTTACGCGCGAAAATTTCGCCGTTTTTGCAACGCATCATCTCCACGTTTACGCCCTCGTAGCTGGACGTGGGATATCCGTAGTACGACCAAAGGAACGCGCAGATGCGCATTTCTTTTCTTGCGGGTGCAAGCTGAGTCAAGCCGTCCGCGGTCAGCTCCACTATTTCCGCGGGTCCGAGTTCGCGCTCGTCCGCATAACCGAGTTTTCTGTAAGCGAAGCTTTCGAACGAAACGCAGTAGCCTTCTTCGCTCTTGCCGATATGAATAGGCAATCTGCCCATTTTATCGCGTGCGGCAATAAGAGTGCCTTTGTCAGTCAAAAGCAAAATAGAAGCCGTGCCGTCGATTTGCTCCTGCGCGTACTTTATGCCGTCGACATAGTTGTCCTTGCTGTTGATTAAAGCCGCAACGATTTCGTTTGTGTTTACCTTGCTGCCCGTCATTGCGTCGAAGTAACCGCCGCGCGCGAGCACGTCTTTCATAATCTGCTCGCTGTTGTTTACTATGCCGATAGTACAGATAGCGTATTTGCCCACTCTGGAAACCATCAGAAGAGGCTGAGGGTCGGTATCGCTGATACAGCCGATTGCCGCATTGCCCTTCATTCCGTCCAGAATGCGTTCGAACTTGGTTCTGAAAGGAGCATTTTCTATATTATGTATTTCACGCTGTAAGCCGATTTCAGAGTCGAACGCCGCCATACCGCCCCTCTTCGTGCCGAGGTGCGAATGATAGTCCGTACCGATAAAAACGTCGAATACAGCGTTAGATTTTTTAACTGCGCCGAAAAAACCGCCCATAGGTTATTATTCTCCCGTTAAACGTCTGAACACTTCCTGATATGCGTCCTCTACGCCGCCGAGGTCGCGGCGGAATCTGTCTTTATCCAAGCTGGTGTGCTTGGTTGTATCCCAGGTGCCGGCTTCCCAGAAACGGCATGTGTCGGGCGAAATTTCGTCCGCAAGGACTATCTGACCCTTAAATCTGCCGAACTCGAGCTTGAAGTCGATTAAATCGATATTGAGCTGTTTGAAGAATTCCTTCATAGCCTCGTTTACCGCGAAAGCCATTTTTTCGATTGTTTCGATTTCTTCCTTGGTTGCAAGCTTTAACGCAAGCGCGTGATATGTATTTAAAAGAGGGTCGCCGAGGTCGTCGTTTTTGTAAGAAAATTCAATCGTGGGATTTGCAAGAAGCGTACCTTCCGCAACGCCGTATTTTTTGGAAAAACTGCCTGCCGCTACGTTCCTTATGATTACTTCGAGAGGAACAATCTGCACCTTTTTAACTACGGTGTTTCTGTCGTCTATCTGCTCCACGAAGTGAGTGGGTATACCCTTCTTTTCGAGCATCTGCATCATAGCGTTGCTCATCTTGTTGTTGATTACGCCCTTGCCTGCAATCGTGCCCTTTTTGAGCCCGTTGAACGCCGTTGCGTCGTCCTTATAGGAAACGATGACGTAATCGGGGTTTTCAGTTGCGTAAACCTTTTTTGCCTTGCCTTCGTAAAGCTGTTCTTTCTTTTCCATTTTGAATAAATCTCCTTAAAAGATAGAATTTTTATTTTTTAAAAAGTAAAATACCCACAATGTTTGCGGGTACTTTGCGTATGCTAAAACTCTGCCGCCTCTTTGCAAACGGCTGCGTCGTCAGCGTTGATTTTTTCTTTCATCTGCTGTTTGTATTTACCGAGCTTAACTGCGATTTCGGGGTATTTTACGCCCAGAATCTGCGCAGCAAGTATGCCTGCGTTCTCGCCGCCGTTCACTCCGACGGTAGCTACGGGTATGCCCGAGGGCATCTGCACTATCGAAAGCAGGCTGTCAAGTCCGCCCATCATATCCGTTTTTACGGGCAGGCCGATAACGGGCAAGGTTGTGGAAGCCGCTATAACTCCGCCGAGGTGAGCGGCTTTACCCGCCGCACAGATAATGACCTCAAAACCGTTCTTTATTGCGTTTGCGGAAAACTCGTGGGCTTCTTCGGGCGTTCTGTGAGCAGATATTACGCGCACTTCAACCTCTATTCCGAAATTCTTTAAAACCGTTATCGCAGGCTTTACAACCGGCAAATCGGATTTAGAGCCCATAATCACAGCAACTTTCGCCATATTTTATCTCCCGTATTATAGTTTGAATTTTGCGGCATACTTAATTTATATGCTGCTTTTATACATTATCTTTGCCGCCTATATAGTCGCCGTTAACGTGTATTCCGTTATGCTGCTTCTATCACAGCGCAACGAATATTTAACAGACGAGAGCAAGCTCAACTCGGGCGACGGAAAACTGATACTTTCCGCACTTTTGGGCGGTGCTATCGGCATATACGTAACGATGTTCATAACGCGCTTTAAACTGAAGAATATGCTGCTTATGATTATGCTGCCCGTTATCGGAGTTCTTAATGTTTGGTTTTTCGTACTAGCGTTCCGTTCGGGATTTACTTTCGTTACCGTATAACACAATATTTTCAAAAGTTACTGTAATTATAACACAATATATAGGCAAATGAAAACTGTTTGAATAACTATTTTTCAAATTTTTTTGCACAAAATTTTATTTATGCGACCGTAAAAAAGTTGACAAAAACAAAAACGTGGGCAAAGGCAAAGCCGACCGAGGAAAATTTTTCCTCGGCCGGCGTTTTTTTCTTATTTCCAATCAGTCCTTTTTAGCGTTCTGAGCCGCAAGCAAATCTCTGATTTCGGCAAGAAGTTCTTCGGTTGAAGGAGCTGCGGGCGCTACGGGTTCTTCCGCTGCAGCCTGAGCCTCTGCCTGAGCCTGCGCTTCTTCCGCACTCATACCCTGTTTTTCAAGCTTCTTTGCAATTCTTGCTTTAGTCTTTTCGTGAGCGTTTACGGATGCGTTCTTCAAGCTCATAAATACTTTGATGATTACAAACAGTACAAGAGCTATTACAAGGAAGTCGATTATCTTCATAATCAGCGTGCCCCAGTCTATGTAGATGGAGTTTGCCATATCGATAACCGTTTCCAAATTACCTTCCACGTCGGGCTGCTGCATATAAGCGGGCTTTAACATAGTGATAAGTCCTGCCGCTCCGTCGTTCATTCCGCTCATTGCGTAATCGACTAAGGGTTTGATAATGCCGTTTGTCATTGCGGTTACGATTGCGCCGAACGCCGCGCCGATGATTACGGCTACCGCCA